>JAJFJK010000042.1 GCA_021774075.1 Nitrosomonas sp. | reverse complement strand
TTGCCCAATGTGGTCGGCGTGGCCGGTTGGCCATGCGTGCGGGCCAGCATCGGCATGTCCGCCAGTTCATGCGCCAGTTCAACCAGCTTGGCAATGATGTTGTCCAGCGTTGGCAGCATGACTTGATCAAGACTGGATTTGAGCATCAGGCCGTGTGAGAGATTATTGATATCTTCAGAAGTACAGGCAAAATGGATGAATTCAGCCGCTTTGGAAACCTCCGCATTATCGGCCAGTGTTTGCTTGAGCCAGTATTCGACAGCCTTTACATCATGATTGGTGGTGGCCTCAATGGTCTTAATGGCTTCTGCGTCAGACACAGAGAAATTAGCCACCAAATCATCAAGCCGGGTATTGGTTTGTGCTGAGAATGGCGGCACTTCAACAATCTCCGGCTGATCACTCAGTGCTTTAAGCCATGAAACTTCAACCTGAACACGATAGCGAATCAGTGCAAATTCACTGAAATAAAAGCGTAGCGGTTCAACTTTCGTGTGATAACGACCATCAAGCGGGGATAAGGCGGTAATAGCAGAAAATTTCATAACATTCTCAATCTTGACAAGGCGGGCATTTTAACACGCGGCAAATTGTGACCTGTAGGTTTTATGCGGTAATAATACCCCCGCCCAAACAGACCTTACTTTCGTAAATCACCACCGATTGACCCGGCGTAACCGCCCACTGGTCTTCTGCAAAATCCACCTCACATTGATCTTGATTAACACTTGCGATCATACAATGCGCATCCGCCTGGCGATAACGCGTTTTGGCGGCATAAACCCAGTTGCAATGCGGCTCACCCCCACTGATCCAGGTCAAATCAGCCGCCTTTAGCGATGGCTGAAGCAAATCAGGATGACCATGCCCTTGCACCGCGACCAATACATTTTTTGCCATATCCTTGGCCGACACAAACCACGGTTCATCGTTGCCATCACGCGTGCCGCCAATGCCCAACCCTTGTCGTTGGCCGATGGTGTAATACATCAAGCCAATATGTTCGCCGATGACTTTTCCATCGGGGGTTTGTATTTCTCCCGGCTCATGCGGCAAATAGCGATTTAGAAACTCACGGAATGGACGCTCACCAATAAAACAAATACCGGTGCTGTCTTTTTTAGTGGAATTCGGGAGCTTTATCTCATGCGCAATCTTACGTACTTCACGCTTATAAAGATGCCCAATTGGAAACAGCGTACTGGCGAGTTGTGTTTGATTGAGACGATATAAAAAGTAGCTCTGGTCCTTAGTGCCATCTTCACCTTTTAATAACTGAAACACACCGTCAACCTCTCGCACCTGGGCATAATGACCCGTCGCAATATGATCGGCACCGAGTGTGTGCGCATGATCCAGAAAAGCCTTAAACTTGATTTCAGCATTGCACAGCACATCAGGATTCGGCGTGCGTCCTGCTTGATACTCGGTAAGAAACTGGGAAAAAACCCGATCTTTGTACTCAGCTGAGAAATTCACAGCTTCTATGGGAATATCAATAATATCCGCGACGGATACCGCATCCAGTAAATCCTGGCGGGAAGAACAATATTCATCGGTATCGTCATCTTCCCAGTTTTTCATAAACAGGCCGACAACATCATAACCCTGTTGTTTCAATAAATAAGCTGCAATCGACGAATCAACGCCGCCCGACATGCCGACAACCACACGTTGTTTTTTCATGGTTTAATTATAATGTGTTAGAAGCGCCAATGGATAGCGCTTGCCGGCTATATGATCCTGAATACACGTCATCACCAATGGGCTACGATGACGATGGATTGCTTTGCCAATATCACCCAGATTGAACCAGGTCGCACGCAATATGCCTTTATCTAATACACGGCTGTCATCGTGATTTGTAACAGGCCCGCAAAATGCAAAACGCAAATAGGTTGTGTCATTACTGCTGGAATACCATTGATAAATACCCAGCAAGTATTCCGGATCAAAGGTATAAGCCGTTTCTTCCAGTGTTTCCCGAACTGCACCTTGTATGATGGATTCCCCAGGCTCAAGATGCCCCGCAGGTTGATTGAGTAACACACCAGTACCTGTTTCCGCTTCTTCCTCAACCAACAGATATTTACCGTCTTGCTCAATCACTGCTGCTACCGTTACATTAGGTTTCCAGATCATAAGTTTTTTGTAAGAAATATAAAAAAACAGAATTTAGCCATCAAGCATGATTCACGAATTAATCATCACTTCCCTTAGCAAGAATCTTATATACCTGTTATTTGTCCAAATCAAAGTTTATTTCCCATTGGCGCTGATTTGATTGAGGTTAATCATAACGGTATCGCCTCAGATTGTCGTTGAAAACTAGCGCCCAGACATTACCCTAATTCCTTGTAAAAGCACACTTTACCATGCTTTATTACGCCTTGCCAGCACGCAATACCAGGATACACTAAGCATCATTCAATTGTGGTTTTTCAGGTTAGTCCAGGAGTTCAAAATGACACGCACCAACACACCATCGACTTCAGACTCAAGTTCAAAAGAAATCGTCTTTATTGATCAAGCTATTGATGATTATCAGAGCCTTGTTAATGGCATAAAATCGGGTATTGAATTTCATATGCTCGAAAGCACACAAGATGGTGTGCTACAGATTACGAATATCCTGAATCAGCGCTCAGACATTAGTGCTATACATATTGTTTCACATGGCAATATTGGCTATCTGTCATTAGGTAATAGCGTGCTATCAACAGACACGCTGAGCAAATACCAGCAAGCTTTATTCTCCTGGCAAATTGGGCTTAAGCAGAATGCGGATATTCTTATTTATGGTTGTAATGTTGCTAAAGGGTTAATAGGTCAACAATTTATACAGCAGCTGGCTGAACTAACAGGTGCGAATATTGCGGCATCTGATAACTTAACAGGAAATAGTGCGATTGGGGGCGATTGGAAACTGGGTGCCTCTACTGGCAATATTGTTCCTGAACTTGCGTTTCGTGAAGAACACCTCAAGCAATTTTCCTCTACCTTCGTCACAAATACCTTAGATTTCACAACCGACACAGTAGCCGCTTCTGTTACGGCAACTCATCCCACAACTAATTTTGGGACGATAAGTTTAAAACTAGTAAACAATGTCGCTTCAACAGGCACAGCAAATGGGTCACTGACTTTGGCTGCAACAGGGGCAGTCAATGATGCTGATAACGACTTTTACTATAGTGGTACAGATGGAACATATCTGGTTATTTATACCGATGGGCGTGAGGTTGATTTCCAATCCGTTAAGTTAGGCAGTATTGGTGCGACGATTTATACGGATATAACAGGTTATGCGTATAAAGATGGCAGCTTGCTTGGCAATCAAACAATTAATCCTGCGGGCGCTAATTTTCCAAATGATGGTGTTTCAATAACACCCGAAACAATAACGTTTACCAATGCTATCTTTGAGAACGCCGATGAAATTCGTTTGACCGGTACGAATAATTTTGGCAATGATGTTGGCCAATTATTGATTGATGATTTAATTCTCGCTGATGCTGTACCAGCCAACACCACGCCTGCAATATCAATCGACAACGCCAGTCTCGCCTACACAGAAAATGCCGCAGCCACCCAGGCAGATGCCGCTGCAACATTAACCGATGCAGATGGGGACGCCGACTGGAACGGCGGCACGTTGGTCGCACAAATCACAGGCAATAATGAAGCAGCCGATCGTCTGAGCATTGTTGATAATGCTGTTGGCACCATTAATACCAGCGGCACCAATATCCTTAATGGTGCAACAGTCATTGGCACACTAAGCGCATCTGAAGGCACGGTCACCAATGGCACAGCACTCACCGTCACTTTTAACGCCAATGCGACCAATGCGCTAGTGCAGCAAGTTGTTCGGGCCATTCATTACGATAACACTTCGAATGACCCGGGCACATCAAACCGAACCATCACATTCACTGCAACGGATACAAATGCAGCCAGTGCTAATGATACGCGTACGGTTACTGTCACTGCTGTCAATAACGAGCCTACTTTAACCACAACCGCTTCAAATCCGACGTTTACCGAAGGCGGCGCAGCGGCCAGCCTGTTTAGCGGCAGTGCGGTATCCACGGTGGAAAGCGGGCAAACGCTTACCGGCTTCACACTGACCGTAACCAACCTGGCGGATGGGTCTAGCGAGATTTTAAATGCGGATGGCACGGCAATCGCGCTAACCAACGCAAACGCGGGTACCACCGCGACCAATAGCCTGAGCTACAGTGTATCCGTTACCGGCAGCACAGCGACAGCGACCTTTTCCGGCGGCACAGTATCAACCGCAGCGATGCAGACGCTGGTCAATGCCATCAGCTACCAAAACAACAGCGCAGATCCGGGGACCAGCAACCGCGTTGTCACACTGACCAGCCTGATCGACAGCGGTTCCAACACTGGTTCCAATGACAATGTGGCAGCCCTGGCAGTGGCTTCCACCGTCACTATGACCGCCCTCAACGATGAGCCCACCTTAACCGCAACCGGTTCCAATCCGACGTTTACTGAAGGGGGAGCGGCGGCCAGCTTGTTTAGCGGCAGTGCGGTATCCACGGTGGAAAGCGGGCAAACGCTGACCGGCTTCACACTGACCGTAACCAACCTGGCGGATGGGTCTAGCGAGATTTTAAATGCGGATGGCACGGCGATTGTCTTGACCAATGGTACCTCAGGCACCACCGCGACCAATAGCCTGAGTTACAGTGTATCCGTTACCGGCAGTACTGCCACCGTTACGCTCTCAGGAGGCACGGTGTCTACTGCTGCGACACAAACCTTAGTCAATAGCATCAGCTATCAAAATAATAGCGGTGCCCCAAACACCAGTAATCGGGTCGTGACCATCACCAGTGCGACCGACAGCGGCTCCAATACTGGGTCCAATGATAATGTGGCTGCGTTGGCTGTCAGCTCTACAGTAACCGTTGCTGCAAGTCCTGCAATCACCAGCGCAACCTATGATTACAACACGAATCAACTGGTAGTAACCGGCATCAATTTTGTAGCACAAGCAGGCGCTGCAAATGACGTTGATATTTCATTATTGACCATTAAAGGTGAAGGTAACGCAAGTTATACTCTGACAAGTGCTGTTGATGTGGAAATTGATTCTGCCACGCAATTCACCATTACCTTGTCCGGCGCCGATATTTATAACGTCGAAGCACTGCTGAATAAAGACGGTTCGTTATCTGATGATGCAACCACCTTCAACCTGGCTGCTGCTGATAATTGGATGACGGGAACTTCTGCTACGCCAGATATTTCCGATGCCATAAATGGTATCACTGTTAGTAACGTTGCAGCACCGGCTGTAACATCAGCAACCTATGATGCCAGCACCGGCGTTGTAGTGATTAGCGGCACCAATTTCGTCAATAAATCCGGCGCAGCTAACGACCTGGATGCATCGTTGTTAACCTTTACAGGTGAAGCAGGAGCAACTTACACATTAACTGACACCAGCGAAGTAGAGTTAACATCAGCCGCCAGTGCAACTGTAACCTTGAGCAGCACAGATCAACTCAATATCCAAGGTTTACTCAATAAAGCCGGGCTAGCATCTGGCGATGCAACCACATACAATCTTGCCGTTGCCGACAATTGGCTACCCGGCGCACCGGCGACAACAAACATCGCTGATCTGACAAGCAATGGCGTTACGGTGAGCAATATCCAAACACCGACTGTTACCTCAGCCACCTATGATTCTGATACGGGAGTAATGGTTGTCACGGGCACCAATCTTTTCAAGAAAGACGATGTAACAAATGACGTTGATATTTCAACGTTAACACTGACTGGCGGTACTGCAAATGCTACTTACACGATCACGAGCGCCTCGGATGTTGAAATCACCTCGGCCACCTCGTTCTCCGTAACACTTATCGGTTCAGACAAGACCAACGTTGATGCATTGCTGGATCAAATCGGCACCTCATCATCAGGCGGTTCCACCTATAACCTCGCTGCAGCTGACGATTGGTTAGCTAGCACGGATGCGGCCACCAATATTGCCGATGCCACAAATGCGGTTACGGTATCAATTAATCCAAAGATTGCTTCAGCCACCTACAATGCAGCAACGGGCAGCTTAGTTGTTACCGGCACCAATATTCAAGCGAATGGCGGCGGTAGCGACATTGACGCTTCAACATTAACCTTCACCGGCGAAGGCGGCGCAACGTATACCTTGACGGATTCGGCAGATGTGGAGCGTGATTCTGTATCACAATTCACCGTCACCCTGAGTGCCACTGACAAGGCGGCTATCAATCTAATTGTCAACAAAAATGGCACGACATCAACCAGCGCGACCACCTACAATCTGGCCGCCGCTGATGACTGGGACACGAACGTCACAGCCGCCGACACCTCTGACGCCACCGGAAATGCAATTACCGCCAGCAATGTGGCCGCTCCGGCAATTACTTCATCAACCTATAATGCTGGCACGGGTTCTTTGGTTGTCGCTGGCACGGGCTTCTTGAATAAAAGTGGTGCCGCTAACGACATTGATGCTTCCAAACTTACTTTTACCGCTGAAGGGGGCGCCACTTATGCACTGACTGACACGACCGATGTAGAGATTACTTCCGGGACAGCATTCACAGTGACCTTGAGTGCAACTGACAAAGCAGCGCTCAACCAAATCATTAATAAAAACGGCACAACTTCTACCGACGCCACCACTTATAATCTGGCCGCTGCTGAAGATTGGTCGACAGGCGCCGATACCGCCGTTAACGTGGTTGATGCAACCGGTAACGGTGTTACCGTCAGCAATGTTGCTGTACCAGCGATTACTTCATCGACCTACAATGCCAGTACTGGTGTATTGGTGGTGACTGGCACCGGCTTCCTGAGTAAAAGTGGCGCCGCCAATGATATCGATGCCTCTCTATTCACTTTCACTGGTGAAGGCGGTGGAGGTGCTGCTTATACGCTGACAGATTCTGCTGATATTGAGATTACTTCGGGTACGACATTTACTGTCACTTTGAGTGCTACTGATAAGGCATCGGTCAACCTTATTATTGAAAAAGCGGGTACCTCTTCTACCGATGCCACCACATATAACCTTGCGGCTGCTGAAGACTGGGCGACTGGTGCAGATGCAGCTGTTAATGTTGTCGATGCAACAAACGCGATAACAGCAACAATTGCTGCGCCTGCACCAAGCGGTGGAGGCGGCGGCAGTTCGACACCGACGCCAACCACCATTGACGGTGTAACAACCAACACCACAGTTCAGTCTGACGGTACTGTGACCACCACCATTCCAATAGTGGAAGACACCCGGCAAGATGACCCAACAACAATTTCCATGGATCATGCTGATATTCCTGTTACAACTAATTCAGAAGGTGATGCAACCCTGATAGTCAGCATCCCTGTCGGTGTCGGCCTAAGTGTGGATGGTCAGCCCCAGGCACTGAGTAAAGCTAACGCTATTAATGATTTGATTCAGCGCATTGAGAATAAAACCGAGGCAGGTAGTGATCAGCGTGTGGAAATGACCGGTAGTGGGCAAGCTTTTCTCGATTCATTGGCCGATGATGAATCGATCAGTGTGCAGACCATTGTGCCAACGGTTAGTGACAATCAGAAACCCAATGTCCCAATTGTCATCACAGGTTCAGTACAAGCCGGTGATGACAAGCAAGCATTAGTCATTGATGTCACAAACCTTCCCTCAGGCACGGTTTTGCAGCTGGATAATGTTGCCTTTATAGCCATTGTCGGCGCGGTTCGTGTGGTGGGTGGCGCAGGTAAGAATATTGCGATTGGCGATAATCAGAACCAGTTTATCGTGCTAGGTGCAGATGATGACATCCTGTTTGGCGGTGGCGGTGATGATACTGTCGGCAGTCTTGGTGGAAATGACCAAACTTCCGGTGATGCGGGCAATGATATTGTCTATGGTGGCTCGGCTAACGACATCATCAGTGGCGGTGTTGGTAATGACCAATTAAACGGCGGTTTTGGTTTTGATATCGCGCTACAGGAAGGGCAGCAAACGGATTATCAGATAATGACGCAAGGCAATCATATAGTTATGACGCATAGTAATGGCACGATAGATACCCTTACTGATGCCGAATTAGTTCGTTTCGCCAGTGGCCCGAGTTTGGCAATTGCCCATTCCGCCACCGAAGCTGCGGCGCATCATTTAGTCAAGACTTGGTTGGCGCGAGACTTAACAGCTGTTGAGGGTAACGCCACACAGGATTGGGAACAGGTTGATGTGGACTATATTCTGAAAGAATTCCGTAACCTCCCCGAGGCAGCTGAGTTTCTAGATAAAACTGACGATGAGCTACTTGCGGGTTTAGATACCAATCCAGATATCATTCAACTTAATGTGACACGCGACATTATCGCCGGTGCTGGTAATGATCAAGGTTTTCTACCTTTAGGGCTTGCCTTGAATGCAGATGGTGGCGCCGGTTATGACGTGCTGCGTATGCAAAATAACCGCAGTGATGTTCACCTTGAAACGGTTGGTGATTACTTGGAAATAATCAATCTAAATGATGGTGCCATGCTCAGCATTACAAATACTGAGGCGATTGCCTTTGATAGTGGTGAGACGGTGATCCTGACACATAATGCAAATGAAGGTGTCTTAGCGCGTATTGTACATACCTTTCTTGACCGCAATGCATCGGTTGAAGAATGGCAGGCTGGACGCCAGGCATTAGCAGATAATGCTGAAGTGGAGGTATTTTTTAACTGGTTCCATGAGCGAACCGACTTTGATCAATTGAGTGACAGTGAGTATATTCAAACACTCTTTCAAAATACGCTACAAAGATCAGCAACAACGGATGAGGTCAATGGTTATTTGGCGCAATTGAATGATGGCTCATTGAATCGTGATTGGGTCGCCGTTGATATCGCACAAAGTGAAGAAGCGATTGCGGTGATCGGCAGCGTGATGACATTTGATGGCGGTATTTAGGGCGCCCAAGGTAACTAAAACCGTACCACTAAGTGCCCCTATTTTGAATACTCCACTGCTATGATTGTCGCAGTAGCCGAGACACTGAGCTGCACACCAACATCTTCCCTGATTCTCAGAAACTCACCCTGATTAAAACTGATATGGGATGCTGTCACAGGCGAGCAGGATCGCTCGCTTTGTTCCTGTGCCGTTATGCCAACACAAACCAATTCATAGAGGACTTTAGCCATTTCAACTTCGTCAGCTAAGATGGGTTTTTCCTGTAATGCAGAACTTTTGACCCGCCCGCCACTTTGCCCCCGATGATATGTGATGTTACGCATGCTATCCGTATCTTTCACTTCAATACGATAGATGGATCTACGCTGCCCGGGGGGCTGATTTCGTTTGGTGAACGTCGTACTACCGGTTTGGGTGAAGTCCTGTTTCTCAAGAATGTCAGGAATGGCCTTGAGCGGTGTGCCAAGTGAGACCCCTTCAATTTCAATACTCAGCAAACGAGGCAAGTCAAATGGTTCTTCAGCCTTGGCGCCTGGTGCAGTGATAGCACTGGAAGAATACATCAGTAAAACAAGTATCAGCACTGTGAATTGTATAGCAACTAAGAAACGATGGCGCCAATAATAGGGTGTTTTAAAATAAGTAGTTTTCATTTTTCATGCAGTATTTAGGTTAAGGAAGCTTCAGCCCTTATATTACTCCGTAAACGGCCCTCACCGATAGGTGGACACTTCTAAAAATCCAGATTTCATCCCAACTGCTGTGTTACAGAAAAAATTTATTGCTGTCATATCTAACATATGCTGCGCTGAAAATTTTTCTGTGCCTTGCATTTGGGCGAACTCTGAATTTTTAGAAGCGTCCAGGTATCATTTCTGCTTCTAGGAGTCTGTCCGAGAATAGTAATCGTTGCGAGGGAAAGCCATTTTGAGACAGATTTTTTGATCATTTGAGGCGAATAGTTGTTCTATTTAACGAAAATTATCGGGAAATATGACCAAAATGGCTTTTCCGCAGTAGATTATTCTATTCTCGGACAGCCTCCTAGCGTGACCAATAGACCCGCAAGAGATTTTCATCCGGGTTATAGTGAAACTCCAGATCACCTTGGTAAGCATGATGTATCGCCTCACCGATACCACGAGCAAGGTGAATATCAGTAGTTGTTATCAACATTGTTCCATCATCCTGCTCTTTTACCGCCATGATACGTTTCAATGCATGCTCAACTTGTTCTCTTTTTTCCACATTGCGTACAAGGTGTGATATCTCGTCATGATGATCCGAGAGAAAATCACCCTGTAGCGTAAGATACCCAGCAGGAAAATGATCGTGAATACGCAGACAAGCAGGACAATCATGCTGATGAGCATCAGCAGGTGCCTTACGCCATAGCCATCGTCCTTCATGATATACCGCACCACATTGTGAACAAACTGTTGGCTCTGGAAGTTTGGCTTTTATTTTGTATGTATCGTGTACCTTTTCTTGAAAAATACCGTCACGGCGGTTAATCGAATGAAAGCCGGGAGATACATTTTTTGTGCCCATGATCAGTCTCCTCTGATATAAATCATACGCTTTAAGGAAGTCACACTTATAGTATACAGATGTAATTAAGCTTTACTGTTTACCATAAGCATTACTATTGACATTAGTCAATGTGGACGCAAGTAGCTTTATATAACTTATTATATAAGCAAGTGATTTCATCAGTGGGATCTTTTGCTTTGCAAAACACTCTGATATATTAAGCAAGAAAGTAGCAAGGAGGATATCCATGACAGACTTTCTGAACAGCGAACACTTCCCAGCCATCTCAAGCGACGAGAGGCAATCTCTTGAAAAATCATTAAGTAATATACTGAATAATGATTATCACGGTAGTTTCTTCGTTTTATTGGGAGAATACCAGCACATTCTTGCAGACAATGATCAGCGTAAACACTGGCCGGAAATTCATAAGAAACTGGATACGCTGTTTAAGTGTGGCAAACCTGAAGCCCTTAATGGACCCATGATCGGCATTCCTGTTTCTATCCGTGACAGCGATTATCTCAAAGAAGCTGCTGAATTAATGGATAAGGAGCGATCCGTCATTGCCAATATTGAGTGGATGGCTACTGCCTGGAACGCGACTTTCGCTGATACCGGCTTGTGGATGGGTAAAACTTTTGAGCCTGTGTCACGCGAGACGTTCGCAGCAAAAACCAACAATGATGCTCAAGCAATGGGTTCTTTTAATAAGGAAACCACCCGCATTGGACGCAACTTTTTTCGCGAACCACCAAATCCTGATGTGCTTCAGGCAATCGGCCTGCCCGGCTTGACACAACTTTGGCAGTTAAAAGAACGCCCGATGAATACGCAGGCTACAGATTTTGATTGCGAATTGTTGGCTGAAAACCTGCAGAAAGAAACAGCGATTCCCTATAGTAAAACAGGTGGCTACTTTCTCTGCAATCCGGGCGCATCAGTGGTACCTGAAATGAATGGCAAACAAGTATATCAACTGAATTACAGATGGCCAGCCCTTGGGCCATCCTATCCGATGACACGCTTGATTGATGAATTGGTTCGTATTGATGATGGTATTTATTTGGGGCAACTGGTATTTGCGACACGCCATTATAGTTTTGGCACCTTCAGCCTAGGTGAACATGTTATGTCAATTGGAGATACTTATCCCTACCGTCATTCTTTATTTGATAAGATAAAACGCGCTTTGTCGCTCAGTTCCTCTAGTGACAAGAATTTTTACGGCTACCAGAACAATGGGTTTTTTTTGATGGTGGACCCTGCCTATGCCAAAGCATTTTACGCCGACGATGCATTTCCGCAGCTAAAGCCACGTCAAGGAGAAATTGGATTTCATGAATTAGGCTATGATTTAACACCAGCTTCGGTGAGTCGTAAAGCTGTCAAGGTGCGTGATATTCTCTCGCAAAGCTGGCCTGATATTACCGACTGGACTGATGGATGGAAGCATCATGCAGAACTAAAGCATAAATTCACTACTTTTCTGCTGGAAGATTCGCCCAAAGGTGGAGAAGACGACAATGTTGCTGAGATGCTCACGGAGGGTGAATCTATCCTGCAAATGCTACAGCGCATTAGCGGTGAGATTTCCGCCCAGAGTAAACCGCAAGATCAATTAAAGTATTTTGAAAAATTAAATCGTTTGTTTCGTCGTGGCATTGCGCCTACAGTTGAGAATGGTTTATTCCAAGGGCATGGCAAGCATGGCTATAACACGCGTATAGATAGTGCAGAAACAAGCAACTGGTATGGTGAAGCAGTCCACAGTACGGGCTTTGATTATTACCATGGTGCAACGCTCAATCTGCATAATGGATTCGGTGAAACATTCCGTCCCGATCCTGCGGACAAGCCGAAAGATGAATCCATTTTCCCCAGCGCACTGTCCGATTTGTTGGAACAACACATATCCCCCAATTTTCCCAACATGATTTGGCATCATATCGGCAAGTATATATTTCCATGGGCTGGCAAATCCTATGAAAGAATCTCCGGGCGCAAACTCAGTATGTTTCTTGATGAAAGTGATGATTTGGCTAATCGTTATCCCAAGCGTGTGCACGCACTTAAATCACATCTGGCCAGCGCACCGCACTATGCCTTGGTTGAGAAAAACAGGAGGCACTACTGGGATGCAGAAGGTAACTATGCTGATCACTTAAGGAATGGCGCATGGGATCAGGGCATGCCGGATGAAGACAAAGCATTCTGGGAAAATGAAGCGGCCTCGCACTGGGTGGATGGCAACAATATTCAGGATAAACGCATAACCGTAGCTGACCCGTTGATGCGTATCGTGGATATGAATTACCGTGTGCCAGATGCATCGCTTCAAGCAGCCTCAGCAGCCGGACCGTCACCCTTTGCGCGACAAGGATACATTTTTCTTGGTGTAGATGACCGAACGTCGATTCTGGCCATGAATAATGGAACCGAAAAAAACAAGAAGGTATTTCAGTTTCACTACCGTTTCCCGATGATTGGTGGCCCAACGCCTATCGGTTATTGTCTCGACGAAATTGTCGAAATTGCTGACGGGCTTTATTTGGGGCAACTGATTTATTCCACAGCATTAAATGTAGCGTTTCATTCATCGGTTGATCCAGCTGACTACAAATACCAACTATTCGGCTATTTCCTGTTGCTTGATGATGCGTGGCAATACCATCGGTTGGCGATCGAGCTGGATACATTGAGTTAATCAAATAGGAGAAATTCATGAGTACTGATAACCTAAGTCTAAATCGAGGAGGTATTCACATTGATCTTGAGCATGGCGAGGTAGATACCGCTGCGCTCAATGATAATGTTTCTATTTTCCCTATACCGAATACAACACCTGACAGAATTAAAACACTGCATGACCTCGCCCTCAGTGACATCAAATTAAGCGATTTTCCTGTTGTGCAGGCATGGCGTAACAAATTATTCGACCCACAATGGATACCGGAAATTTGTGATGAATTGCCCCGTCTGTTGACTGAGTTTTTGCGCCAACCGGAGCATGAGGCACTACCACCGACGACACGTCGCGCCCAGGCGCTGAAACATGTTTTTTGCAACAAAACCCCATTGGTTCACGCGAGTGATTTGTTGCCGGGTCAAACGACAACCAGTTTTGTAGGGCCGGTCGTACATATGGACATGAGCGGTTACTGCATTTGGCCAGAGCTGGGAACCATTGCAACACGACCACAGAATCCGTTTAATATTAAACCGGAAGTGGCCAAACGACTGAATGAGGAGATTTTCCCCTACTGGCTTGAACGGCGACCCGTGCAAGAGGCTGCACGTTATTCTGATTATGACACAGCCGATTATGCGAATGACAACAGAGATGAAGTGTATGGTGGCCTGTATGGCAACAAACCATCTATTGACCCCTCGCTAAAAAAACGTGCAGGCGAAACGCCAAAATGCCAGGAATTGTTTGAGCGAGTGGCTTTTTATTTATCAGACAAGGCAACCGCTGTTTCGCACACCACACCAGATTTTGGCCGTGTACTTAAATACGGTTTCGACGAGTTAATTTCTCAGCTACAGAATGATATTGATAATGGCGTAGCCGACACACCAGAGAAAATAGAATTTGCCCAGGCTGTAATTAGCGTTTATGGAGGGGCCAGGGTCTATGCTGAACATTTGGCTGAAGCCGCTGAGGAAGCAGGCAATCCCGTACTGGCAGCAATCTGTCGAAAGGTTCCGGCCAGACCCGCTGAGACGTTGGCAGAAGCTATTACTGTTGTGTGGATTTGCTACCATTTGCTGTTACAGGAGAACACTAATTTTGGTCTTTCTCCTGGTCGGCTGGATCAAACACTGAACGAGTATTATCTGCGTGACTGGCAACAACAGCCGGACAGTGAAGCAAAATCAGCCTATACCCGGCATGCAGTAGAACTCATGTGTCATTTTTTCCTGCGTTGTTCAGATCATGTACCTTTGTCACCGGAAACTGCAGAAGTATTGTTTGCCGGCAGTGGCTCGAATCAGGCTTTAACCGTGGGCGGCACACGCTATAAAAATGGCGAAACCGTCGATGCAGTCAATGATATGACTTACATCATACTCAAAGCCACCGAAATGCTTTCTATTCGTGACCCCAATGTACATGCGCGTTATCACAAAGAAGTACATCATCGCGCCCCGGATGGCACGCCACTGGATGCCGATCAGGTTTCTCCCTATCTGAAACGCATTTGTCAGGTTAACCTGACTACTCGTGCAACACCTGCACTGCATGGTGATGTGCCTGTGATACACAGCATGGCTAATTACTATGCCAAACATAACAACATCAGTACTGATGAGGCATTAGCTGATGCGCATGATTATGCTTCTATTGGTTGTATCGAACAGAATGCAGATCATAAACATTACGGGCATACGGGTTCCACGCTACTGGTATTACCCGCCATACTGGAGCTTGCCATGTTCGGTGGCAAACACCGTAGCGACGGTATCGGCAAACATGATCCCAATCTGTTTTACGACACAACAGAATATACTTCTTTGCAATTAACCGAGATGACGTCGATGCAGGATTTTATCGACGGTTTCCGTTTTCAACTCGATGAAATGGCCAGACATTGCGTGCAGTTCAATAACTATCTTGGCCGCACCTTAGAAAAGGTACGACCATCACCATTGCTTTCGGGCCTGTTTGATGGACCAACCAACAAGCCCGGTGAAAACAAAGCCAAATTCCGCGATGTTTCTTCCGGTGGTGCTAAATATAATTCTTCAGGCGTTGCAATTATCGGGTTGGCTGATGTTATTGATTCCTTTTGCACTATTGATGCATTGGTGTTTGGCGGCAAAATGACCGCTGAGGAGCTGATTGCAGTTCTTGATACAAATTTTGACAAGAATCGATTGTCCGCCAGTAGTGAAACCCGTAGCTTCATAAGAAATTTACTAGATCTTATTCAGAAACAATTTGGCGGCCAAACTGACAGTACTTCGGTAGCCATGACACAAGAACGACTCCTGGCGTGTATTAATCTAATCCGCTTGGCACCGAAATATGGTGCTGGTGTGGATGCAACACCGAATGGTATCTACAACAATGCCATGGCCGTTAAATACACCAAGCTGTTAACCAAGATGATTCAGGACGTTTTTTTCAAATACCGTACCCACCGTGGTGGACGCTACTTAACCGGCTATTGGAGTATGACCAATCACGCTGGCTTTGGATTGTTAAGCAAGGCTACACCCAATGGCCGGACGGATAACAGTTCCTTTGCCAGCGGAATAACCCCTTGCCCAGGAATCGTTAAAGCGAATGGAGAACCGGTCACGCTGCTTGATCATATGTTATCGGTAACCAGTGTGGATGCGGACACAGTGCAAAACGGCTACACCTATAACCTAAGCCTGACACCACGTGGTAAGGCACATTACAATGAAGATGTCGATTTATTTGCGACACATATGAAAACCTTTATGGATCAGAATGGCGTGCTGGTCCAACTATGCGTCACTTCGATTGAGGATTTCATTGCGGCGAATTCTGCTGCCACCGCTGCAAGCCAAGCCAATGCTGGCGAAGCGGAACAAAAAGCCTTAGCGCCATACAAAGACTTGATGATTCGTGTTGCCGGTTATTCAGCCTACTATGTCACGTTAAGCCCACTGATGCGGCAGGAAATTATTGACCGCGCCAATTTCGATATGAAAAGCGGTGTTGAACAGCATGAAACAACAGGAGCATAAACGATGCATGCAACCATTCCTGCACTACCTGAAGGTATTCATCACATTCTAAGATCCGGTCTCAAGCTTGGTGAGACAAACAGTGACCTAGCTAGATTTCTGAATCTGGCGGAAGGTAAGCTGTTAGCAAATGGCATGGCTTTACTGATCAAACTGGGGTTCGGTTTTCTAACCAGCGAGGGATTAAGTGACAATCAAGCAGCAAAAGCACAAAATTTCTTCGAGGAAAACTTTATTATTAAAGACCCGCGTGTGGAAGGCGGTATCCGATACTACCAAGGCAAGATTCTTATCCGCACGCGCAAACCGCAAGATGACATGAATGTGTTGATCAGATTTTGCCCTGATCCATCGCAACTCTACAAGCAAACACCATTTGGTCAATACTTTAATCCGGCAGCAGTTGTTGACACCCAGGCGTTGAGTGAAGCACAAGCTGAACAAATTGAGCAGGACCCAGATCAAGTTGATTTGGTGATTCGTTTCAAGGATACCAAAGCGATTCTCGGTTTGATTGAACGCCCTGATGCCGATGTCGTGCAGTTATTACTTGAGAATCTGGTACAGATTACCGGTAATTTTGGTCACATGTTCAAATTTGGTGCGATTGGCAAAAATGTCCAAGCTTATGTTGACGAATTAGTATGATCCTAAGAATCACAGTTGAAAGTTGAACGGTGTTTAGGATGAACAATAAAGGGCTTATTTTCGACATTAAACGGGATTGCAGTGAGGATGGCCCGGGCATTCGTACGACTGTTTTCTTCAAGGGATGCCCACTCTCATGTATCTGGTGCCAGAATCCGGAAGGAAAAAAATTCGCACCTGAGACCGACATTCATGGCAAGAAAATTGGCACTTGGTTTACTGTGAAAGAACTGATGTACCGGTTGCTCCAGGACAAACCATTTTTTTCAACAACGGGCGGTGGCGTTACACTCTCTGGCGGTGAAGCGACACTGCAAATGGATTTTGCCAGTCGTCTACTGCAAGCACTGAAGCATGAAGGGATACACACAGCTTTGGAAACCAGCGGTTTTTTCAATTACCAACATTTCAAACAAAAGATGTTGCCCTGGCTGGATCTGGTCTACTTTGATATTAAGCTTATAGACAATGCTGCCAGTAAAAAATACTGTGGACGTTCCAATACCAGTATTCTGAATAACTTTACCCAACTACTGAGCGATGCGCATATACCCGTCGTTCCAAGAATTCCACTCATTCCAGGTATAACAACAACAGAAGAAAATCTAAAAGGTATTGCTGCGTTTCTGGAGGAACACGGTGTCAAGTCCTGTTCACTCATACCCTACAACCCGTTATGGCACGATAAGATAGAAAAATTAGGGCTAACGCCACGTTACCAACATCAGGGATTTATGACCCCGGACGAACAAAAAGCTTGCATTGGTTATTTTACAGAATCATCCAATTCATCCGTGATTCCAAAATAAATGGAGAAGAAATCATGCAAATAGATTTTCATCATGCAACGACATATGTATTGGCTCGCTTGGCTGGTTTCAAACATCCCGAGGCGAACATCATCGCCTACTCAGCACAATATGTAGACGATGCCACCAACTCAGGCATCATTCACTTTACCAATGGCGCGATGTATAAGCGTTACAGTTCCGCCCATAAAATGCTTGATTACAGAAATTTTGATGAATTGGCTAGCCATCGGGTGTGGATACCCTTTCATTTTCTGCCGGGCAATGGCGGATTTCCCGCAGGAAAAAATCCAGCAGGCACTTTTATCGAAAAAATCATTTGCAGACCAGATAGTCCTATAGCTAAAGATATGGTGAACGCATGTATTATGGATAGAAATAATATACATGGATTACATAGACTGGGCATTACCATGCATGTATATGCGGATACCTGGGCACACCAAGGCTTCGCTGGCGTAAATCATAAAGTCAACGATATTAGCAAACTGGAAGATACGGACAATCCAGATAACAGGCTTACTTCACGGCTAAAAGAATTTTTTCAAGACAAGTTTGATCAAAAATCCAGCAAACTGATCGGCGATACATTCCCACTAGGCCATGGCGCAGCACTCTCTTTTCCAGATCGTCCCTATCTTAAATGGCGTTACAAAGATCACAACAAAAAGCCGGTAATCAGAGATAATACGGCCATTTTTCTAGAGGCGTCCAACAAGCTATGCATGGCCATGCAACGTTTCCTGGCTGGCGATGTTAATGCAAATGTTTCTGGCTTACAGGATCATGAACAGGCAAAAATTGAAGCTTTATTCCGCAGCATTCGGAAAGATGATGGGAAAAAGCGACATAAAATATGGTTGCAACATATTTCAGACAGCTACTTTGGATTCCGGCCAGCAAAGCTGGAATACAAAGCAAAAGGTGTCCGTTCCTGGAAACATGAAGCACTCGGCACGACAAAAGAAAAAGACGATCAGAAAAAAAAGTTTAAATACGATGACAAATTTCTGCAAAGTAACTGGAAGCTATTCCACGATGCACTTCTGGCACATCGGCTCTATGTGATTCATGATCTGCTTCCTCAATATGGTATTTGCTCGGCATAATGGAATTTATTGGAAATAATATAAATATCATCTTGCAAACAATATCTTCAGGTATTGCCATATGCAAAGCAAAGTATTACTTTTAGGGAAGGTCAGGGAAAAATTAACAATATGAGCATTGTAACAACCAAGGGACAAGCCACAATCCCTAAACATATTAGAGACCATTTAGGCATCACACCTGGTGAAACCGATGTTGATTTTGTGGTCGTTAATGATCATGTCGAACTGGTAAACAAAGAAACGCACAACCCTTTTACCAAAGCACGCGGCATTACAAAAGGGAAGATGACGACAAAACAAATAATGACACTTACGCGTGATTAAAAAACGCGGTGCTACAATTGATCTCCCCGGAATACAACACCAAAACCTAGTGCTCCGGCTACTTTATATTGACGGGTTCGCGACCCGGAAAATGGTTGACCGCTAAGCACAGCTCAATGATCTCGTTTATCACTCATATCCCCAATATGAACATCGCCTCTGATTTCAGCTAACTGCACCTGCTTTTCACGTTCCTGATACCTGGCTCTGTCTTCATCTGAACGGTCATGATAACAAGCCGGGCAACTGACTCCCTGCTGATAATATTGGCTTAATTTATCTTCGTCTGAAACGGGCAAACGGCAAGCGTGACACTGGTCATAGCTGCCTTTTTCAAGCTGATGATTCACTGTAACACGTTCATCAAACACAAAACACTCGCCCTGCCATAAGGATTTCTCCTCTGGAATTTCCTCAAGATATTTCAGAATACCGCCTTGCAAATGGTATACCTCCTCAAACCCCTGTTCTTTCAAATACGCGGTAGATTTCTCGCAACGAATGCCGCCCGTGCAATACATCGCCACTTTTTTGTGCACCGATGGATCAAGGTGTTGCGATACGTATTGTGGAAATTCACGGAAAGTTGTGGTTTTCGGGTCAAGCGCATTGGCAAAAGCACCGACCGCGACTTCATACTTATTGCGCGTATCGACTAACACAATGTCCGGATCGCTAATTAAATCATTCCACTGCTGTGGCGCCACATAGGTTCCAACCTTCTGATTCGGATCAATGCCTGCAACCCCCATCGTGACAATTTCCTTCTTCAGTTTGACCTTGCTTCGCTTGAAAGGCAACTCGTCCGTCAAGGATTCCTTAACCGATATACCGGCTAATTCAGGTACCGTCTCCATCCACGCTAAAACAGCATCAATCCCCGCCCGAGCGCCCGAAATGGTGCCATTAACACCTTCTTCCGCCAGCAACAACGTCCCTTTCACCTCATTCTCAACCATCTTCGCCTGTAACGGACGCTGCAACGCCTTATATTCGGGTAGGCTTACAAATTTATACAGTGCACAAACAACAAATTTTGACATTCTTTTTTCCTCTTGGCCTAATCGTAAATTAGGTGCATTGACAGAATAAAAGAAGCAATTCTAACACTCCAACATATAATCAAATACTTTCAACAATCATTAGATTTGATTTGTGGAGATTTTACTGCTGGTAAAAACATCCTAAAAACAGGATGCGCGTATGTTTGACATGACAATCATTACTTCCTGATAACAAGGTTTACAGTGACTCAACATTCTCAATTCCGGGCTTGGCGCCTAATTGCTCTGCTAATAGCATCAACCGTACTCAGCTTGATCAATACAGCCCCGGTTGCTGCTGAGAAAAAGGTTGAAGATTTTCATACCTGGGCAGGTGTAGAAATAACCGGTGATTTATTCAGAAACAACCCAAACTTCAAAAACTTCAAGTACAAACTTTTTACACAGGGTCGTTTTGGCGATAACTCGTCACGATTTACCCAAGGCCTAATACGACCGGGCATTGGCTACGCTATTAATAAGAAAACCACCGTCTGGCTAGGTTATGACTGGGTTCCGACCAGTCGCCCACTGGCTCTCAAACACCCGTTTAATGATCATAGAATTTGGCAGCAATTGTCGTTGAAAGATCAATACTCATTTGGCACAGCAATCAGCCGCACTCGATTAGAACAACGTTTTTTTGATATCCCCGGCAGCTCTGACGTCGCTCATCGTTATCGACAAATGGTTAAACTGTCTGTACCCATACCCTCAGTTTCACCCAAAGTTAGTTTTGTCGTATGGAATGAAATATTTGTTGATCTGAATACTACGGATGCGGGAATCAAAAAAGGCTTAAATCAGAATTGGGCATTTGCAGGCATAGGCTATCATTTAGACAAGCAAACCATAGTAGAGATCGGTTATTTAAACCAATATCTTAACAGACCAAAAAACCCCCGCCCGGATCAAATGCATCATGTCTTGTCAGTTAACATGCTTTTAAATTTCTAATTCTTAATACCCTATCTGAACCTAGTACCGCAATTCTATATTTATTAATCTAATCCATGCACACAACGCCTGAGAAAAGTTGACTAAGAATTCAACGACCTACTTTCCATTTGAATGATCGTTTGGAAGCTTGCAAAAACCTTGGGCAGGCACATCCAGAGCGCTATTGAATTTACTGGATAAATTCTGAAAAGCGATAAGGCCAGTCAATTCCACAACACCGTCATCATCAAAGAATTCCTTTAAGCGCTCCATTAATTCATCGGTTACCTGCTGATCTGTAAATGTAACAGCCTCGGTATATTCAAGAACCACTTTCTCTTTCTCATCGAAGAGATCGCATTCCTTCCACTGTTCAAGTTTCTCCACTTTTTCTAAAGAACCCGATCTTTTAGCCAAAGTGGCAGAATTAATGTCAACACAAAAACGACACCAATTAATTTGTGATACTCGCACTGTAACCAATGAACGAAGTACAGAATCCAACGGGGAGCTTTTTCTGTCCAGTGCACCATAAAGCAGGGCGACTGACGCAAACAATTTTGGAACTCTTCCCCAAAGTAAACCTGGTTGAAGAATTGCGCCATACTTTCTTTTTTGATTCCAAAAGAAAGGTCGTATAAACCATGGATATGCATTTAATGGTTTTACTGAAACTCTCATAATGTCCCCTATATAAGACAACGTTTTGTTAAGAAGGGCAAAGGAGTGAGAGCAGTTTTCTATGCTCATTTTTTAGCTCAATCCTGCCTCGCATAGCCAATTACAATTATGAGTCAACGATTGAAGTGCTCGGGTTTGCGTTTTGGCAAATGATAAGGAAGTTTCAATTTAGCAAGCGCTAAAAGAGGTCCACCATGTAAAACAATAGAATCTCTCAAGTTTCTACCATTGTCTTCTTTTATGTTTATATAAAACTGAAGATAATCATTCTTCTCCGTATTTTCAAGCTCTTCCGGCGGTGCGCCTGGGTTATACAAACCGAATGAAAATGAGACATTGCCTGTTAAAAAAACAAGGTTTTCTGAAAGCTGTGCTTTGGCATACTCCAAGTGATTTGGATCAACATAGACGACAACTTGTTGTTCTAATATCAGGTCAATCTCATCCTTGCGGTGACCGGTAAGTGTTACTTCGACTTCTAATAATTCATCATCTTCGACAGCTTCTACTTCATCATAGCGATCACTATCATTTTCATTATCGGGAATAATTTCTGCAACCACAGCATCCATAAAGCTTTCTTGTTCTGTGCTTGCGTCCCTCAAAGTTTGGATTTGTTCGTCAACAGAATCGCCTGAGTCATAAATTTCGTTAATTGCCATGATAGTTTTTTGACCACTTCCCGGTAGTTCTATGTCATCGTCAAGCGCCCCTAAAAGCGGATCGTAATCCAGTTCGACATCCATCGGATAAGGTACGCCATCATTTGTATTAACAATACCTTTCATAAATGATGTAACGATAATTCTGTGGTTTGTACTTGGGTCTAATGCCATACCGATTGGAGCAGGACTAACGATGATATGCCCGGTACTTTTCATGTTTACATCAAGTGTGGTAAGCCATCTGTCTTCAAAAGGCACAAGAGAAGCATCAAGATTGCTGGCGAGCCAGTCTGGAATTAAATCAAAGAATTTCAGAACGCCTGTTGCCCTAATTTCCTGTTTGTTATCTTCACCGACTTCATCATCCTCTGGAATTTCTTCTTCAAAAAAAGCGTGTTCTCCATCGATGGGGATATCTACGTCAGGCGCTGGTTGCTCGCCGGTACCAAGGGCATTGCCAACCATCTGAGAAACCGCTTCAATATTAAAAACATCGTTTAGAATCTTTGGAATCGTTCCGGTATCAGGAATAGGAACACACATAATTGTGGATTTACTCAGTTCATCCGCTCTGACGGCTTCAAGCCGCTCATTAAAATGATTGTTCAGATATAAGGATTCTTCTGAAAAACCATGGCTTTCAGGTCCGGAAATACAATCACCAATTTCATGCTTTTGATCAATTGCGTGCCTGCTTGCATGCACCTCGACCCGTTGGGTGAAATATTCGTTTAATGATTCTACGTCACTCATAATAAGAATAGGCTTAAAATGGAATTGTTAGACCTCGGATAAACTTCAGGTTTCAATACCGAGTTATATTGAACTTGAAGCGGTTCATAGATAAGGAGACTTCCGGTGAATCCCGGAATTGTCAAACTGCTATAGTCCACCGGCAAAACCGGTGGTTTACCTTTTGTTAATTAATACCTTGGTTGCTGATATTGGGGCTGTTGATACTGCGGTTGTTGCTGTTGCTGCGGTTCAAACACAAATACCTCAACCCGACGGTTTATTGCCCGGTTCATCGGACTGTCATTCGGCACTTCTGGTTCATAGGAACCACGGCCATCAATACGGATACGATTGGATTGTATACCCTGACTCACAATATAGTTGCGCGTGTTGGCCGCACGATTAACCGATAATGGATTGTTAATTGCATCATTGCCGGTATTATCGGTATGTCCTACGATGCTAGCCTGAGCATTTGGGTTACTCATTAAACCGGCCACCAAACTATTTAACACTGGATACATTTCCGGCTTTATTTCCGCACGCCCACTATCAAAAGAAATATCACTCGGAATATTCATTTTCAGCTGATTATTTGCAGTTTGTGTAACCTGAATATCCGTACCGGCAGTTGCTTGTTGCATTTGTCTTTTCTGCTCCTCCATTCTGGAAGACCAGGCATAGCCACCCACTGCGCCAACACCGGCACCGATAGCCGCGCCTATTCCAGCATCACCTGCTAAGGCACCGATTGCAGCACCAGTGGCGGCACCAAGACCCGTACCAACTGCGGTACCTTGCGCGGTGTTTTGTTGCGATGGCGTCATACCCGCACAGCCAACTAATGCCACCAGCATAATGATAATCAGTATTAGCTTGTTAGTAAGTATCTTCATAACGTTCTCCCATATTTATTAATCAACTGTAGGGCACTTCTAAAAACCCAGATTTCATCCCAACTGCTGTGTTACAGAATAAATTTATTGCTTACATATAAAACATATGCTGCGCTGCAAAATTTTTTCTGTGCCTTGCATTTGAGCGAACTCTGAGTTTTTAGAAGCGCCCTGTAAACATCGCAAGAGAATCCAAGCCATTTTTATTCATTCACAACATAGCTAATGAACATTTCTACTATGATAATTTGCATGACATGGAAAAACACATGATACAACTTTATCGCGAGTAAACATATTCGTCCCTCACGGCCCTGCTGAACCAACATGGATTGGCACAGCCCTCGTTGAATCCCAAGTGCTTTGCGCATAACGATACAAGCGGACCTTACCAAGGCCAGCGGGTGTAGTGGTCGAGGATAATAAGCCACCTGCGTTAGTGGCCGGATTGTTTCTGATAAAGCCTTGTGTCGCAGGATTGGTCTTGGTGAAATAGACCTTCGCCGTGGTCGCCGAATGCCCTTCGACAGCACGATAGTAAACCTTAAGATTCGGGGTATCCCAATGATCATTGGCCATACTTTTGCCCGTACGAGCACTTTGTTTTGGCGTAACCTTGCCAGCACTATCCACCGCCCAGGCTTCTAGGTAATGTGGCGTAAGTGGGCTTGCAACAGCTTTACCCGCCGCATCCTTTGCCTGCCAAGTATTGAATATTTCTTGAACGATCCACCCACTTCGACCGGTTGTCTTGAAATCAGCATGCCATACAAAAACGCCGTATTTTTTCCAGGTCGGCCCCTTTTTAGTAGTCGTAGCAACACGGACTTCTGCCGAGGCTCCCGCACCTGAAATAAGCGCATTTTCCAAAGCTGTCCCAACAGGTCGTACCACATCAAGAATAATCTCACCGGTTGTACGACCGCGTAAAATCTCCTCGTCCCCCACATCCGCTTTCAGTCCACGCGTTGAATTTGCTCCTGTCAGCCGTTGTTCGTCTTTATTGTCGAACATGCGTTGTGAATGAAAAATTGAGCTAACCGCATGACTTTGCCCAATGTGTGCTCGACGAGGAATCCTAGACTTGATCGACGTAATCTGCTGAGTGATCTTCGGTCTTTCTGCGAAAGTGCGCATGTCTAACCTCCCTCATTTGATTATTAAATAACCAAGTACTCTGTCAATTTAATATTTGCGGATACAGCGTATGGGTTCTGAACAATTTACACTTCATTTTTCGACCACCCCAGCCGCGCTAAGCCGATCTTTTCACGGTGCAATGCCCTTTGGTTATTACACCCTACCGCACTTGCCTTGCCTTGTTAACAGTTAAATTCTCGAGACGCTCTGCCAACCAAATTTTAATAATTGATTGCCGCGTAACCCCTAATCTAGAAGCTTCTTTATCAAGAGAATCAATCATCCAAGTGGGGAAATCCACGTTGACTCTTCTCTGCGCTTGATTAGGACGTTTAATCGTCGACAAATCAAGATCTTCAACTATATCAATTTTGTCTTCATCAAATTTTTTATCAAAATCCTTAGCTTTCATAAAGTGCCTCCTCAGTAAGTATTCCTTCAACTTGATATTTGCGGGTACAGTTAGCTTTTCAGCGTTACTGGCAAGACAGGTCTTGCAGGCAATGGTCACTCCCTTATCAAGAGACCTAACGCCGCCAGTGATGTTGAAAAGCTAACCCGTAGGGCGCTCACAAGATGTCCCGTCACCGCGTTGCAGCACTTGCCAAGGGAACGACCATTGTCTGCGTACTGCGCCTTGTGAAGAAACATCTTGTGAGCGCTGTATCCGTAAATATCAAGTTGAAGGAATACTATACGTGCACGCCTTACAGAAATTATTCGGATCTATTCACTATTGAACTCAAAAGATCTCATGGCATAGAAAATATATCATTATTACTAAAACAGCAAGATTAAACACTTTCATTAAAAGGAAATATGCGCTAATATTTCAATGCATTATACTTTTTTCCAGCTAAATATCTGTTAGGGAGAAAAATCCATGAACATACTTATCACTTGGTTAATTAGTTTTTGTGTGGCCCTCGTACTAATGGGTTGTGATAACGAACCAACGCAACCACCCCCACCCCCTCCGCCCCAAGAAACTGTTTGCGGCACCATCCAGGGACTGACCTGTCCTGATAAAGGGCAATACTGCGATTTCGGTATTGGTCAATGCCAGGTTTCCGATGCACAAGGCATCTGTAAAACCAAGCCCACGGCTTGCACAAGAGAGTACGACCCGGTTTGTGGTTGTGATGGCAAGACCTATAGTAATAAGTGTGAGGCAGCAGCAGCAGGTATGTCCATTAATCATGTAGGCGAATGTATGCCACCGGAGCCGCTTGCTTGCGGTGGAATCGCTGGAATCGCGTGTCCAGATGACCTGACTTGCATTGATGACCCAGATGATAATTGCGACCCTACCGATGGCGGCGCAGATTGTCCAGGGATATGCGTAGCCTATTAGCGCTAACGAGAGCCATATGAAAATTCACAGGAGAGCACTCCTTGCTTCCCTCTTTAGAGGGAAGCAAGGAGGCGCACCACCGTGCGTAACATTTGTCAGCGTCAACGATTCTACCGAAGCAGAATTACATCCTATGAAATTATCGACCTAGTACTTCGACTACTTTATTCCTGAATAAAAGACTTCAATAGGGAGTCAGGCTGCCTTTTCGACATCAATGCACTTGGAAACAACTCGAAACCATCAACCTCTCCAATAATGTTTCCTGGACAGCAGAGCTTATGCGTTCCCGTCCAACACCTTGATAGCGCACCATCGGCATTCTTGCTTTTCCTCTCCAATGTATAGCCCGAGGGACACCCGGCGGTGCAAACTGGTGCAATGCCTGTCCAACAACAATAGTCAGGATAAATATCTCTCTGATTACACTTTGGGTACCAATCAGCCATGCTGGTAGTTGGCAGTGCTGAACATATCAAAAATACACCGAGCATCATTACTGCACTCAGCCATTTGTCGACACGGAATTGAACGGCAATCTTGTTAGCCATAAAAACCTCCTTGACAAATCTAGATAGAACAAAAATCCCTTTTGAATCCGTAAAAAAATTTGTGTAACTAACTGTCATGGATAAACATAAACCAAGCGACCTGCAAACTCAATCATAAAACGATTCAATACTAATTTCCAATTTTTTCTAAATCGTCGGTAAAAAAACAACTTGCATTTATTCATGCCCTTTACGTGTAATAACACATGTATTTTGTTTCGAGCACGGTAGGGCAAATAAGCGAAGCACCATCCGCCAATTATTGCCATACTTTAATCAATCTTCCATCACCAAAGTCTGCAATATAGTTGGGTCGAAAAATAGATATTTATTGTACTTACCATGCGGTGGATGACGCAAGCTTATCCACCCTACCGCGCTAGGGAACCCAGAATTATCAAGATAGTTTGGATTTACTTCTAATGCGTCACTTCTTCGTAACAGAAATGAGTCTTTTGAGAAATCTGACACATTCTGAATACAGTAATTTTTGAAATCTGAAAATGACTTACCTTCACGGGTATCATCGGATAAACGGCCTAAATATATAAATAATGTATGTTGAACAGCGGCTGTGTGTACCCTCCAGAATTCTGGATTTTTATTAGCATTTTCAGCTACACCTTCTTTCTTTAGTTCTTCGTAAAACCCCATATAAGAATAAAGAAGCGTCAATGCGCTCTCGGTTTCTTTTACGATGAAGTTAATCCAACTATTCATACGACAAACCTTCAAGCCATCTAACAGCATGTTTATAAGGAATAAGTCCTCGCAAACATTATTATAAAAATTCCCCATTTTTTTGCACAGCTATACAAAGAAAACAATAACACGCTATTTATTAAAATAAATTCCACAAACCCAGTATTTCTAAAAAAGATTTATAGAAACAATCCAGTATTTTTTATTTTCTTGCAGCCTATATCAAAATATTCCAGTACTCAGTTATCAGAAACACTTATTTTTAATAACTCTGCTCATAGAAAACCCAAGCAAATTAGAACACAAGCTCATTTAATTATCAAAAACCTATCTCTCCGCTACCGCCATAACGTAAAGAATGCACTTGATGGTAATCATTACCATGATCTTTTGTAATAATTCCACATTGTCAGATTATTATTTCAGTGACTTTTCGCATTCAGCCATTTTTCCAGGATAATAACGTTTTCCATCGAAATCAGAATTTACTTATGCATCTTTCAATCATTATCCCCGCCTTCAATGAAGAACGTTTGATCACGGAATGTTTGGACTCCATTGCCAAGTCATTGGCTGCCAACCAGAAGTCCGGGTTTACTTCTGAGGTCATTGTTGTTGACAATAATTCCACTGACAAAACGACTGAACTGGCTGAGCAAGCTGGTGCGCGGGTTGTTTTCGAGCCGATTAATCAGATCGGACGAGCGCGCAATGCCGGCGCTGCGGTTGCTACGGGTGATTGGTTATTGTTTGTGGATGCCGACAGTCTGCTGAATCCCGGTATGGTTGCGGATATTCTGCAAATGATTGAAGCAGGCAAACATGTGGGCTGCGGCAGCACCATGCATATGCCGGGCTTAAATTGGTGGGGCAGTGGTGTGCTACATATCTGGACAGCCATGTCTGTTTTGCTGCACTGGGCTTCTGGCGCGCTGGTGGTATGCCGTACAGACGCATTTCGTGATGTAGGTGGTTTTAATCAGGAATTATTTGCAGCGGATGAGATTGATCTTAGCCGCTTACTTAAAAAGTGGGGACGTAAGCGTGGCTTGAAATTCACTATTCTGAGCAAACACCCGCTCGTCACTTCATCGCGCAAAATGCAGCTTTATACGGGACGCGAAATCGCCGGGCAGTTTATAAATGTACTGTTCAGCCCACGCAAAGCCTTGCAGGACAAGAAGAAATTGCCAATTTGGTATGACGGGCGGCGCTAATTGTTGCTGCTAGTTACCACCCAGAAATAATGGCTACCAGTACCTTAATAATCTGGTTTGAGTTCTTTATCTGCGCATTATTGATTGGTGTGGCAGGCACTAAACTATCGCGTTACGCGGATATGATTTCCGACAAGACTGGTCTGTCCGGCAGCTGGGTCGGCCTTATTTTGCTTGCCACTGTCACATCATTACCTGAATTAGTAACAGGTGTCAGCGCGCTGACACTGGCTGACGCACCTGATATGGCTGTCGGTGGGGTACTGGGCAGTTGTGTGTTTAATCTGGCTATTCTGGTGATTCTGGATTTTATGGTACGCGGAGAATCCATCTACCATCGCGCCCACAAAAATCATTTACTCACCGCCGGATTTGGCGTGGTTCTGATTGGCTTTGCAGGACTGAGCATACTACTGGCCAGTATGGGATTTACGTTGAATATCACCTTTATGGGTATTTACACGCCAATCATCATGATGCTGTACCTGATTGCCATGCGTGCATTATTCGTACGAGAACACGCCCAAATTGAGCAATTGATTGAGCAGATAGCCAGCCGCTATCCAGATATGACATTACGTCAGGCAACGATTGGTTACGCATTATCCGCCCTGGTCGTCATCGCTGCCGGTGTCTATCTCCCCGTTGTGTGCGCACAACTGGCTGAAATAATGGGCTGGCATAATAGCTTTGTCGGCACCCTGTTTGTCGCCGGCGTCACCTCGCTACCAGAACTGGCAGTGACCATAGCCGCATTACGCATCGGCGCCCTGGACATGGCCGTTGCCAACCTGCTGGGCAGTAATTTATTCAATATTCTTATTCTGGCACTGGATGACTTGGTCTTTGTAAAAGGCGCACTGCTCTCACATATTTCAGCAACACATGCAGTTTCGGCCTTATCCGCTGTACTGATGACCGGCTTTGTGATTATTGGTTTGGTCTACCGCCCTGCTACCCGCCTGATGTTCAATATTGGCTGGATCAGTTTTGGTCTGTTGATATTTTATTTTCTCAATACCTATGTGCTTTATGTGTATGGTGGCTAGTACTCCTTCAACTTGATATTTTAGGATACAGTTAGCTTTTCAGGCTTACTGGCAAGGCAGGTCTTGCAGACAATGGTCATTCCCTTGTCAAGAGACCTAACGCCGCCAGTAACCCTGAAAAGCTAACCCGAAGGGCGCTCACAAGATATCCCGTCACTGCGTTGCAGCACTTGCCAAGGGAATAACCATTGTCTGCGCGCTGCGCCTTGTGACGAAACATCTTGTGAGCGCTGTACCCTAAAATATCAAATTGAAGGAGTACTCGTCATCGTTCTTGGGCAGCACGGCGATGCAACACATATTTTTCCAATTCACGCGATAAACGGGTCACCCAGGTAATTAAAATTTCTCCAGATTTCCGTTGTAATCACTCAGATATTCTGTTTTTCTTTGCATACAGGTCATCGCCATAAACATTCCACTTTCGAACCAACCACTTTTCAATTTCTACCGCAACAAATACTAAGCTCGCCAGAGCACAACAGATGGCTAATTCATTGAGCGTTAATGGTTGTGTTTTGAAAATCGGTTGTAAGAATGGTACGTAAATAGTAGCCAGCTGTAACAGAAAAGTCAGTACGATTGCGCCAATCAAATATCGGTTGGAGAAAATGCCAATGCTGAACAATGACTCACGTTCGGAACGTATTGCCAACACATGCGCAAGTTGCGCAAAAGTTAGTGTGGTAAATACCATGGTTTGCCAGGCATCAGAACCCGAGTGAAAAGCCCATGATTGGGCAATCAATGATACTGCACCAATTAATAAACCAACCCATAACATGTGCTGCCACAATCCATGAGCAAATATACTTTCATTGGGAGGACGCGGCGGCCGTTTCATGATGCCTCGCTCTTCCGGTTCAGTTACTAATGCCAAGCCCGGCAAGCCATCTGTCACAAGATTGATCCATAGGATATGGATCGGCAAAAGGGGGATTGGCAATCCCAGGAATGGCGCGAGGAATAACACCCAAATCTCGCCTGAATTGCTGGTGAGGGTATATTTTATAAACTTGCGTATGTTGTCAAAAATGCGTCGCCCTTCACGGATCGCGCTAACGATGGTTGCAAAGTTATCGTCTAGCAACACCAGTTGCGACGCTTCACGGGCAACGTCGGTTCCTTTTTGACCCATGGCGATGCCGATGTCAGCCCTTTTCAGGGCAGGCGCATCGTTAACACCATCACCGGTCATTGCGACATATTCACCAAGGTCTTGTAGCGCTTTTACTATTTTAATTTTTTGTGCTGGCGTTACACGCGCATAGACACGTACTTGCCGCACTATCTTCTCAAGTTGATCATCGGAAATTTCATTAAGGTCGGCGCCTGTCAGCACTTGTTCGTTCGGGTTGGCAATACCCAAACGCTCGGCGATAGCCAATGCGGTAGCAGGGTGATCACCAGTGATCATTACGGGCGTAATACCAGCGCTTTTACATAACCTTACTGCATCAAAGGCTTCTGATCGTGGCGGATCAATCAAACCCACTAATCCCAAAAACGTTAAATCACTTTCCACCTGGTTAGCGCTTAAGGCATGGGGTTGTCTGTTCCAGCTACGATAGGCCACGCCTAAGACACGATAACCCTGACTGGCCATTTGCTGAATTTGTTGTTGAATTTCGTTTTTATCCAGTGCTTGCAGACCATCTGACGTCAATACATTTTCACAAATGTCGACCAAAGATTCAGCAGCACCTTTGGTAAATGAAATATAGTCATCATCATGTTGGTGAATAGTGGTCATCCGTTTACGATCTGCATCGAATGGAATTTCATCGATACGGGGCAAATCAATAAGAAGTTGCGTTTTTTGATAACCGGCTTGCTGAATAGCCTCATATAGTGCCACTTCAGTCGGATCGCCTCTTAACTTGCCCGCGTGGCTTTCGCTGACATCATTGTTCAATAGCAGTGCCCTGGCAATCAATCCCCATACATCGCCGCCATTATCGACCACCTTTTTATGCATGGCACCATCACAATACAAGGCTTCAAGCCGCATGGAATTTTCTGTCAAAGTACCGGTTTTATCTGAACAGATATATGTAACGGAGCCGAGCGTTTCCACTGCTGGTAAACTTCTTGTTAGCGCATTCAACCGCACCATTTTTTTTGCGCCTAAAGCAAGGGAAACAGTTATCACCGCTGGTAGTGCTTCAGGGATTGCTGCAACGGCAAGACTGACCGCAGTCAAAAACATCAATACAGTAGGTTCGCCCCGTAACAGACCAGTAACAAATATCACCGCGCAAATACACAAAATTAATATTGCCAGACGCTGGCCGAATCGTGCCAGACGTTTTTGTAACGGTGTTTTGGTGACATCTTCTTCAGTCAATAGCGTGGCAATTTTGCCAATTTCTGTTTGCATGCCGGTGGCCGTCACCACCCCTTCGCCGCGGCCTCGCGTTACCACCGTGCCTTTGTATGCAACGTTGAGCCGATCAGCGATCGCTAACTCAGTGTCCTGCAGTGCGGCAGAAATCTTGTCAACAGGTTGAGACTCACCTGTTAGTGCCGCTTCATTAACTTGGAGTTGCGCAATATGGAAAAGACGCAAATCCGCCGGAATCAGGTTGCCGTCTTCTAATATTACAATGTCACCTGGCACCAATTGATCGGTAGGAATTACTTCTATCTGGCCACTGCGCCGAACAGTCGCTGTGGGTGCCGCCAGTTTTTTTAATGCCGCCAATGCTTTTTCAGCGCGGTAATCCTGCACAAAACCAACGACTGCATTTAATAATACGATAACAACAATCGCAATTGCATCCTGTGGCTCGCCAACCAATCCAGATACGATTGCCGCAATAATCAACACAATAATCATGAAATCGGAAAATTGTTGCAGCAAGATGCGCCATACACTTATGCCTTCTTTAGTGAGGATTGCATTAGGCCCATAACGTTGCTGCCGACGTTTGACCTGTTCTTCGGACAGGCCCGAAGTCATGTCGACATGTTGCAATTCAGAGGCTTCTGAAGCGGACAGTGTGTGCCAGGAATGTGTAGATGGTTTGGGATTCGTATTAGCCATACTATACGGTGTGATTTAAGCGACTAAGGAGCAGCCATCAAGTTCTGATAATGACTATACGCTGCATTGTGATGAATTGGTACTCATTAGCCCAATCAAACAATTAAACAACAAAAATTGCATTAATAATTTGTATAAAACAATTGAGGAACGCTACAATTGAACCTATGTACTTTTCAATTAACATTGCATACGAGGCTCATATGAAATACTTTATCACCATCCTATCATTAGTGGCTATCCTGTTTACAGGCATAGCACAAGCTGGCGACCGGATTCCATTTGGAAATCAGGTTCATACTGTACAAAATTATAATCGTCTCACACCACATATTGCATCATCCGGCATGATCGGAGATGGTGGCGCGCCACTCTTGGCTACGCATAATTTTAAAACGGTTATTGACCTGCGTGGTTCTACCGAAGGCACACTGGAAGAAAAAGTGCTGGTTGAAGCAGCAAATATGGTCTATATCAATATACCAACTACAGTAACTGGTTTTGATGATGAACAACTGGCCGCTTTTACTGAAGCTATTGAAAGTGCTGAGAAGCCCATTTTGGTTCACTGTGGTTCCGGTAACCGGGCCGGTGGTATGTGGGCAAGCTACCAAATCAGTAAAGGCGTTGATCCTGAGAAAGCACTGCAGGAAGGTCGTAAAGCAGGCATGCGCCCAGCATTGGAAGAAAAAGTTAAAGAAGCCATGCAGATTATGTAGACAAGTTAGCGTTTACCCGGTTAATTCCGGGCCAATTGCATCATAAGATTCGGCCCGGAATTGATCAGCACCATTTAATATAAATTTCATTTTCATAAAAAATCAATACCTACTGAATCCACAATACCATGTCTGACAGCCCCCTAATTCAGGCGCTTCAGAATCCCACCTTATACCATCACCCGGTGCATCAATTCCAGGTGATTGAAACCCATATTTCCTGGGTATTACTCACAGGCGATTACGTTTACAAAATAAAGAAACCGGTCAATCTGGGTTTCCTGGATTTTTCCACGCTGGAAAAACGACACCATTTTTGTTTACATGAACTTAACCTTAACCGTCGTCTGGCACCAGACATTTACCTTGATATTATAGGCATAGGCGGAACACCCGAGGCACCTGTGCTTAATAGCGAACCAATTATTGAGTATGCGGTTAGGATGCGTCAGTTTCCTCAGACAGCACGGCTGGACAACGTGTTGGCCGAAAATGCGCTGCATCCAGAACATATTGACCAGTTAGCCGATAACATTGCGGTGTTTCATCAACATACTGAAACGGCTAGTAAAGACGATCATTACGGTGAACCCGCTACAGTACTGGAACCGGTTGAAAGAAATTTCCAGACAATCGCACCATTACTCAGCGAAATAAAAGATATTCAACAACTTGAAACGCTCAAAAAATGGAGTCTGGCTAAATACAAACAATTGTTGCCGCACATCGAACAACGTAAAGCCAATGGTTTTATACGCAATTGTCATGGTGACATGCATCTCGCCAACATCGCCTTAATCGAGGGCAAAATCACCATTTTCGATTGTATTGAATTCAATGATTCACTGCGCTGGATCGATGTCATCAGCGAAATCGCCTTCACTTGTATGGATTTGATTGACCGCCATCAACCCGGCTATGCAGCCCGCCTGCTGGATCGTTACCTGCAACGCACCGGTGATTATGCTGGGTTGGCTTTATTGCAGTTCTATCAAGTCTATCGTGCGCTGGTACGCGCTAAAGTTGCCATTATTCAAGCCAGTGATGCCATGCACTTAGAGCAGAAAAAACAGCACACACAACTACAATATCGAGAATATGCCGATCTGGCGACGACCTTCACGCATCATCATGCGCCAACACTTTTTATCACGCATGGTGTTTCCGGCTCTGGAAAAACCACGCTGACTCAACCCGTATTGGAAAAATTCAACCTGATTCGCTTGCGCTCCGATGTCGAACGCAAACGTCTTTTTGGACTGCCAGCAGAAGCACAAACAGACGCAGCAATCAAGCGAGATGTATACGGCGCAGATGCCAGCCAGCGCACCTTTGAGCATTTACTCATCACTGCCAGACAATTATGCCAAAGTGGATTTTCGGTCATTGTTGATGCCACTTTTCTTAAACAAATTCACCGGAAACCCTTTCAGACATTAGCACAAGAATTGAATATACCTTTTGTTATCCTAAATTTTCATGTCGAAGAACAACTCATTCATGAATGGATAAAAAAGCGTGCTGACGAAGGCACGGACGCTTCAGAAGCAACGATTGAAGTAATGCAACGCCAACAGGCGACCAAAGAGTCACTATTAGCAAATGAAGCAGATCACATTATTAATATTGACAGTGGCTCTGAAAATGCTACCGCACAGTTATTTTCTGCCATTAACCAAATACAAGCGACAACCCATTACTGAAATTTAAATGCCGAACTGCTTAAAATTAGGCATATGTCGAGTTCTATTTCATCATTTAAATGATACTAACACGCTTTAAACTTCAGTTTTGAATGGCATTTAAATGTAGTACTGTTTTTTCTGGCAAAGCAATTTATTTAACAAAAAGGAGACAACAATGTTCAGACTACCAAAAATATTATTCGTACTGTTGTGTTGTTTATTTTCAGGCACTATCAGCGCAGATGACACAATTTTACAACTAAGAATGGAAGAAAATTCTTTTGCGCCGCGTACCGGCACGCTAAATATTATTGTTCCTTCAACTGGTTCATCGCCTTTTACAAGTGATCCGGATTTTTCTACCCTGGACACCGGTTTAAAACTTGATGCACAGTGGGAGAGTATCTGTTCAAGTAATGTATCGCTAGCAGGCGGACAATTAACCGGATGGTTACTGGGGCCGGCTACCGAAGGTACATTAGGTCTGGAAATAAATAATCTGCATGACGAGTTTAGATCGATATTTGGTTTAGGGCCTGGAAATTTTTCTACGACACTGTATGCGACACTCGCTGGAGATTTTTTTGGCACGCCAGTAGATGGTATCGGACAAAGATTTAGCTGTTCCGGTGGAATCGATATTGCCGATTTTGCAATTATGTACATCTTTTTATGGCCTAATGCCACCACTTTTGCGGACAAAGGCTTTTACGTCGGCGATATCTTTTATCAAACTGAAATCGGCATTCAACACTACTTTTTATATCACTCGGCCAGACTGCTTTAGCCTGAATATTAATAATTAAACATCGTACTTACTTGAGTTGAGTTGAGTTGAGTTGAGTGTACTCGTAGCTCATTTAAGTAGTCGTTAAGAAGTTACTTAACACTCTTAATGTAACAAGTTTCGTCATTCCCGCGTGCTTCTGGCGGGAATCCAGACTGGCAATGGATTCCCGCTAAGAACATGCGGGAATAACAGATTAAGTGAGTTGCTTATGAAGCACATAGTCGTCCAAAAGTTATGAATATTTCCAATGGCATAGCCCTGTAATAATCAGCAAGTTTTGTTAAAATACTTATGATCGCGTACTTACACTCAATTCAGTTATCTTTGCATCTCAATGATTAGGCTCCAACGATTCATTCAGTTCCAAAGATTCCTCAAATTCCATGCGTGCTTCTTCAATTGATTCCAGGATCTGGGCCTTAAACTCATCCCGAGAATAATGTTCCTCCAGCTTCAACAGAAGATGTTCGATCCCCAATCCAACACTAATTCCACCAATAATGCCGCCGACTGCTGCGCCGATTGCCGTTCCAATACCGGGAAAGACTGATCCAGCGACCGCACCACTAGCTGCGCCTGCTGCTACACCACCTAATACGCTGGCTGCTTTACCGGCAGCGACTTTCGCCAATGCTTTGGCACCAATCTGAATGACACCATTCGCCACAACCTTTGCCGTTACTTTTCCTGCAATGGCGCCAGTTACCGCACCGGCAACACCAACACCACCGGAAATTATCAAGCGACTCTCCAGATTAACAATAACGCTGTGATTTGGCGGTTCTTTTATCGCATCCATCGGTGAATGCCGGACAACCTCCGGTTCTGCAGAACTTGGCTCCACATGATTTTCAGCCAGTATCAGATTAACTCTTTCCAGATATTCTGTGTGCAGTGCTTCATTTTTCTTTAATGCATCTTCAATGGATTGCTGTACCGGGCCAAATGCATTGCCCTGCATGAGATAACCCTCCAGTTTCTCAACCATCCAATTCTCAAGTTTACCGGTTGCCAAGGCGACAATACGTTCATACTCACCTGGCAAACTATAGTACCAGTCCAGGTAGTCATCAACATTCTCAGCCATCAGCTGGAATCCGCTGTCTGTATTGCGTCTTAATTCATTGACGGATTCTTCCAGTTCACTGACTGCTTGAAGATAAGCCTCTCTTGTCTGCGCAATTGTACCGGGCTTATAGTAATCATCACCAATCTTTTCCAGCGATTCGACGACAACGGCTTGTGATTCATGCAAGCGCTCCACAACCTGCGGTGAAGAGCGCAGCCAGCCATCCAGGTAAACCGTTGAAGGCACATAAATAAACAGCGCAAAAAATGTAATCAGCGCTGTTGATATTCCCAAAATACGCGGCGGCACCTTGCCTGGCTCATCGACATCCTGCAATGGTGCAAGCACACGGCGGTACTCGGACAGCGGCACCATAAAGCTGGAAAGTGCCAAGGCAATATTATAAAAAAGTATCATGCTACCGAGAAAAATAAGCAACAAATAAAGTAAATCATTCAGTGATTGCAGGTTACCCAGTGCATAAGCCTTCAAGCCTTCGATAAAACCCAACAAGCGGGCTGTTTCCAATATCAGTACACTATTACTGGTAGCGCCATCAATATCATGGCTTCTCATTTGAATGGCTTGTTCTAAAGAATCATACTGATGAAAGTCACCCGCGAGTTTTACATACAAAACATAAAAAACCGCCATCACCAGCGCAGTTATCCAGCGTGTCCAGGTGAGTGATTTATGTAAGGCAATGTATGGTTTATATTCCCGCGCAGCAGTGGGTTCAAAAATGGCGTGGATACCGGTGAATACAGAAATGGTCAGAATAAATGCAGCCCATTCCAGCTTTTGCGTCATACCAAGATAAAACAATAACAAGAAGGAAAACATGATCGACCACAACGCCCAACCGATATAGGGCAAAACTCGTCTACTGACAAACCAATACAAAATACCCAGGTTGCGGAATTGATTGGCATGGTGGATTCTTTGAATGGTGACAGCATATGTCGCGGCAAAATAAAGCGGCAAACCAAATATAAAAGTCGCCAGCAAAGCAAACCACAACTGCTGATCGGGGATCATATGACCGATAAAGTAAGCAAATGCCAACCAGCCTATTGACAGTGCCCAAAAGCTAAATATTCTTGTTATTGATGACATCTAAAATCCTTGGTAATTCTGGCAGATACAATGTGTTCTTATTTCCTGAAGCTGCTAAATATTTTATATCCCAGAATATTTTAAACTTCGTAAAGTTTAACCCAAAGACCTCACCAGGGAAGTGCTGATTGGCTCATGAATTAATTCTAATAACCAGAATTTCTAATCTTATCTTCAAGAACCTTAATATTAGCGTTTTATTCAGTCAGCTGCTTCTTGCAAATGGCTCCATTTATTTTTCTCTACCAAAGCTTTTAGCAAATGATCCCTAAGAATTCCCATTGATGAAAGTTCATCGGGCTCAACTAACTCAGCCACATCCATTTTCCAGTCAGCATATATCAATCCAACAGCACGCCCATTGAAAACCAAGGGTAATAAAATGAACGCCCCTACATCAGGCAAGCTTCGCTTGAACCATGCAGGTATACTAGAGGCATCTTTAACTGTCGCAACTTCATGAATGAATACATCAGCCTTATTTGCCAAAGCCAAATGAAAAACATCCGCCTCATAATCCTCAGGAAAAATAAGTTGCGGTAGTATTTCAGGTATCATAGTACCGAAACCCTCTTTAGCTTTGAACTCCCCGGAATCAAGAAAAAAAGTAACAACGCGGTTAAAACCCATACTCACATACATTGTTTCAAGAACCACGCTTATCATGCTGCCGGAATCCATCTCTTGGGCCAACATTTCACCAACCTCATCTATACCTAATGTGAGCTTCTCCTGTGAATCTAATGGCTTACCTTCTGATGATTCAGTCACAGTTTGATCAAGTTGTTCTTCCAGCGCTTTCTTCGCCAAATCAATTGACTCGACTATATCCTGACCAGAAACCTTTAATACTTCATCATAGCCTGAGATAAATTTCTTTAAATCATCTTTACTGTTTTTATTTACTACTTTGGCAGCCACCTCTCCTGAAAAATTCACAAGGCCTATAAGCCAGTTTGCAGAACCTGGAATACTGGCTTTATTATCTGATACTGATTTCTTCATACTATTGGATATTTTCTTTGGTAACCGCCAGTCCTTAGCCACCTCCTGTGCAATGTCATCAATAGACACACCAATAACTTCTCGTGCGGCATCATTTTCACGAGCTAATTCTCCTTCGGTAATTTCCTTAATCCTGGACCATTCATCAGGAAAATTAAATGCCAACATCAAGCGGCCAAGATGGCGCATCAATGAACACACTACGGCTTGTTCACCATTTATCATATTTAACTTGGACACAATATTTCTTGCAATATCACTCGCCAAAATTGCCTTCTCCAACTCCTTACGAGCATCTTCAGAATCCGGCGCGCTGGAAGAAAGTGTATCAATGAAACGAACGCTAAGTGCCAGATCTGAAATTGCGTCTGTGCCAAGCACCGCTGCCGCATGGGTAATCGTTGTAATTTCTCTCCCCACCCCAGAGTACACTGCTGAATTAGCCAACTTAATGACTTTCCGGGTTAGTGTAAAATCTCTCAGGATTGCACTGGTTATCTCTGAAGCATTGGCACCCCCGCCCTGTATTGATTCCTCAAAAAATTCCGTTGATTCAAACAATGCAGGAAAGTCGCCCTTCTCATCCATTCGTTTTGATAGCAAAGCAAAAAAATCCGCTCTACCATTCTTAAAAGTCGATATTAAGGTTGTCATACTATATATTTTGCTTGAAAGTCTTCTGAACTTATCAGCCTACCAATCGAATCACAGTTTTTTGCTTTAAAAAATCAAGTTCAACTCCGTCAAAGGGAATGTCTTTAACATTTCCAGAAAATTGTACTGCACAAATTTAGATTGTTGTTAATTACGGCTTTTAAAACTAAAAAACAAATTATTTATAGTTCAGTAAACAGTAAATAATTCCGAGTAACTAATCCATCCATTCAGGAACAACATAGTACCAGTTTGCCTATCGGATGATTCTGTTCAAGAAAAGACTGCGCTGGTGCGGCTTCTGCCAAGCTAAAAGTTTTGGCAACTTCGATTGTTAACTGATTGTCATCAAACAATGCAGCACAATGTCGCAATATCTCGCCCTGATGCTGTTTAGCCTCTTCAAGTTCCAATATCACGGGCGTTAACATCATTTCCAGACTAAACCGCACATTACGCAGACGTGCTTCACGCCAATCCGTCTCAGCCACAGGCTGTAAAATGGTCACCACATCACCATAGGGCTTGACGCAACTGAAACAACTTTGCAAAACATCTGGGCCAACCGTATCAAATGCAATATCCACACCTGCCCCATCCGTCCATTGTAGTACCGCTTCAACGACATTGTCAGTTTTGTAATTGATTACTTTATCGGCGCCCAAACGTTCAACAAAATCAGCCTTCTCAGCATTACTCACCGTCGTGATCACTTTAGCACCCGCCTGTTTCGCCAGTTGGATTGCCGCATGGCCAACACCACCGGCACCTGCGTGAATCAAAACCGTCTGACCTTTGACCAAGTTTGCACGGTCATACAACGCTTCCCACGCCGTAATGAAAACCAAAGGCACCGCAGCAGCTTGTTCAAATGATAAAGCACGCGGCTTCATGGCAAGCAGGCTAGCATCCACCAACACAAACTCGGCGTAAGTCCCCTGACGGTTATTAAAACCAGGTTGTGAAAAATAAACCGCATCGCCAGGTTCAAAATTCTGCACCTGCGAACCCACCGCCGCCACAATACCCGCACCATCACAACCGGGTATCACCGGAAAAGAAACCGGAAATAGCGTCGGCGCAGCACGAACTTTACAATCAATCGGATTAACGCCAACAGCCTTGATCTGCACCAGAACCTGCTCATCACCACAAACATCGGGCGTGCTCACATCGCTATATTGCAATACAGCCGTATCACCAGCTTTTTCAAAATAAACTGCTTTCATAATTCTCCTGAGTACTAATAGGTTAGGTTTTTGCCTGCGATACACAGAAATGCTAAAACATCAGTCTATACCAGTTTCTTTATTACGCGTTATTATCCGAATATTGCACCAGTGCGTTAGATTCTATAAAAAGCCAGATTAATTTCAGGAATTCTTTTTCTCCAATTCTTCGCGTATAGAATTTACTCTAAAATATATAGTGTTATAGTTTCTCTGAATAATTGAATAAAAAATGAGAAATTTTCATAAGTATTATTAATAAAGATCCATTCCACATTAACAATATTATTATGTTTCAAGGAAAGTTTTGTAGATGAGTTACAACGCAAAAGTATTTAACGTAATGATCGCATCGCCAGGAGATGTAGCTTCCGAGCGCTCCATAATTCGTGACGTTGTTTATGAGTGGAATGCGGTTCATTCAAAATCACGAAATATAGTTTTGCTTCCTATAGGTTGGGAGTCTCACTCATCACCTGAAATGGGAGGAAGTCCTCAAGATATTATTAATAGCCAGATATTAGATAAATGTGATTTTTTGGTGTTTTCTGGACGAGAATTGGAACGCCAACAAATGAATATGCTAGCGGTACGGTAGAGGAAATCGAAAAACATATTCAATCTGATAAACCAGCAATGTTGTATTTTTCTAGTCAACCCGTAGCAATGGATACGGTTGACATGGTGCAAATTCAGGAACTTAAGAAATTCAAAGAATCTTGCCAAAGTCGAGGTTTATATGAAAGTTACGATAGCCATTCAGATTTTAAAGAGAAATTTTATCGGCATTTGCAGATTAAGTTAAATGAGCACCCATTATTCAAAGCTATAGAACCAGAATCAATTAGTGAGGTGGTGGAGTCAAATACACAGTTACCTCAATTAACCAAGGAAGCTCGTACATTATTGAAAGAAGCCAGCCTTGACCCTCATGGGAATATTATTTATGTGAGATATATTGGTGGTACTGATATTCAAACTAACGGAAAGAATTTAATTGGCTCTACTGATCGTAGAGAGGTTTCTAAGTGGGAAGCAGCATTGCAAGATCTCATTAACAAAGAACTCATTGTTGAACAAGGGCATAAAGGTGAGGTCTTTGTGGTGTCAAATCTAGGTTATCAAGTCGCAGACATGATTGAGCTATAACGAGTAAGACGTAATGTAAGGTAATAAGCAAAGCGCATTGCACCTGATCTTTCTCATATTTGGCAACAAGTCATACATCCCTGCAAAATCCGAAGTCTGGTTCCGAGTTTTGTTGAATAAAATATTCATCAATATATCTGAAGACCAAAACTGGTCGAAAATTACGAATCACACAAGAAACACAAAATAATAATCATTATATATTCCTCAATTTCATTTACCATATCAGCCTCAATATCAAAATATTAAAGTACATAAAAGAATCTGCAACAAGGGATAATAGACATGAAAGAAATAATTGGAATCAATCATGTAGGCATCAGGGTTTCAGATCTTGAAAGAGCAAGAGAATTTTATGAACAACTTGGGTTTGTATTTATTATAGGACCCATAGGGCCGGAGCCAGTAGCCATTATGGAGCACCCATCAGGTGTTAATATAATTTTTATTCTTAATGCTGATCCAAAGCTGACTGAAAATATACTGATGGATATTCCAGAAAAACACCCTGGTTATACTCATGTTGCATTAGATGTCACTAATATTGAATCAATCAAAGATGCTTTGAAGCAGATGGGAATTGAAATTACGGAAGGCCCAATAACTTTGCCCGATGGCGGGATAATGTTATTTATACGTGATCAAGATAGAAATGTAATCGAGTTCCACCAGAACCCATAGCGCGGCAGAGTGAATAAGCCTGCGCTGTTCACCGCATGGTAAAATTCAGCAAAGACCTAAGATTAAATCGAACTGGCGGATGGCGCTACGCTTTTCCGCCCTACCAATTTCAACAGAGATAAAACATGGATGTATTCAAATCAAAAGTCGACAAATGGATGTTGATTTTCATAGCCTCATCAATATTCGCATGCATTCTGGGATCATCGGTGATGTTAAAGATTGGCGGCGCAGTCAATTATTCTATAGCCGCCTTCATGCTCATTGTTGGCGCGGGTATTCCGCTATGGATATTGAACTCAACCCGGTACATCATAAAAAATGGCAATCTTAAAATAGTCAGCGGCCCATTTACATGGGTTATTCCAATCACATCCATAACATCCGTGCAGGAATCTGAAAGCTCAATGTTTGGCCCAGCCTTGTCATCAGACCGCCTGGAAATTGAATATGGCAAAGATAAAGTGATGGTCATCTCACCGGCAGATAAAACAGAATTCTTGCAGAAGTTGGACAATGAGAAATTAACAAACACAGACACGACCCAACAACAAGCCGCTGACATGCCCCCTAAAAACGCCACCAAAAAACAAAAAAAGCAGGCAAAAAAACAGATGCGTCAATAATTGATGTGCTTTGCACCAAATTTCTTACTAGTTGGGCGACAAACCGCCCATCCCTGCGAACTACATTTCATTCAGCCTGCGTTCAGGTTTGAAGTGTTTTAATAGACCTTGTAAATTAACTTACTGACCATGACTCTCCTAGCAGCACTGCCTCGCCTTACCTCCATTTGGCGGGGCTTTTATTTTGCCGCCAGCCTGAGCATTCCACCATCGCGCTAGCCTGAAAATTGCACCAGTTGCTGGAATTTAAACGCCGAACTGTTTTGAACTGAACGTGCTCGCGACCGCAGATGCAGTTATTCTGCGGCATAGGAAGCATGTGCATTCAATTCAAAACAGGGCAAGTTAAAAACCATCAAGTAAAACCTTGGGTACAAACTGTATTTTTGCAAAAATCACTGAAAACCAGTAAGCATAATGATTGCAGGCCAAAATCTAACGTACTGGCGCAATATTCAGGCTAACCCAACGGGATAAGTTACGCACCAAGAAAGTTAAACAAATATTTTTAAAACAATAAGTTACTCATCAATGACCGTTTAGCCTGGAAACAACACGTCAGTAAAGCCAAATGTCTGAAAATCTGTCATGCGCATCGGGTAGAGTATGCCCTGCAAATGGTCGCATTCATGTTGTACGACACGTGCGTGAAAGCCGTCTACTTTGCGATCAATTGTATTGCCATGCTGATCAAAACCCTGATAACGCAATTGGCTATAACGCGGCACCACACCGCGCATGCCGGGGACACTTAAACAACCTTCCCAGCCGTCTTCCATGTCTTCTGCTAGCGGTGTCAGCTTCGGGTTAATCAGGATGGTAAAAGGCACTTCATCGGCATCCGGGTAGCGCTGATTCTCTTCAAATCCAAAAATAGCCACCTGCAGACTCACGCCAATTTGTGGCGCTGCCAAGCCGGCACCGTCGAGCGCTGCCATGGTGTCTTGCATATCCTGAATCAGTCCATCCAGTTCAGGCGTATTAAATCGGTCAACTTTCCTGGCGACTTCCAACAGTAGTGGCTCACCCATTTTGAGAACGGGTTTAATCGCCATAATCAACCACCATATGTTTAAGCACATTTCTCACATCAACCATCGCTTTATCCAGAACAACATGAATTTCCTCTAATGAAACAGCATTTATATTTGTGCCGCGCCCGGCGGCTGCATTGACTACGACGCCAATGGTTGCGTAATTCAGCCCCAGTTCTCTTGCCAACGCCGTTTCCGGCATGCCCGTCATGCCAACTATATCCGCACCATCCCGTTCCAAGCGATTAATTTCTGCAGCCGTCTCTAACCTTGGCCCTTGTACGGCAGCATAAACACCACCGTCGATAATGGTTGCATTGGCATTTCTTACGGCATTAAGCAACATCTCACGTGTCATCTGACTATACGGATGGGTAAAATCAATATGCGTCACCGGATGACTGGCATCGTCGAAATAAGTAAATGCGCGGCCATAGGTGTAATCAATAAGTTGATTTGGAATAACCATTCTGCCCGGTGTCAGATCCGCACGAATCCCACCGACTGCCGCCACCGCGATCACATGTGTGGGTTTTTGCGCATGCAAAGCCCACAAATTTGCGCGATAATTAATCGCATGTGGCGGTATGCTGTGACCATGCCCGTGACGTGCCAGAAAAACAATGTCCTGATTATTCATTTTGCCAAAAGTCAGTGGCCCGGACGGCTCACCATAAGGCGTTTTAATATTTTGCTGATGTGAAATTTCAAGACAAGACAGCTGGTTCATCCCGCTGCCACCAATAATCGCAAGCATATTTTTTCTTTTATTCCTTCATCGCATAAATAGCCGGTAAGTTACGCCAGGCACCATGAATATCCATTCCAAATCCGAACACGTAGCGATCAGGCAACGTTAAGCCAACAAAGTCAGCATGCAATGGTTTGGGCTTGGCAATTGTTTTATCAGTCAATACGGCACTATAAAACGCCTTGGCACCACCAGCCATCATTTTTTCCTGAATTGCTGCCAGCGTAATGCCTTCATCCAGAATATCATCCAGCACTAAAACAACTCTGCCTTGTAAACCTGCCGTTGGCAAGGCTTGCCAGCGAATTTCCCCGCCACGGATTACATTATTGTAGCGCGTAACATGCAGATAATCGAAATCCAGCGGAAACCTGAGTAACGGTAACAATTGTCCGGCAAACACGACAGCGCCACCCATCACACACAAAACCAATGGGTATTGGTCCGACAGTGTCTCAGTAATTTCATTCGCCAACTGTTGCACGGTTTCAGTGACAACTTCAGCCGAATAAAGTAATTCGGCGTCACTCAGAATTTTCTCAGCTTGTTGGTATGAAAGCATTGAATATATAAATTATTATTGAAGCAGCACCTGCAATTTCTCTTCATCCAGAATTGTTATACCCAAATTTAGCGCCTTGTCATATTTGCTACCCGGATCAGCACCCACAACAACATAATCTGTTTTCTTGGACACACTGCCGGTCACTTTTCCACCTTGCGCCTCTATTTTTTCTTTAGCATCGTCCCGGTTCATATTAGATAGTGTTCCAGTCAAAACAAAAGTTTTTCCACTCACCGCTGTTTCTGCGGCTGCTGGTATTGGTTTTCCCTCATGTTCTTGCCAGCAAACACCACTCAAGCGCAATTGCTCAATCACTTCGCAATTATGTGGTTCGGCAAAAAAATCGACAATACTTTGCGCAACAATTGGGCCAATATCCGGCACCAATAGTAAATCTTCAATTGCCGTGTCCATCAGCCGGTCCAGACTGCCATAATATTGCGCCAGACTTTTTGCAGTGGTTTCACCGACATTACGAATACCCAGGGCATAAATGAATCTCGCCAATGCCGTCTGTTTACTTTGTTCAATCGCCGCGAGAATATTATTGGCCGATTTGTCTGCAAGACGTTCAAGATTAACCAATGCAGCGAGACCCATTTTATAGAGATCAGCGGGGGTGCGTACAATCGCATTGTCGACCAATTGTTCCACCAGCTTATCGCCCAACCCCTCAATGTCCATCGCACGACGCGAAGCAAAATGGATAATGGCCTGCTTTTGTTGTGCAGGACAAAAAAGACCGCCCGTGCAACGTGCCACGGTTTCTCCTTCCAACCGGATTGCCCGGGCACCACAAACAGGGCATTGCACTGGCATAACAAATGATTGCGTTTGTGCGGGACGTTGCGCCAAAACGACTGAAACCACTTCAGGAATGACATCACCTGCCCGGTGCACAATGACCGTATCGCCAATTCGCACATCCTTGCGTTTTATTTCATCGGCATTATGTAGCGTTGCATTAGTGACCGTCACACCACCTACAAATACCGGTTCCAGACGCGCAACCGGCGTCAATGCGCCCGTTCGCCCCACTTGCACATCAATATCCAGCACTTTTGTCATGGCTTCCTGCGCCGGAAATTTATGCGCAAGGGCGAAACGTGGCGCACGCGCAACAAATCCCAGTTTCTCTTGTTGCGACAATGCATTGACTTTATACACCACACCATCAATATCATATGGCAAATCATCACGCAGCGTCCCAATTTCATGATAATACGTCAGTAAAGCTTGCAATCCGGTCACAACCTGACATTCTTTAGCCACCGGGAAATGCGACGCAACCAAATACGCCATCACATCGCTGTGTTTATTCTGCGGTCTGTTCCCACCTTCAACGCGTCCAATGCCATACGCAAAAAAACTAAGGTTTCGTGTGGCCGTAACAGCAGGGTCCAACTGACGCAATGAACCAGCCGCTGCATTACGTGGGTTGGCAAACTGTTTCTCATCTTTCGCACGTTGCCGCTGATTTAGTTTGAGAAAATCAGCCTTCAACATCAATACCTCACCACGCACTTCCAACAATGCCGGAACATTTTCAGCGGTTAGATACAACGGAATGGAATTAATTGTGCGCAAATTCAGCGTGATGTCTTCACCTGTATTGCCATCACCACGGGTTGCGCCTGTTTTTAAAATGCCATACTCGTAACATAAACTCACGGCAAGTCCGTCGAATTTCGGTTCCACTGCATATTCAACCGCATCAACGGACAAACCTTCACGAACACGTCGATCAAATGCTTCCACTTCGGTTTCTTCAAAAGCATTGCCCAGAGACAGCATGGGTATCTGATGCATGATTTGCGAGAATGCTTTAAGTGGCGCCGCTCCCACCCGCTGAGTAGGGGATTCGGGTGTGACCAGTTGCGGATAATCCTGCTCAATTTGTTGCAATTCACGGAATAATCTATCGTACTCAGCATCAGGCACGGTTGGATTATCCAATACATAATAATGATAATTATGCTGTGTAATCTGCTGGCGTAATTTTTGTAATTGCAACTGAACCAGCGCTATGTTGTTATTCATGATTTATCTTTTTCTCAACTTCATGCGTGCCAATAAAAAACTAGCCTGGGACTAACAACAAGATATTAGTTTTACTTTATCATTTCTAATTATTAAAATGGTCATTATAGAAAACTAGGAGGCTGTCCGAGAATAGAATGATCTACTGCGGGAAAGCTATTCTGGCCAGATTTCCCGATCATTTTCGTTAAATAGAACAACTATTAATCTAAAATGATCAAAAAATCTGCCTCAAAATTACTTCCCCTCGCTACGACCTCTATTCTCGGACAGCCTCCTAGGTTTCTGTTATTCTCTAAGAACTTTGCATGACCCAAATTTACTGCAAATAAGGACACGATCCCAAATTTTATTATGACTGACCACCAATTTAAAATCCGTATTAATCTGCGGCAACCACAGCCTCAATCGATAGAAGAACAACACCCGGAAACCGTTAAACAGGAAACTATTGAAGAACTGCCCCTCGACTGGCAGAAAATTTCAGTTGCACTGTTGTTAGTTGGCTGCCTGTTGGGTTTACTCGGTTATGTACTGTTTGCGGGTGATGACAAATCCGAGTTAACCGAACCACACACGAGCATAGACTCAGACACAAGTGTCACGATACATGAAGATACCTCGCCCGCCCAAGCATCTGACAACCTAATAGAACATTTAGAATACACTGAAGGTAAAGACGCAGAAAACATTGAACGTGATACAAATACCATAAAGTATGACCTTATCGAGAGTACAGATCATGTCATAGCGCCTCAATCATCACCTGATTCAGATTCAGATTCAGATTCTTATGCCGACCCTTACCCTTTTCCGCCGCCTAAACCAAGTATATTACCTGAAGAAAATACCACAGCC
>JAJFJK010000041.1 GCA_021774075.1 Nitrosomonas sp. | reverse complement strand
CTATATGAAGCGGTCGCTGCATTATTTATTGCTAATCTGGTAGGTGTCGAGCTCAGTTTTATGCAGCAAATGATTGTATTTCTGACTGCCATGCTGGCTGCCATGGGTGCACCAGGCATTCCCAGTGCCGGAATGGTCACTATGGTGGTGGTGCTGCAATCGGTTGGCTTGCCAGTTGAGGCGATTGCGATCCTGATACCGGTTGATCGTATACTCGATACTGTTCGTACCATGGTCAATGTAGAAGGGGATATGGTGGGGAGTTTGGTTGTGCAGAAATGGATTAAACGAGATGAGTCAGATGAATAATCGACATGATTCATTGGTTGAGTAGTTGGAACCCGTTTACTCAATTGAGATTTTTTGATTACGTCTAGTGCCCCGACTACTTGATATTGCCGGGTTCAGCGATCTGAGAAGTGATTAACAGCTAGGCACGCATCACCGGAAATGGCTAGCCCTTTTCAAGAGGCGTAACATCGTGGGCAAGTGCTTTCCAGGTCTCTCAAAGGGAGTTCCCAGATGATCCAGTACTGTGTTGTGGCCTTTGAAAATGATTGATCATTCTTTGCAGACTACGCCTTATCTTGAATCATTTGGGTAACTCTGAACCCGTCAATATCAAGTAGTCGGAGCACTAGATAATACAGTAAAATTGCCATATCACGAATATTGCGTCATGATGAGCATGAAGGAAGCGCTTATCGACAATCTCCTAATTATTTTTTCGGATCATGACAATTAGAAAAATTCTGATAGTAGATGATTCACCAACCGAACGACATCTACTAGCAAATATTCTCACTAAGGGCGGCTACCAAGTCGGCATTGCAGAATGTGGCGAAGATGCGCTTAGAATGACAAAAGAAGTTATGCCCGATCTGGTTCTGATGGATATTGTTATGCCGGGGATAAATGGCTTCCAGGCTACCCGCATGATCACAAAGGACAAAGCCACACGGCATATTCCTATTATTATTTGTTCCAGCAAAAGCTTGGAAACAGACAAAATATGGGGGCTAAGACAAGGCGCCAAAGACTATATTGTCAAACCAATTATTGCGGATGAATTATTACAAAAAATAACAAAATTAAAAGAATCTCAAACACAGGAAGCACCGGAAAAAGCAGCGCCAGAACCTGAACCAGCACCAGCACCAGCGCCAAAAAAGAAAGCTGCAAAAACAACCGTATCCAAGAATTATGAAGCCAAAGTATTTAGATCCGGGCGTAAATCATAGATAATTATCAACCTACCGTAATTCACTGCATATACCGGCCTGCGCAATGAGTATAAAGGAATACCAGCAATCACTTTCCAAACAACTGAAAAATGCGAACCAAACTGCTCCGTCCGCAACCGTTCTGGGAATAGCGCTGGGAGAAGATCGCTGTCTGGTCCATATGCATGAAGTGAGTGAAGTCATACAAACACCAAAAATCACACCGGTATCATTAACGCAACCGTGGTTTATCGGTATGACGAATGTACGCGGCAATTTGTATGGGATTACAGATCTAGGTGTATTTCTGGGCGGATCACCCACACCATTTAATTCAAAGTCACGCATACTACTGGTTTCAACGCACTATAAAATGAACAGTGGCTTTTTGGTTAACAGCATGCTGGGCATCCGGAATTTATCTGAATTTAAGCAAATTGAAAGCACGAAGAATGCTAAAGATGCTGATGTTTCCAGGTATTATATGGACAAAGAAGAACGACAATGGCGCGAATTAAGTCTGCATAAAATAATATGCAACGAGAAGTTTTTGCAGATCGCCCGATAAATGAATCAAAACCCCAAATCATAAAATAAAATCATGTTACCTCCCCAATCTACGCCGCAAGACAAAGTAAAAATTCTTGCCGAAGCGCTACCCTATATCAGGCGTTTTCACGGCAAAACCATCGTCATCAAATATGGCGGCAATGCCATGGTGGAGGAAAACCTCAAACAAGGATTCGCCCGTGATGTCGTCTTGCTGAAACTTGTTGGCATGAACCCAGTTATCATCCATGGCGGTGGCCCACAGATTGATGACATGCTTAAACGTGTTGGCAAACAAGGTGAATTTATCCAGGGCATGCGGGTCACCGACGCTGAAACCATGGATGTAGTTGAAATGGTATTGGGTGGTCTGGTCAACAAAAACATTGTCAACCTTATCAACCGCCAGGGCGGGCAAGCTGTCGGTTTGACCGGCAAAGACGGCGCATTTATTCGTGCCAAGAAATTATTAATGGCAGACGACCAGAATATCGGCGAATGGATCAATATTGGTCAGGTTGGCGAGATCGAGCATATTGATCCATCTTTAATCGCACTGCTGGATACTCAGGATTTCATCCCAGTCATCGCACCCATTGGCGTTGGTGAAAATGGAGAATCTTACAATATCAATGCTGATGTCGTGGCTGGCAAATTGGCTGAGATTCTACAAGCTGAAAAATTGATTTTACTAACCAACACCCCCGGCGTGTTGGATAAGGAAGGCAATCTTCTAACCGGTTTAACGTCCAAAAGAGTCGACGAGCTATTTGCTGACGGCACCATCTCCGGCGGCATGCTACCCAAAATCGGATCAGCCCTGGATGCCGTAAAAAAAGGCGTGAAATCCTGCCACATCATAGACGGGCGGGTCGAACATGCCCTACTCTTGGAAATACTAACCGACCAAGGTGTCGGCACGTTGATCAAGGATCAATAAACAAGTTCGTCTAATACCATGCACCTTTAGTTTTAGTTCTCAGCGACATAACACCTGGCTCAACTGTTTTCCCTCTACACGTTTCCTTTCTGAGGAAAAATAAATTCATATAAAACAAACTGTTAAATTACCAGGGCAGGAGTTTGTCGATAATTAACAACAATATAGCTTCAAATGCTTCATTGAAACTCTCCTAGTCCAATGTTTAATAAGCATTAAATAAAACTGGCGCAAATATTGCATTTGCTTTTACTAATAAGCTGCGGCACGGCTGCGTGCCTTAATCTTATTGCGTCAAATGATCGGAGTAATAGAAACAATCATCTCCCTATGAGAGACTCCTAGAAAATAAAAATTCGGTTATTTAAAACGAAATACCAATAACAAATAAAAACAAGACTTCTTTTCAAAAACCTATAACCAATAACCTCACATTAACGGGAGACATGACTTATGCCAAGAATTGACCCTAAGACCTGGGTAACACTACTCGGATTGACTATTATTTTCATACTCATCATAGAATGGATTCAAGCAAAACCGGTCATGGCGCAAGCGACGTCAGGGACGAATTCTACACACTCAGGTCATTTTCACCGCGCAAATGCGACAGGCGGGACGCTGGCTGGAGTGTTATGGCAACCGATCCCGGCCGATTTGGAGCGGCTACCCTAATTGGCCCGGGTTGTTCGGCCCCCGAGACGATTTCCTCACCGGCGCGCAAATTCAGGCACTGAATCGAATCATTTCCACCCAGGATCAATCCGATCGCTTCCACAACATCGAATTTGGTCCAGAATACTTGAGAGTGGCGGGGCGCCATTCTTTGGCTGGCCGGCCGGCGCTACGGCTATGTCAACAATGTGTTGGGCCGAGAACTCAGCACTGCTGTGACGACGGGTCTGTTCAAGCGCATTAAATCCCATCCACGATTCCCGCCCTACGCGAAGGCTTCCTACTGCTAGCAGCCTCGTGCAACAGTTCCAGCGGCTTGGAGACCACTCAGGCCGGGCTGCGGTTTCAAGATGCCATGATCGCCGCCCGTGCGCGGGAGATGAATGAAGTCGAATTGTTCCGCTTCTTAGGTGTGAATGTGTACAACGATTTTCCCCTCAATCTATTGGCTGACGAAGCCCTCGAGGCGAAACAAAACGGAAATCAAAATAAAGCTCCTTTCTGGAACAACGGCGAAACGCAACGTCCCGCGGATATGGTGCGTCTTCTGGTCTTGAACGATCTCCTCCCGAATGCTCCGGGCATTCGCGAGATTCTGGAGAGCACCCCGGAAAATCAATTCGGAGTGGGGCTGCCGAATCTCCTGAAGTTCTTAGAATATATCATTCAAACGGAGTTTGTGATTCAGGGCGAGACACGCCAGCAGTGCGCGGGAAACCAGCTACAAAATAAATTCGTTACGAGTCACTCAGGGCATGCTTAATCCGATTAAAAACAAGCTCTGTAGCTATTATACGAATCTGCCCTTCGATCAGTTGACTCCCATTCGGTAATACAACAACCGGTCTCCGACCGACTTGCACCTAAGGAAGCGCTGATATGTGTTGCAACAACACATATCAGCGCTTCCTTTATCTTGGTGACGCGAAAGGTGAAGCGGAACCTTGTCCACCTTGGCCAGATTGCGGGGAAGAACCTGATTGCGGAGAAGATTGTGATGCGAAAGGTGAAGATGAGGATGAGGATGAGGACGAAGATGAGGACGAAGATGAGGCGAAAGGTGAAGCTGAAGCTGAAGACGATGGTGTGCCATCTGGTTTCTGCTGATCTTGTTGTTGCGTTTGATTATTACCACCATCCTGCGTATCGGTAAATTTCCAGTCCTGATAAGTCTCAGCTTCATTAAATTTAGCGAAATGCTCTGGGAAATTTTCTTTTTTCATGGGTGTTTTCTTTGACAGGCTATATACGCCAATAATACCTCTGTTAATATTTGATCGTGCAGCACCAGATTCATCTTCAGGAGCCGGTTCTTCTACCAACCCCCAATCAAGGGTGTTGGTCATTGGGTCCAGATATATTCTGCGCAAATGACGTATGGGTACTGCACCACGCTTATCTTCAAGCAAATCCTCCAAGGAATCCGGGTATTTCCCTGGGCCACCTTGCGAACCACTGTGATAAGACATAATGGCTTCTCGGAATTCTTCGCCGATAAACAAAAGCTCCCGTTCTTTTTCCCGCTGCGCTTTTATTTGCCAAGTCTGCCCTGTTCCAGCCAAAATAACCCCTGCAACCATCACTGCAAACAATGCCCAGAGATAAATAAAACCCTGCTCAGATCGGCACATATTTTTCACCGGTGAAAATTAATTACCACTCTTCATAATATGACCCGTCGAATGCCTGCCCTCTGTAGCCACTATGAATATCATACACGCCCTCCTCCTCTTCGTTCAACGGCGGCACTTCAATCCAGGTGGTATCACTCTCAGTGAATGGATCAATCGGAAGCCGACGCAAATAGCGTCGATCAACTAATTCCTCCAAATCCAGCGGGTAGTTACCAATGTCAGAATAAAACTGATCAATCGCATCACGCATAATGGCAAGGTCTTGCCGCAAAACCGCTTCTTTGGCTTTTTCGATTGACTGAAAATAGCGGGGTGCGACAATACTTAATAAGGTTGCAATAATTGCCATAACCACCAGCAATTCAATCAGCGTAAAGCCACGCTTGTCTTTCCCAAGCATCATTTTTTCACCACTCATTATAGGCAATGCCATTGGTGCCGAGGGATTCCGAGCGGGAATAGACGTCAAAAACATCGTCGCCTTCTTGCGGGTTATCCGGCGAGCTTTTGTAGCTGCGCGTACCCCAGGTCTCCGCCGCTGGCTTCATTTCAACACCCGCAACATCCAGGTCTTTAAACATGGGATCGCGTGGTAGTCGCCGCAAAAAATAAATCACATGTGGGTCGGTGGCTTTTATATCGGGCACGCCTGAAACCAAATCATCTAATCGGGGCGGATAACCGAATTCATCCTCTTTCTTTTCGATACGCCCGTCATCCACCGCCTGTTTATAGGCGTCTAATGCATTGCGTATTTGTCGTAGCGCAACGCGCAAATCCTGTTCTTTCTCACGTTTCACCGAAAGTTCGCGCAACGGCATCGCGGCTGTGGCCAGTACCGCCATAATCGCGATGACAATCATTAATTCAATCAGTGTAAAACCATTACGATTTCTTGGAGACTGTCCGAGAATAGAAATCGTAGCGAGGGGAAGTAATTTTGAGGCAGATTTTTTGATCATTTTAGGCGAATAGTTGTTCTATTTAACAAAAATTATCGGAAAATATGACCAAAATAGCTTTTCCGCAGTAAATTATTCTATTCTCGGACAGCCTCCTAGGCATGCTGAATGAATTCATCTCGTTTGATTCTATTGAATATTGATACTTGTCGGCGTCGGCAGCTGAACTTCTAGCGTCTCATCACTTTCGCTATCCTCGGCCTCCGCGCTCAGAATACTGATTTCAGTTGCACCCGGATTAGCCGTAACCACTTTAAAACGCAGTTGCGCAGACATGCCAGAAGGTTCATTCCTGCCAAACTTAATCGTATGCACACCTGTATTGTCATCACCGCCGAGTAATTCAAGCATATCCGTTGCATAACTCACTTGCACCTCCGAATTAACAGACGCCTTTGCACCAACCATTCTTACCCGCATTGAGAATTCTTTGTCCAAGCCTACAAACGCCGGCGCCTGCATAGTAATCGTAGGCTCAGCAGCGACGCTTTGTGCGAAAGGATTCGGCGTGGGTTGCTCATCAGATGGCGATAAAGGATTGGCTGCTCTTCTCAGCCCAGAAGCACCACCTCGACCACCGGAACCGGCTGAAGCCATGGCCAATGATTGCGGTGCTGTCGTGTTGATCGTAACAGGTAAATGCCCGACATTATTATCCGTACCAAAGTGAAATTCGCTCTCCAAATTCGTGGATTGGGGAAGGTTACGTACAATACGTGGAGTAATCATAAGTATAAGCTCACTTTTTTCGCGAACTATCCTTTGACTTGAAGTCAATCGGTCAAGACCCATTATATTCATTAGTCCTGCGATACCACCTACAGTACGAGTTTCAAGAGTTTCAATTAGCCCACCCATCACTTGTGTTTCACCATCTTTCAATGTCAATACGGTTTCTGCATTACTGGTTCTAATTATTGGGACCCTACTAGCAGTTTGACCTGGCAATGCTGGTGCCGTCACAGAACCATCTATAGTACTTACATCAAGAACAATTTTCATCGTGATGTCATTATGCAAACCAATAACAGGTTCAACATCCAACTTTACACCCAGGTCAAGAAAAGTTGGTGTTGAAGTCACCACACCACTGGTCCCTGAAACATTAGATGTAAAAATCGGTTGCCTGATACCAACATGAATTTTAGCTGCTTCACGATTCTTTACGCGGATTCGCGGGTTTGCGAGTACATCAGCATTTGAGAGGCCCTGTTGAAAATTAATTGTTGCTTGACCTGTTGGGATTGTGAAGTTTCTAAGGCCCGGAGCGCCATGACCACTAGCGATATCACCCACTACAGGCGAATTACGCAATTCATTTCTTATAGCGGACAGCGAAATTGGTCCTGTAACTCCAGGTATAAGATTAAACGTAGCACTTTGTGGAAGACCTGGGCCCAAAGTGAAATCATTATCACGCGAAACTGTCATTATCAGAACTTCCAGCATCACCTCTGGTTCTGGAAAATCATTCAAAGCAACCAGTCTTTCTACCACACGAATTGCTTCCAGCGTATCGCGCATAATAAACAGATTCAATTGCTCATTAATATAAACATCCTTGGCCTTTACCAAGCCTCTGACCATAGCCACCATTTGTTTTACATCGCCATGAGCCACATGAAAACTGCGCACCACCAACTCTTTGTATTCCTTTTGCTTAGCTGGTGTTTTGGGATAAATCATTAATGAATTTTCATTCAGTACTTTGTACGCCAGTTGGTTAGTCATCAGGATCAAATTTAGAATATCTTCTACGCTGTTGTCCCGCACAAAAAGAGAAATTTTAGTTTCCTGACGCACATCTTTATCAAACACAAAGTTAATGCCGGCTGTTTTCGCCATCAACTCAAAAACAGTTTTTAAGTCAGTATCGCGGAACTCCATGGTAAATGGCTTTTTAAATGCTGTTTCAAGCGTTAGCCCAGTAGTCTCAGTACGCGCAATCAGCGAGCTAATTTGTTTTATGAGTTGACGTGCATGGGGTTGTTCTGGGTTTTCCTGCAAAACGGCCCTGACTGCCTGCTCGGCACCCTCGATATCATTGAGTGCCAGTAATTCCTGCGCATAGTCTATCGACGCAATATGATAACGCTCTTGCTCAATTGCTTCCAATCCTAACTGCGCCCTATCATAGCGCGGAAAAATTTCCAAGATCCGGTTATACATTATTTCTGCGGTTTCCAAATCACCTGATAAGCGGGTATCGTTTGCCTGAAAAGTCATTTTCTGGGGGATTTCTTCACGCTGACGTAAAAGTACTGTTCGGATTTCTTGGTTTTTGGGCTCTTCTTGCGCAGCTTGTTCCAGTTTCTGCAATCCCAGTTCTAATTCACCAATTTGGATAAGTTCCTGCGCCTCAAAAAACATCTTATTTCGCGTACCAAAGGTTTTATTATTAATCGCACACCCACTGATTAAAACAAACAGCAAAATCAAAACAACGGTTCTCTTAATGCTCATCGAAAATTCCCTGCATCTTCATTATTAATTGCAAGTGTTTGCCTGGTATCCAGTGGCAAATAAGTAAACAAAACTTCCTCTTCATTAATTGTATCCAATCGATATTGGTCATCAACTTTTTGGCCAACTCTGGTCACATAATTTTCGCCATCTTGAGAAAGAAAAACCCAGGTTCTATTCCCTTCAATGGCCTTGCCGATATATGTAAATTGTAAAGGTGGCGCTGTTGGCGCAGGCGGCGGAGCTGCAACTCGGGCTGCTTGCCGTTGTGCGATGATGGCTTGTTGCTCCTGGCTTACCTGAGGCCGTTTAGGTGTCCACGCAGTGGAGCCGAAAAGATCACCTGCTTGCGCGCTAAATTTCCTTTGCCCCAATTGATCAACATGGATATATTCAGCACGTTGTTCTTGTGTCATGGCATTGCCTGAGGATGGTCTTGCTGACTGTACGGGCTGTATGGTTTGCGTAGGATCGACAATGTCTTCGTCCTCGTCAACCAATACAACCGCAATCAATGTTGCGGCTAGGGCAGCACCCAAAATTAATTTACGCTTTTTTTCGGCCTGATCCATCGATTTATCCTAAAAACCGTAGTTGAATGGTGTTTAGCGTGCGTTTCTGTTTATTTCTGACAAGGCGCAATGAGACTATTACAACGAATTGCAACACGGTCAGAAATAAACAGAAGCGTGCTATTAGCATCAAAGTACTATTCATCCAGGTAAAGATTAATTTCAAAACGTGCTTCCAGTTGTACCGATTGTACGTTATCACGCTTAATGGCAATCCCCACTATCGCCATCGCTGGCACAGCCTCAAGCGCATCAGCTATAAAAGCGCGTATTTGTGGATAACCGCCTCTAACCGGCAAAATCATTTCATAACGTGCCAAGCGAGCGCCTTGTTCAATGGTTAAACGGAAATCACTGCTATTGATTTCAACACCTTGTTGCTTTGCGACTCGCACCAATTCACGTATCCAAAATGGCGAAGAATCCATGCGTGGAAAAAACTCATAAAATATTTGCAGTGCTTGATCACCACTAACTTTTTTAACTGTTTCGGTCTCGCCGGGTGTTTGCTGCGCGTTGTATTGTATCGTTTCTGCACGTTCCTTAAGTTCCTCCAATTCAGTATCTTGCGGCAAAACCGCAGCAACAAAAAATATAGCGGCAACCACAAACAAACCCACGCCAATTTTGCCGACATTGCCCAGTCGCGCGACTTGCCAGCGCAACTGTAACTGTATACGACTCAGACGCGCTTGCAGTAGTTCATCATTCTTCAAGATACTTCGACCCATGACGCGCTAAGAAGAAAAACGATTGGCTTATATAAACTGTCTTGATTTATTTTGTAATTCACCAAATGTGCATTCTCAAAAATTAGTTCACGCTCCAGGGCCTCGACAAAATCAAGCAATACAGACATATCCCTTGCTTCTCCACCAATGCGTAACAATTGGCTGCCGATACTTGGCTGCAGTGTCAACAACGCCACATCCTCGTTTGCAGCGTGTTCAAGCGAATCAAATAATGCTTCCCAGGGCAAATTGATTTCCCCCAAGATCGCATTGGCTTGTATGATTTCTTTACGAATTTCCTGACTGAATTCTCTTTCTCTATTGCGCGATGACGAACGCGTTCGGTGCGTCACTTTCGGCTGATGTTGTTTTTCAAGATGCTCAACCCGGTTGTTCCAGTAATTCACTTCTTCAGATGCCTGCCTGAATTGATAGAACACTACTAGCAAAACTAAAACACCAAGCAGTAATAAGGCAAAATCAATGCGGCGGTCTTGTTGCCCGCTATCGGGGAATCTTAATCTTAAGCGACGCATACACCGGCCTCTATATGATTGGCTATAGGCGTTGGATAATGCGCTAATACCGGCATTTGCTCAGTTTCTAATGCGACAACTTGCCAGCCGCAATCCTCCGGCAACACCAAATCAGGATGCTCCGGCGCAAACAGATAAACCAGCCCAAGGTTTTCTTTATTACCGAACAGAATGACTTCCTGATCCAGCGCAATGCGTAATTCATCCCTGACATCATGTAACACGCGTTGGTTGCGTATACTTTGCCAAACACCATTATTCATCAAAGCAATACAAATATGCCCGCGCTCTATTAATGCAAGACACAGGTTCGTGCCCGTCAATGTCTCATGCCAATGATCATAGACCGATGCAAAGTACGGTTCAACGCCTTTCAGTTTGATTTGATGTCGCGCAGCAAGGTCTTCAAATTTCGCTAACAAATCACGCGGTATTGCTGCACAAATTGCGCCATCTATCGGGTCCCATGCACTCACGCTCAACACCCAGGCATCCACCCGTTCAAAATAAATCTCCCGCATACGAAAAGCAGCATAGGCATTGACTTCATCCGGCGCGGTAATTTCCGCCTGAGGCGGCAGCGTAGCGTAACGAACAAAGTGATTGGAAAGGGTGATCGTCATCTCTGTACCCGTCGCATCAGGCAGCATTTGTGCCAATTGCTGCATGGGTGGCTCCCAAAGCGGCTGACTTGCATCTTGCTTTTGGCATAAGTTGGTGACTTTAGGCGCTTGCACGGGTTTAAAGCCACGTGATGAACGCACCATATCTATGCGTTCCGGCGCAAAAAACACCTGAATTTGATCACGCCACGATGGTGACACGATTAGCCTCCTCTAAACTGGTTAGTCCCTGTCTGACCATATCCAAAGCGCCCTCTCGCAGGAAATGTGTGCCACTGTTTTTTGCCGCTTCTTTGATGCGACGAATCGGTTCTTGCGCAACAATAAGTTCGCGAATTTCATCATTCAGTATTAATATCTCTGCGACGGCATTACGCCCCCGGTAACCACTGCCCCGACATTGCCCACAGCCTTTACCAGCACGAAACTTGAAATTCTTGGCGTCCGCCAAATCAATGCCAGAATCTGTAATGAGCCCGTCGTCGGGACGCTCTTCTACGGTACAGTGTGAACATAACAAACGCACCAATCTTTGCGCCGCAATACCATTCAAGGCGGAAACAAAGCTATACGGATCAACACCCATATGCGCAAAACGACCGATCACATCAAAAACGTTATTGGCATGTACGGTGGTAAACACCAGGTGACCTGTTAGTGCCGCCTGAATGGCAATTTGCGCTGTTTCTGAATCACGAATTTCACCCACCATTATTTTGTCAGGATCATGACGCAGAATCGAACGCAAACCGCGTGCAAAAGTCAGCCCTTTTTTCTCATTAACCGGTATCTGTAATACACCCGCCAACTGATATTCAATAGGATCCTCAATCGTGATGATCTTATCATTACCTTCATTGACTTCTGAAATTGCCGCATACAGTGATGTCGTCTTACCGCTACCTGTCGGGCCGGTAACCAGCAACATGCCATAAGGTTCTGAACTCAGGCGGCGCAAGGTCGTAATCGCCTTTTCGTTAAAACCCAGATGATTCAGCGTTAAACCTTCAACATGATCAGAAAGCGCCTGCCGGTCAAGAATACGCAGCACAGCGTCTTCGCCAAAAATACTCGGCATGATGGAAACGCGAAAATCAATTTCCCGCCCTTGGATGGCAATCTTAAAACGACCATCTTGTGGCACACGGCGTTCAGCAATATCCAATTCAGACATGACCTTAATACGCGAAATCACCTGTTCCGCCAGGTCTGCACCTTGCATGACACCAATAGAGGTCAATACGCCATCAATGCGGTATTTGATTGACAGTGCGCCAGTTACCATTTCAAGATGAATATCGCTGGCTTGGGATTTATGTGCATCATATAATGTGGAATGCACAAGACGCACCACTTGACTGGTGCCTTCATTGATGGATTTTAACGACAGATCTTCAATACCGCTTTGTACCGCACCCATCTCTGCAGATGGTAAGACATGGTCCATTGCACGCATGGTTTTTTCTTGCTGCGCAAGATAAGCCGTCAGATCGGCCGGATGCACCAAATGCCATGCCAATCCCATATCAAAACGTTCTTCCGCCCAGGCACGTAATTTGGATGAGAATGGGTCACTAATTGCCAGCAAATAATCCTTTCCCTTCTGGAATAACACGCATTCATGCAAAGCCGCTTCAGCAAATGGCAATACTTCAAATGCCGGTTTTAACGTATGGATGGTTTTCATTTCCAATACAGGGATGTGCATCAATTGTCCCAGTTGCTGGAGAATTTCATGCGGCGTGTAGCCATATGTCTCTTCCAGCAGCTGCATAACCGCTACACCTTGTGTTGCCGCTTCCTGACGTGCATCACCAAGCAGGCGACTATCAATCGGCGGTTTCTCCTCAGATTGTACTGATGACTCAATCAATTGATGCTTCCTGCCAAATCAAAGATGGGCATATACATTAAAATAATAATACCGCCGATGACCACCCCGATGACAGCCATCAGAATCGGTTCGATGAGTTTGGTTGTCCATTCAACCCAACGCGAAATCTCTTCATCATGAAAATTACCAATTCGCTCCATCATATCTCCCATTAACCCGGTTCTTTCTCCAACACGTAACATGCGATTACCCACCGCTGTGGTTAAACCTTCCATTTCCATTGCGCTGGAAATTGTTTTGCCTTCACGAATATGTACCGCAGCAGCTTCTACTTTGGGCCGCAAATGTGACTGTAACAAACCGCTCACCATTTCCAATGCCTGGGTAATCGGAATACCGCCACGCAACAGCATACCTAAGGTTTTATAGAAACGTGCCAGTTGATACACCCGCATATGTTCGCCAATTGCCGGAATACGCCACAATTGTTGCAAAACATACGCGCGGAAAGTTGGGCGAGAAACCGTATAAAACATAGCGCCAAAGAAAATTGATGCCATGATGAACAACGCCCAACCGCGTTCATGCACAAACTGGCCCCACTTAATAAGCAATACGGAAAGCCAAGGCAAATCCGCTCCAATATCATCATAAATGGCGCTAAATTTGGGAACCACAAATACCAATAGAAAAACCGACACTAACAATCCGACAGCCAGTAATAACACAGGATAAATCGAGGCGCCAACCAGTTTCTTGCGCACGAAATCCATTTGTGTCTGATAAGTAATAAAGCGTGTCAAAGCTTCCGGCAAATCACCGGTACGTTCACTGGCACGCACCGTTGCAATATATAATGTTGGAAATGCCTGAGGATAATCTTCCAGCGCACGAGAAAACGTCACACCTTCATATAGCCGCGCGAGTATATCCTGAATAATTTGTCGATTACTTGCATCCTGTTCCTTATCAACCAATGTTTCGATACTCTCGACCAGACTCAGGCCTGCTGTTTGCAAGGACAGTAATTCCTGGCTGAAATGCACCAACGGGAAATGGGTTTTCGACTTGAATGTGAACGACAGGCCGCTAAAGCTTTTCCGCACACTCAACACCATGCCACCCTGCTCAGTAACCTGGCGGCGTGCTTCTTCCTCGTTATTTGCCTCCAACTCCAGGCGTACCGTACCTTGCCCTGTGAGCACAGCTTTTACTTCAAAGCGCATTGGCTATTCCTGTTAACATCATAGCGCCCCCGACCATTCAAAATAATTACCAGTTGGTAATATCCGCCGCTTCACCTTCACCACCAGGTTGACCGTCCTTACCTAATGAAAGCAAATCAAATTCTGATCTATCACCAGGATATTTATACACATAGGGATTTCTCCATGGATCAGCCGGTGCCGTCTTGGAAAGATAAGGCCCATGCCATCTGGGTTCATTGTTTGGGCTGGCTACTAACGCAGCCAACCCTTGCTCGGTCGTCGGATAACTCCCTACATCCAAACGGTACTGATGCAATGCTTTTTCTAAAGCATCAATCTGAGCCTGCGCCATTCTTATTTCAGACCTGCCGACCTGTGAAAAATATTTAGGCCCAACATAGGCAGCCAATAAACCAATAATCACCATTACAACCAGTAATTCAAGTAATGTAAAACCAAGTACTGCACGTTTTGGTCGCTGTCTAAACAATTGCATCATCTTTGTTCTCTTCCTCTTTGATTTACGGGCACCTCTAAGAATCCAGATTTCATCCCAACTGCTGTGTTACAGAAAAAATTTATTACTGTCATATCAAACATATGCTGTGCTGCAAAATTTTTTCTGCGCCTTGCATTTGGGCGAACTCTGAATTTTTAGTAGCGCCCTTACAAGAAAACGATAAAATATTTATCTACGCAAAATAGCCCACCATCGGCCAATATTGAGCAAAGTCATGAGTGACGCGGAAACATAAGTCCAGGCCGCCGCCCTCAAAATCCGGCGGGCATGTGGTTCATCGCCTTTTATCAAGTAATTACCTTTCTCCAGCATAGGCAATGCACGCGCAAAACTGGCATGCATTTCCATCGGCAATGTGACTAAGTGTACCAAGGTTGCCGCACCCAGCGTCAATAAACCGCCAATAAAAAATAATACACCCATTACAGGTGCACGTGTAATAACTACCATCAACGGTGCCAACATTAAAATAGCCGCGCCCAATTTCTCCGCCGGCGCAGCCAGTTGCACTAAACGCGTACGCAGTTTTAACGGCAAATAACCATCACGGTCTTGTATCGCATGTCCCACCTCATGTGCGGCTACGGTAATGGCGGTTAATGATTTACCATTAAATTTATCTGGTGTTAAACGCACAACTTTTTCTATCGGATCATAATGATCGCCCTGATCAGTCTCTTCAACTTTAACAGATTGTAAATTAGCCCAATCCAGTAAAATACGAGCCAGTTCTGCACCTGTTCCCGGATAACGATCCTGGGGATGACTGTACTTCTCAAGCGTATGCTTGACCCAATACGATGGGCCAAAAATCAATGCGATAATCGCAATTATAATTAACAGGTAAAACATCTATACACTTAAATCCTATTTTAACACCTTGAAGCTGTTCATTATAAGCTGAAGTTTCCACATCAACACATAAAATATGCGTGTTTATCTGAACACAGCAGCTGGATAATAGTTCCTATGATTAACACACTCTGCCCGACCATTTAATACAACCAATTTTGAGAATAAGGCGATAAACTTCACGAAACTAATAACTTTAGTGCTTGGGAATACACATTAGAATCCCATTCAACTCGCAGGCATTTTATCAATGTATTCCACGCTCTAAAATAAAATCAACCATGACCAATGCTGAGACACCGCAGCAAGCCGCCTCTCTGGCTATTGAGCAAGCTTTTCAACAAGCTGTCACTCACCATCAGGCCGGGCATTTACAAGACGCTGAGCAACTTTATAGCGCCATCCTTCATACCCAGCCCGATCACCCGGATGCGCAGCACAATCTGGATGTATTAACTGAACAGGTTGAACTAGCAGCTGCCAGCCTACTCCATTTCAAGACCACACTGGAAGCTAATCCGGATCAATCGCAACATTGGTTAAATTATATTGATGCGCTGATACAGACAGACCAAGCTGAAATTGCACAACAAATGTTGCAACTGGGACAACAAAACGGGTTGCAGGGTGAAATGGTAAACGTATTGGCTGAGCGTCTGGAATACATTGTGCAAAGAGCGACGCAATCATCGGAAGAGTCTCGTACTGAAGAATCACCACCTGTTATTAAAACAAACTCAAAAAACAACAAATTAAAAGCTAGCAACAAACATACCAAATCGAAGAAGAAATCTTCCTCACTTAAAGGAAAAGCTCCTCCGCCTCAGCAGATTGATGTGCTGGTTAATCTGTTTAACACAGGGCAACACACAGAAACCATGAAATTAGCCCAGCAAATGACGGAAAACTTTCCACATTATGACTTTGGCTGGAAAGCGCTGGGCACCGTGTTGAAACAGTTGGGGCAAGCCGCAAAAGCGCTGTATCCTCTGGAAAAAGCTGTCAAGCTGTCTCCAAATGACGCTGAAACACTGAACAACCTGAGCATTACTTACAAGGTGCTGGGGCAAATAGACAAGGCTGAAGCCAGCTGTCGGCAGGCGCTACAAATCAAACCGGACTTAGCTGAAGCGCATAATACGCTAGGCATTATTCTGCATAAACTTGATCGTTTTAGCGAGGCAGAGACCAGCCATCGATGTGCACTGCAGATCAAACCTAATTATGTGGGGGCCTATAACAACCTGGGTACCACACTAAAGGATATGGGACGATTTGATGAAGCAAAAGCCAGCTGTTTCCAGGCATTGGAAATTAACCCAGGCAACGCGCCAACATATCTCACCCTAGGCGTTATCTATCATGAGATTGGCCAGTTCAAAGAAGCCGAAGCAAGCTATAGACAAGCATTAGAGATCGATCCAAATTATGCAACAGCGCATTACAACCTGGGCAATACTTTCAAAGAACAAGACTTGTCGGACAAGGCTGAAGCCTGCTTCCGTCAGGCACTTATGATCAATCCTGACTACGCTTTAGCCCATAGTAATTTGGGCAATATTCTCAAAGAACAAGGCTTAATTGACGAAGCCGAAGTCTGCTACCGTCGGTCACTACAACTACAGCCAGATTATAAGACCGCATTCAATAACTTGCTATTTACCCTGAACTACCATCCGGACAAAAGTGCCAGCGAAATATTTGAAGCTTATCAGGAATATGATGCTAAGTACTGCCTGCCTCTCCAGAGCACGTGGCGACCACACAACAACAACCGCGTTATAGAACGCCGATTGAGAGTTGGGTATATGTCCCCCGATTTCAGAAATCACTCGGTACAATTTTTTTTAGAGCCTTTATTAGCGCATCATGATAAACAAGCAGTTGAAGTCTATGCCTATGCCGAGCTGACTGTAGAGGATGCAGTGACAACACGTTACAAAAACTATGTGGATGAATGGATCCCCACCTGCGGCCTATCCGATGCGGCACTTGCCGAGCGTATCCGCGCTGATGGCATTGATATCCTGGTCGATCTGGCGGGACACACCGCAAAAAACAGGTTGCCGGTCTTTGCCCACAAACCTGCACCAGTATCAATATCCTGGTTGGGCTATGGTTATACCACGGGATTGTCGGCAATCGATTATTTCCTGACAGACATAACCACCGTTCCACATGGCAGCGAAGATTTTTTCTCGGAATCACCCTGTCGGGTTGCAACGCCAAGCTTTAGCTACCGTCCAGCTAAACAGATGGGAGAAGTTAATGCCCTGCCAGCATTAACCAATGGATACATCACATTCGGCACCCTGACGCGTGCAGTGCGCATCAACCACCGCACAATTAAATCTTGGTCGGAAATCCTAAAGCGCGTACAAGGCTCGCGACTGGTAATTGATAGCAAATCTTTTTGCGAAAAGTATATGCAAGACCTGTTAATTAAAAAGTTTGCTGCGCATGGTATTGAACGGGAAAGACTGGCAATCGGTTTCCACAGCCCACCTTGGGATGTATTGCGCGGAATCGACATTGGCTTGGATTGTTTTCCGCATAATTCCGGCACCACATTGTTCGAAACACTTTACATGGGCGTGCCCTACATCACCTTGGCCGAACGCCCTTCAGTCGGACGCTTGGGCAGTTGTATTCTGCAAGGCTTGGGGCGCCCGCAGTGGATCGCTGAGAGTGAAGAGGTGTATGTGGACAAAGCGGTTGAATTGGCGAATGACACCAATCGCTTATCGGAAATACGCGCCGGACTGCGCGACCAAATGGAGAACAGCCCATTAAGAGATGAAAAAAACTTTGCACTAAAAGTTGAAACAGCTTATCGCAATATTTGGAAAAACTGGTGTGAGAAAAAAGATAACACATGAAACTTATCTTCTTTTCAGGCGGAATGGAAACAAGGTTCAGCGAATAAATCACATTACGGAGAAAAATTGGGAATAGAACAGCAATTCTTATTGAGCTAATGATTTAATTGCTTGGGGACATGCCTTAAAATATTTTTTATCCGTGAGATAGTTTTTAATGTATTTCATACCCTAAAACAAAATCAATTGGCAGCAAAAATCAACTATGACTAATGCTGAGACACCGCAGCAAACTGCTGCATCAACCATTGATCAGGCATTCCAACAAGCTATCGCTTTCCATCAGGCTGGCCAGTTGCCAGAAGCCGAACGTCTTTACCGAACTGTCCTTCAAATTCAACCTAATCACTCAGATGCGCACCACAATCTAGATCTGCTGGCGGAACAAATTAAGCAAATCACTGCAGACCTGCCCAATTTCAAAGCGGTACTGGAAACCGACCCTTCTCAAGGAAAATATTGGCAATCCTATGCAGAAGCACTGTTGCTGTCCGGCCAGGCTGCAGAAGCGCTTATGGTTATCAAGACCGCCCTACAATGCGGACTCGACACCTCCGTAATCAAGAATTTGCAGCAAAGAGCTGAACTTGCCACACAGAATGAGCATACAAGCAACACCTCAGAATTATCTGTAACAAATGCAATACCGAATGAAATACCCGCTAACAATTTGCCGAAAACGAAAACACCTTCTGCAAAAAAAAACAAGTCTGGCAAGAAGCAAAAAATTGCCTCAAGAACGGCCTCAACTGACAAACAACTGCCGCAAGCTGAAGCTGACCAACTTGTCTCTTTGTTCAACGCAGGGCGCTATGCGGAATTGGAAATCAAGGCACGCTTGCTAGTTGATCAATATCCTAATGCCGGCTTTGCCTGGAAGATATTAGGCGCATGCTTACAACTGCAAAATAAAGACGCCCTGCAAGCCTTACAAAAAGCCACAACGTTACTACCCAATGATGCCCAGGCACACAGTAATTTAGGCGTTCTTCTGGAGAAATTAGGGCAATTCAAAGCGTCGGAAGCAAGTTGTCGCCGGGCGCTACAAATTGACCCGGGTTCTGCCGCAGCACATTGCAACCTGGGCAATGCTTTGCTAGGCAGCAAGCAACTTGATGATGCAATAAAAAGCTATCGTCAGGCACTGGAAATCAAACCGGATTATGCAGACGCACGCAATAATCTTGCCAATGCACTGACAGGCCTCGGACAACTCGACAACGCGGTCACTAACTGCCGCCAAGTGTTGCAGACCAACCCGGATTTTGCGAATGGACACAACAATTTAGGCATAGCCCAGAAAAACCTCGGGCAACTTGATGACGCTATAAGAAGTTATCGCCGGGCACTAGAAATCAAACCGGATTATGCTGAAGCACATAATAACCTGGGCAATGCCCTGCGACAACATGGGCAACTTGATGAGGCCGTAGTGAGCATCCAGCATGCGTTAGAAATCAAACCGGATTATGCCGAAGCCCACAACAACTTGGGCAATGCACTACAAAGCCTTGGAGAACTCAATGCTGCGGAGACAAGTATACGCCGTGCGCTAGAAATCAATCCAGATGAAGCAATGGCGTATAGCAATCTGTTGTTCCTCCTTAACTACCACCCCGATCTAAGCGCGGAAGAAATCTACCAGGCCTATCAGGAATACGATTCACAACGTTGCATCCCGCTGCGCTCAGTTTGGCAGGCACACAATAATGACCGCAATCCGGATCGTCGCCTGCGGATAGGTTATGTTTCCCCCGACTTCCGGCGCCACTCCTGTCGATTATTTCTCGAACCACTACTGGCGCACCATGACAAGACTAAAGTGGAAGTCTATGCGTATGCCGAATTAGCCAGGGAAGATGAAGTAACAACCCGCTTCAAGAATTATGTCGAACACTGGATCCCAACCAAGGGCATGAGTGATGAAGCCCTCGCACAACGCATTCGCAGCGACGATATAGATATTCTGGTTGAATTGGCCGGTCACACTGCGGGCAACCGCCTGCTTACCTTCGCCCGCAAACCCGCACCCGTCTCATTGAGCTGGCTGGGCTACGGCTACACCACTGGTGTCAGCGCTATTGATTACTACCTCACCGATGAAACCTGCGTACCGGCAGACAGCGAGAGATTGTTTGCTGAACAACCCTGTCGTATTGCCACCCCGGCGTATGTCTATCGCCCCAGCCCTGACATGGGCGAAGTCAGCAGCCTGCCTGCATTGCAGCGCGGTCATACCACCTTCGGCACCCTAACCCGTTCAGTACGTGTTAATCACCGCACGATACGAGTCTGGTCAAATCTACTCAAGGCTGTTCCGAACGCCCGGCTGGTGATCAACAGCAGCGACTTTAAATACCCTGCTATGCAAGAACGTATGGCGTCAAGATTTGCCGAACACGGCATAGCACGCGAGCGACTGGAAATCGGTTTCCACACACCACCCTGGGATGTATTACGCGGAATCGACATTGGTCTGGATTGTTTTCCGCACAACTCCGGCGCCACTTTATTTGAAACATTGCACATGGGTGTGCCCTACATCACCTTGGCCGGACGGCCTTCAGTAGGGTGCCTGGGCAGTTCAATTCTGCAAGGTTTAGGGCACCCTGAGTGGATCGCTGAAAATGAAGAGGAGTATGTAGGCAAAGCGGTTGAATTGGCGAATGATACCAATCATTTATCGGAAATACGCGCTGTATTGCGCGGCCAAATGGAGAACAGCCCATTAAGAGATGAAAAAGGCTTTGCATTAAAGGTTGAAACAGCTTATCGCAACATTTGGCAAAACTGGTGCCAAAAAAACGATAAAAAGGACGACAAATTATGAAAGCTATCATTCTTGCCGGTGGTCTGGGAACACGCATCAGTGAAGAAACAACAATGCGACCCAAGCCGATGATAGAAATTGGCGGAAGGCCAATTCTATGGCATATCATGAAAATGTATTCTACTCATGGCATTCATGAATTTATCATCTGCTGCGGATACAAGGGTTACATGATTAAAGAGTATTTCGCTAACTACTTTTTGCATATGTCAGACGTAACCTTTTGTATGAAGACCAATCGAATGGAAGTGCATGAACAACATGTTGAACCGTGGCGCGTCACGCTGGTGGATACGGGTGATGACACCATGACCGGCGGGCGTTTAAAGCGTGTTGCTCAATATGTAAAAGATGAAGATGCTTTTTGTTTTACTTATGGCGATGGTGTGGCAGATGTGAATATCACTCAATTGGTGGCATTCCACAAACAACACGGCAAACGCGCTACTGTCACTGCTGTTCAACCACCCGGCCGTTATGGTGCGCTTAATTTGGATGGCGCATCTGTACGTGGCTTTATTGAAAAGCCACAAGGTGATGGCGGTTGGATTAATGGCGGTTTCTTTGTATTATCACCTTGCTGTCTTGATCTCATTGATGATGATATGACCCACTGGGAAGGAAAACCACTTAACAGCCTTGCTTCACAAAATGATCTAAGGGCTTTTGAACATAGTGGATTCTGGCAACCAATGGATACGCTACGTGACAAGAATTATTTAGAAGAATTATGGCAATCTGATAATGCGCCATGGAAAAAATGGCAATGAAAATAAATCAGCATTTCTGGCAGGGCAAACGTGTTTTCCTGACCGGGCATACCGGATTCAAAGGTGGCTGGTTGTCGTTATGGTTGCAAAGCATGGGCGCAGAAGTACATGGCTACGCGCTCAACCCACCCACCGAGCCGAACCTCTTTAATAATGCAGAAGTGGATAAAGGTATGTCAGGCAGTGTGATTGCCGACATTCGGGATGCAGAAAAACTGCAAAATGCCATGCATAAAGCAAACCCACAAATCGTTTTTCATTTAGCTGCGCAGCCCCTGGTACGCTATTCCTATGCCCGGCCCACAGAAACCTACGCCATAAATGTTATGGGTACGGTAAATTTACTGGATGCTGTGCGCAAGACACCCAGTGTAAAAGCAGTCGTTAATGTCACTACAGATAAATGTTATGAAAATCACGAATGGGTATGGGGCTATCGTGAAAACGATCCTATGGGCGGCTTTGACCCGTATTCCAGTAGTAAAGGCTGCGCCGAATTGGTTACTGCCGCCTATCGACAATCCTATTTGGAACCGATGGGTATCGCAGTGGCCAGTGCCAGAGCAGGCAATGTCATCGGTGGCGGTGATTGGGCGGCAGATCGTTTGATTCCTGATTTCTTGCGCGCTTTGGATGCCGGTGAAATACTGAAAATTCGATCCCCTCATTCGACGCGTCCTTGGCAACATGTACTGGAACCACTTTCCGGTTACCTGATGCTGGCAGAGCAACTGTGCACGGAAGGCACAAGCTTTGCTGAAGCGTGGAATTTTGGTCCGCTTGATGAAGATGCCTGCTCGGTTCAATGGATAGTCGAGCAATTGGCTAAGATTCGTCATGACGTCAATTGGGAGTGCGATGACATGCAGCAACCGCATGAAGCTAATTATTTGAAACTGGACAGCAGTAAAGCGCGTAATCAATTGGGTTGGCAATCAAAATGGCGGCTGGAAACGGCACTGAACAAAACCTTTGAGTGGCACCAAGCCTGGCGTGATAAACAAAATATGCGTGTCATCACATTAGCCCAGATTGCAGAATACGGTCTATAAATTATAGGTAATTATGTCCCGCTTTGCTTTTACACCAACGCTTTTAGATGGCGTTACACTGATACAACGCAAATCTATTGCGGATGAGCGTGGTTTTTTTTCAAGATTCTATTGTGCAGAGGAATTCATTGCAGCGGGTGTCAACAAACCTATCGCGCAAATTAACCACACACTCACGTGCAAGAAAGGCGCTGTTAGAGGCCTACATTTTCAGCTTCCTCCCCATACTGAAGCCAAGGTGGTAAGTTGTTTAAAGGGTGAAATTTTTGATGTAGCGGTTGATATTAGAAAAAACTCGCCGACATTTTTGCATTGGCATGGTGAAACCCTAACCGCTGATAATCGAACAAGTCTCGTGGTTCCAGAAGGCTTTGCACATGGATTTCAAGCACTCACAGACGATTGCGAAATCATCTATTGTGTCACCGCTGCCTATTCCGCAGAAAATGAACGCATCATCAACGCAATTGATCCAGCGATAGCGATTTCCTGGCCGCAACAGATAACGGAAAGATCTGTGCGAGACAGCGAGCAACCTTATATTGATTCAACATTTGCAGGTTTGTCACTACCTGCCACCAGCCAAGCGCAAGGAACAGCATGAAAAATTATTTAACCAACATGTTCTGGGGTCCCGCAAACCATGATGAATTTGCAAATGGGATACAACAAGCTATCAATCAAGTGGCACCACATGGCATTTTTACTGGCGACAATTTTTTTACATTCGGTAGAAATCTGAGTTTTCTGGATGATGAAAAATTCATGACAGCCTTTAGCAAACATGTTGAAACTGATGCAGAGAAAGCCATCATATGGCGATCAAATATCCTGTGCTGGGCAGCACGGCAAAGTATGCGTATTGCAGGAGATTTGGTTGAATGTGGCTGCTATAAAGGGGTATCTGCCAGAATTGTTTGCGATTATGTCGAGCTTGAGAAAAGCGACAAACATTATTATTTGTACGACCTTTTTGAGCATTCACCTGAAATGAATCACCACGCCATGCCTGAGCATAGCGCAAATCTTTATGCCCAGGTCAAACAACGATTTGCCGACTTGGAACAGGTTCATGTGACACAAGGTTCCATACCGGAAGTGTTGCATCATATCGCTCCTGAGAAAATCGCACTGCTCCATATTGATCTAAATAATGCGCCGGCTGAAATAGGTGCGTTAGAATTGTTGTTTGATCGTGTTTCCACCGGAGGTATTATTATTCTGGATGATTACGGATGGCTGGCTTATCGTGCACAAAAAGAAGCCGAAGACCCATTCTTTGAAGAACGAGGTTATCGGGTTCTGGAATTACCCACAGGGCAGGGGCTATTGATTAAATAGCCGTAAATCGGCCTGATTCCGCTAGCCTGTATATTGCACCAGTTGGTGGAATTTAAACGCCGAACTGTTTTGAATTGAGCGTGCTCGCGACCGGAGACGCAGTTATTCTGAGGCGTAGAGAGCATGTACGTTCAATTCAAAACAGGGCAAGTTAAAAACCATCAAGTGAGCCTTAAGTACAAACTGTATTTTCTCAAAAACTACCAAAAACCAATAGACATAACGATTACAGGCCAAAATCTAACGCACTGGTGCAATATTCAGACTAGAAATACAACGTATCTGGATTTTCATTGGATTCTTAACAAATAGGAGCATCTTTCATGACTAGCGCGATCGACGACCTTCGCAAATTAGGTGGTAATCGTTTGCAACAAGCAATGACAGTTGTGGGGCACGACCCCAAGCTGCGCGCCGAATTGCTAGATCTTTTTCAGAAAGCCGAAAAACAAATCGATTATTCTGGAAGTATTCGTGAGGATATAACCGGGCCAATTATAGATGCGCTGCACGATGGCAGTGAGATATATGAAAAAACATTATCCGACGGCACTCGTTTCCATTTTTATTATCGTACCAAAATCGCCCGTGACTTTCTGATGAGTCCGCATGCCCATCCCAATCATGTATGGGAACCCCAGACGACGCGACTGCTGCTAAAACTATCCAATGAACGTAAGAATGACATGCTGGTCGGTGGCGCATATTTTGGTGACCATGCAATATTGGTAGCGAAACATATCGCCTCGCATGGAAGAAAAGTTCACTGTTTTGAACCTAATACTGACCAGGCGGGCATATTGATGGAGAACATACAATTGAATCAACTATCCAATCTGGAAGTAAGCCATAAAGGATTGTGGTCGAAAAGCAATTCCTGGCTCAAACTTGAGGGCTTCGATTCTTTTGCCAGTGCGGTGCAGGCTTCGAAAGAAGAAGACGGTTTCGAGACGATAACTATCGACGACTACTGTGCTAGCCAAGGCAGGCGCCTCGGGTTGATACAACTGGATATCGAGGGTGGGGAGTTCGCGGCGCTGCAAGGGGCACAAAAGACGCTGGCTGAAGATGGCCCGGATATTGTATTTGAAATCCATCGACACTATGTTGACTGGTCTAATGGATTGGAAAACACAGCAATAGTGAACCACCTTATGAATTTAGGATATAAAGTTTATGCGGTACGTGACTTTAATTCGCATTATGACATGGAGAATAAGCCGGTAGAACTCATCCCTGCCAGGGAGGTATATTTGGAAGGACCACCTCATGGTTTCAACATGCTAGCATTGCGCGATCCTTTGCGGCTGCAAAACCCTTTTTATCGTATTGTCGAGGGGGTTAGCCCGAAACTCTTGGCACATAAGGATCCGGCTTTGCATCATCCTTTCGATGGCTTATAAAAACCACAATAGTTGCTACTGGCATAATTGTGTCATAGCTGCCGGATCTATCGTGCGGGGCGAAGTGTTGGCCTATTCAATCAATGCTGGATTCCCGCTAAAAACTATTGGATGGCGTGAATGATCTTTACAGTTCTTGGCGCTGGCGGCTTTATCGGCAGTCAATTGGTTGAAACTTTCAAAGCTCAAGAAGGGAACACCATCTATGCACCGCTACGTCAAGCTGTAACAACTGATTTAGACAAAATTTTGGCACGCGATCTGGGCCATGTTTTTTATTGTATTGGTCTCACCGCAAATTTTCGAGACCACCCCTTTGATACGGTGGAAGCGCATGTATGCCTATTAAAGCGTATTCTTGAACAAGGTCAATTTGAATCGCTAACATATTTATCCAGCACCCGCGTTTATGAAGGAAGCGACACCACCCATGAATCAACAGTACTTCAGGTGTCACCCAATAATCCGGGACATCTTTATAATTTAAGTAAGCTGATGGGAGAGTCTTTGTGCCTTGCAAGCGGGCGCAAGACGAGAATTGTTCGACTCTCCAATGTTTTTGGTCGCACCATGCGCCCAAAAAATTTCATCCATCAAATACTTCAAGAGGCGGCCAGTAGCGGAAAAACACATTTTTTAACAGCGCCCCAGTCTGCCAAGGATTATGTTTCGGTAAGTGATGTCATTCGCTGGCTGCCACAAATTGCTTTGCATGGAAAACATACGATTTATAATGTTGCCAACGGCCAAAATACAAGTAATGCTGGCATCGCTTTATTGCTCAAACAAAATGGAATTACTGTTAGCTATGCCAAGGATGCGCCGGAATGGTCATTCCCGGTTATTGATACAAATCGCTTAACGCAGGAATTCGATCATGCGCAAAGTAGTCTCACCAGCGAATTGAATGATTTGTATCGTTGTTTCAGCCAATCACAATGCAGTCGTCAAAAAAACTAAGAACCTCAGCTGATCATTACAATAACAACCAACCTCATGAAATAAAGGATAATATTTTGTATATGGCACTCACCTTTATGAAGAGCAACGCTATGATGTTTATAGGATATAACGATGCTATTAAACAATTCGAAATGGAAACAACAATAAGGATACGCCGTCTTGTGCATGCATCAGGCTAGGGTATTTGTTCAGTAAATTGAAGAATGATTTTTCCAAAATGCAGTTGGCACGTATTTTCGAGATGAATTGCCTCTTCAATATCAATACAATGCGTTCCGATTAATTTATCACTTCCAGATCAAAGTCGCCACCAAATAGTCTATTGGAAATTTCTAAAAAAATTTATCTGCATCAAATGAATCCACTTACAGATGAAATCATTCTTTTTCATAAAGAAAAAATATCTATTGACGCTAATTAGATAACCTTAACTTTAGAAACCCTCTAGCAGCTCGATAATATTAATTGTTGCGTAAGTCTTCATATTAGCATTCCTCTAGAACGCAATGAAAACAAACGCCTAATTCGAGATTTAATATAGCAGCGATTAATATTATGCGCAATGAAACCAATAACCCGGCAAGCTTTGATTTCCAAATAAATAATTTAATACATGAAAAAAGCGTCACGTTACATTCAACGTGCATTCACATTAATCGAGCTATTAATGGTCGTTGCAATTATCGGAGTACTGGCAACCATAGCTGTCCCAATGTACAGCGATTATTTAGAGCGTATTAAGGTTATGGAAGCAATTATGGACATTAGTAGTATAGGAAAACGCCTTACGATTTATCAATTAGGCCTTGGTGCTTTCCCAGCTTCATTAGCTGAAATTAATGCAGATAGCATACTTGATCCATGGGGAAACCCATATCAATATTTAAATCTATCAGATCCTAAAATCAAAGGGGCCAAAGGTCACGCCCGTAAAGATCACAGCTTGGTTCCCATCAATTCAGATTTTGATTTGTACAGCATGGGTAAAGACGGAAATAGCGTGCCGCCATTAACCGGACAAGCCAGTCGCGATGATATTGTTCGGGCCAGCAATGGGCGGTTTATTGGGAAAGCGTCAGATTACTAAAGATTCTTACTTATGAAACTTGAAAGGAAATTTTTTCGTAGTAGAGTTGCACGTAGGATGCTGGTGTTTTTTGTTCTATCTGCCCTTATTCCAGTGCTTTTTCTCGCAATTTTGTCCTATTGGGAATCTAATAGGATGTCAATAAAACAAGCACACACCCGATTGGATGCTGCCGTCGACAACTATAAAATGTTAACCTATGACCGGTTGTTGCTTATAGATCAAGTATTAAAAGACACGTCCCAACGCTTTTCTGACGGAAACTGGCCAATAAATGCTGAGGCACAGCTTGGCCAGCGTTTTCTTAGTCTCACGCTGGTATTGCCGACAGGAAAAACCAAATCCATCTTTGGTAAAGAAAATAAAGTTAAAACATTCCATACCACTGTTACTCAACATTTGTTCGACGGTGAACCGATGTTGATAACAGAACAAAGCAGTATGGAGAGTAGGATTTTCCTCCTACGCGCGCAAGACCCTCTTGTAAGAGAAAGCGGAATTCTCATCGCAGAAATTCGCCCAGCTGCCCTCTGGGGAAATTCAGACGCTATTTCACTCGATGTTGGCCTTTGTGTATTCAACGAAAATCATATCAGGTTATATTGCTCCCAGCCGTTTCAAACAGACCCGATCCCGGAATTGACACAATCCATAAAAGGTTCATTTACCTGGCAAGAAGACCAGGGAAAATATATTGCTATTTACCACGAGCTTTTTCTCAAGGCAAAATTCTTTATGCCACACTGGATTGTGGTTGCGACACAACCTGAAGTCGATGCACATGGCTCCATGAAAGCATTTAATACTATTTTTTGGGGAAGCATTACGCTTGCTGTGCTATTGATCATGTTATTTAGCATGATACAAATCCGCCGCATCCTGGTTCCGCTGGAAAAACTGATTGATGGAACACGCCGTCTTGGAAGCAATGATTTCACCACAAAAGTAGATGTAATCAGCCCCGACGAATTTGGTGAATTGGCAGTATCTTTCAATACAATGGGCGCTCGCCTGGGAGATCAGTTTGAAACGCTAACAGCACTCTCGAAAATTGACCGTGAAATATTATCCGGGTTGAATATAGATAAGATTGCCGAGGAAGTATTGGTGCATTTGCAAAAAATGGTGGCCGCTAATTTCGCCAGCATCTCTGTATTTGATCATAACTCTCCTGAGAAAACATATACCTATATGGTGGATGAAAACAGCAGTCAATTACCTGCTCAACATCACACCATATCTGCCGAAATGCAGCAATTGCTTCTTTCAAATCAAAAAGGAGCATGGTTGTCAGGCAAACCTGTTCAACAGCTGATGCAACTAGAAAAGATAAAATTAGATACACAACACCTTTTCATGCTTCCATTAACCTGGAAGGATCAAATGGTTGGCTTTATATCGCTAGGTTTCCATGTTCCTGTTAGCTGGCGAGAGGAGGATATTAACCGTATCCAAGGTTATGCGGATAGAGTAGCTGTCGCTCTTTTTACAAAAAACCGGGAAGAGCTATTGATGCGACAAGCACGTATAGACGCCTTGACAGGTCTGCCAAACCGATTCCTTTTTATAGAGCAACTGCAAAAAGAAATTGCACACACGCAACGTGTACAGAGAAAATTAGCGGTGTTCTATATTGATCTTGATCGTTTCAAAAAAATCAACGATAGCTTTGGGCATTCGGCTGGGGACGAGTTGTTGCGTGAAGCTGGTGAACGTTTGCTTCAATGTGTACGTGAAGGAGATACTGTAGCCCGGCTTGGCGGTGATGAATTTGCTATTATTATCAGTGATCTAGATTCCGAGCATCATCTCATCACAATCGCTGAGCAAGCTATTGCTGAATTAGCTAAACCTTTTATGATTAATACAGAGGAAAATATTATTGCTGCCAGTCTTGGCATTGCCATTTACCCGCAGGATGGCTCTAACATTGCTGATTTAATGCGTAATTCAGATATAGCAATGTATCGAGCTAAGGAAAAAAGCGGCAATCAATATGTGTTCTTTGAAGAAAGCATGAATGCCAATGTAATCCAGCGAGCTACCATAGAACGGGAGTTAAGGCGTGCAATTTCCGAACAGCAATTTGTTCTATACTACCAACCCCAAGTTGACCCAAAGACAGGTATCGTACGTGGTGTCGAGGCACTTATACGCTGGAATCATCCTGAGCGCGGCATCGTCTCACCTGACTACTTTATTAGCATTGCCGAAGACACCGGATTGATCGCAGAAATAGGACATATCGTGTTAGTTGAAGCTTGTGAACAATATCGTATGTGGCTCAATCAAGGCATTGTATTAGAGTATGTTGCAGTTAACGTATCGGTCAGACAGTTTCGCCAAGCTAATTTTTTCCAGGTAGTAGAAACTGTGCTAAAGAATAATGCCATGCCAGCGCATTGTCTTGAATTGGAAATTACAGAGAGTGTATTGATGGACGATACCGAAATTGTTCTGGATATGCTTCACCAGTTGCAGCAACTCGGCATTCAACTTTCAATAGACGATTTTGGGACAGGTTACTCCTCAATGTCATATTTGGAACAGCTTCCCTTTGATACTTTAAAGATAGATATGTCGTTTGTACGCAAGATCCAAGAAAATGGCGAAGGGGGCACCATCGCTGCGACTATTGCTGCCATGGCACATGCGCTTAATAAGAAAGTAGTTGCCGAAGGTGTTGAGACACAAGCACAGCTGGATTTTTTACGTAACCACGATTGCGAATTGATTCAAGGCTATTTCTTTAGCCGCCCGTTACCTGCGGAAGAGCTTGCAACATTCGTGAATGTACAGGCAACCAAAAATGGTAAGATATAATAAAAAAGGCATTTATGAACGATTTTGTTAAACAATTCGAAGCTGAAAAAATTGCTCGCATAGAAGCGTATGGGAAAGACATTAAATTCCAGAAACAATCACACGATTGGCTGGAAGAAAGCATGCGCAAATACTATGTATACAATTTCTCCTGGTTAGGCCGCCCGATCATACAAAATCCCATCGATATGGTAGCCATGCAGGAAATCATCTGGGAAGTTAAACCCGACCTGATTATTGAAACCGGCATTGCACATGGCGGCTCACTTATTTTCTCGGCCTCCATGCTGGTATTAAACGCTGCTTGTGGTGGCCCGGAAGACGCCGAAGTGCTGGGTATTGACATAGATATTCGCGCGCACAACCGCAAAGCAATCGAAGAACACCCCCTATTCAAACATATCAGTATGATCGAAGGTTCCAGTATTGCGCCTGACATCATTGCGCAAGTAAAAGAAAAAGCAAAAGGGAAAAAGCGCATCCTGGTTTGCATGGACTCTAATCACACTCACGAACATGTACTCGCTGAACTGCAAGCCTATGCACCCCTCACCAGCGTGGGAAGTTATTGCGTTGTGTTCGATACATTTGTGGAAGACGTACCCGCCGATGTATTCCATAATCGCCCCTGGCATCCCGGCAACAGTCCAAAATCCGCAGTCCACGAATATCTCAAAACCCACCCGGAATTCGAGATCGACAAGAATATTCAAAACAAACTGATGATTACTTTGGTTCCAGATGGGTATTTGAAGCGCGCTTATTAGTACACAAAAAAACCCAGCCCCATCAATAAAAAAGGGCTGGATGACTGAAAAAGCTAACTACTCGTTTCTTTGCACAGAAGCTAACGGTTTTTTGTTATTGGTTTCATCGAACTCGGCGAGTTTATTGCTTGGGTCTACCATAATAGTCCCAAAAACTTGCGTTGGATCATCGTAGCGGATTTGATTGGTTGAAAAATACCAAGTGAAGTCTTTAGACTCGCCAGGATTCAACAGCTCCTCTATCGTCACAACTCTTTCATAGCCACTTTCATTGGGATTTAACGCGCTATAAGTGGATAGCACCACATCATAGTGTGCCATCGCTATCTGGCCAGAATTGGTGATCGTGAATTCGAATTTATCTGAAGCAATACCGCTTTCATCAAATTCTATTCCACCCGTAAGGCCTTCCCAGAATAATTTAAAAGGTTCCCATAACCAAAACCCATCGTCTTCTTTTTCAGGTTTGCCTAAATAAAGCGCCGTTTCGGCTTCCACGGCCAAATCCGGCAGAAGATCTTCCGGCAATTTTATCAAGCAATTATTATCGAAATTGGTTTCAATAAAGTTACGCCCGGGATTAATACACACTGTAATACTTTTTGACGCTGCCGGAAGAATCGTATGTTCCACAGCGCGATCCCATCCGGTGCTTTCCATTGGCTGTAAAACACTGATACTGGTTAAAGCCGCATCGCCAAAGAAATTGGAAGTACCAGAGATTTCGCCTAAATGATCATAGGTATCGAGACGAATGTGATAGCGAATAAGCCCAGGATTCTTTTTCCAAATGCCTTCATTTTTTACGACAAACTCTATATCACCATCCGTTTCCCAGAAAATATCGGTCACGACCAGATCAGGCGCATGGGTATAATCCGCTTCTACAATATTGGTACGGTCTCCAAGCCAGGTCAAAACGCCTTCAGGACTTCTCTGTGCGACACACCCTGCAAAATAAACGGTTTTCCATAATGGTAAAAATAAAGGACTCAACATCTGCAAACCGGTGTCATTTTCAAGCGAGAAGTAGAACCCATTGCCAACCAAGGTATCCGGGTTGGCCAGGTCTCCGCTGCAATCTAATGCATCTGCATCCAGAGAACTGATTAGCACGATGCCATCTGACTCGGGTCGATAAGTCAAATCCCAACTCACGGCAAAGGCTGTTCCGGGGAAAAGATGCCCTCGCAAATGGGACTCATTAATTCTTAACTGTGCTGTTCCAGCAGGCAAATCGGGTGGCGGAACGATCACTTCATCGGCGGTATCAAGGTCTTTTAATTCCCTTAATTTTTTCGCTACAAACTCACTTTTAAAGGTTTGTATTTGCTTTCTATACGGTGGTTTCTTGCCTTTAAATAATTCGTGAGCCAACTCTTCTTCCAACAATTCCGTCTTTGTTTGCTCTGTTTGCCAAAGAAAAGCAAACGTCAGTATTATGGCCAGCCCAATAATTATTGATTTCAATCCAAACATAGCAGCTCTCCTTTCCATTTTAAATGCACAATGGCTTAAAATTTCGGAATTTCGGAATATAACTATGCTTCCATACTATAATAAATCACTGCTGCCTTGTGAACATATAGAATAAGATGATCTTAACCACAAGTCTCGCTTTATGAACCTGCTTTCATCCCGGATTTTCCATTAGAAGGCGCCTCTAAAAATCCAGAGTTCGCCCAAATGCAAGGCGCTGAAAAAATTTTGCAGCGCAGCATATGTTAGATATGACAGCAATAAATTTTTTCTGCAACACAGCAGTTGGGATGAAATCTGGATTTTTAGAAGTGCCCTTAAGAATCTTCACAAAAATAAACTCTCCCTTCGATTGTGATTTTCTTATCCATTCCGGGCAAATCAAATCTGCCGGTATTACTGGTTCGTCTGATATGAACCGTGTTGCCACCCAGTTTATGGGCTTCATTTCGCAAGTCGTTTCTGGCACTTATGAGTCGATTTGGGTATGAAGGATGTTCTCCAGTAATTTTATTAACTGGCGAGGCACCTGTTATGTCACCCAGAAACTGACAATGCGCAAGATTATGCTGGCCAATTAGCATCTTGATTGATTGCGACTCGGGTTTGGCCGAAATTGTTGAACAACCTGCTAGAATCAATCCCAAAGCAAGCGTACTAATTAACATACGGAATTCTGATGCGACACTCATTTACAACTCCTAGACCCTATGGGCACTTATAATTATACTTTTTCAAAACACATATTCTTGCCATGAAACAACGTAAAGTCAACTGCCCCCAGTGTGGGAAAACTGCCATCTTGGATAGCACGAATCGTTTTCGTCCATTTTGTTCCGAGCGCTGCAAAACGAATGATTTGGCGCAATGGGCTACGGAATCTTATCGTATTCCAGAAACAGACCAAACTGATTTAGACCAAGAAAAAGAACAATAAATTGAAAGATTGCCAGAGAAATCCTATTTCGCAATACCGCGCATCATAGCGATGCCATGCGCACCCAGCTCCTGAGCGGTTATTAAGTCTGCATGCTGCAGTCCACCCAAGGCATAAACTGGCAGCGCATAATCCCGTATCAACGCCGCAAACTTACGCCAACTCAGTGATGCTAATTCAGGATGACTTAACGTCGGCAAGACGGGACCCAGCACAACAAAATCAACACCCAATTGTTCGGCCATAAAAAGCTCTTCTGCATTATGGCAGGAAGCGCCGCACCAGCCGTATTCAGCGTCAGGGCGGCTTGCTAGCGACATCAGCTGTGATGACGTTAGGTGCACGCCATCCGCACCCAATTCACGAGAAAATTCCATATCACCATTGATCAATACTTTTGCATCAAAAGAATGTGCCAATGAAATCACCTGCTTTGAGAACGCTTGCAATGCGTCCTGATGCATCGTTTTTTCACGGATTTGAATCAATCGGAAACCGTTTTGCAGTGCTTGTTCCATTTGCATAATTGAAGTATCGACACCCAATTCTGCAGCATGGGTAATGGCATAAACCGATGGTAATGAAAGTGCACGTAAAATGGGTGCATTGGCTGGCAGCATCGGCGTCACCGAAACATTATGCGGAAACTGCCAGGACAACTGTTGATTTTCCCGTGCCCAGGGCTCGCCTTGCCATTCGGTAACACAAAAGAAACGCAAGCGCACGGTCGCATGCGAATATGAAAAAATGCGCGTAATCCAGGGATAAGCATGCTTAATCTGTATACCCAACTCTTCCTGCAATTCCCGATTAAGTGCATGCAGTGGCGCTTCGTTGGTTTCAACTTTACCACCGGGAAATTCCCAATAACCGGAATACGGTTTTCCGTCCGGGCGGCATGTCAATAAGAAACTGCCATCTGGTTTTGTGATGACAGCGGCTGCGACTTCAACAATTGGTGATGAATCTATATTTTTGATAGCTGGATTATTCACTGTAACTTTCACCATGCAATGATTTTTGTCGCCCCGCCAGATCACGCGCAAATTGCCAAGCCACCCGCCCACTGCGGGAACCACGCTCCAAAGCCCATTGCAACGCTTGCGTACGTATTGCAGCCGTCATCTCGTTAATACCAAAATAGCTCAACCAATACCGTACAATTTGTAGATATTGTTCCTGATCAAAAGGATAAAACGACACCCTTAGACCAAAACGTTCCGACAGGGAAATTTTTTCTTCGATGGTTTCACTGGGATGCACTTCCTCGCCCATGTGGCGCGTAGCGAGATTATCACGCATATACTCCGGCACCATATGACGCCGATTGGATGTGGCATAAATCAGCACGTTATCCGAAACCGTGGCGACTGATCCATCCAACACCACCTTCAGCGCTTTATAACCCGGCTCACCGGCTTCAAAAGACAAATCATCACAAAACAAAATGAAACGTTCAGGACGCAAATAAATTTTTTCAACGATATCATGCAAATCAACCAGATGATGCTTCTCCACCTCAATCAAGCGCAACCCGTCACCGGCATATTTATTTAACAATGCCTTGATCAATGAAGACTTACCCGTGCCCCGCGCACCCGTCAACAACACATTGTTCGCAGAATAACCCTGCACAAATTGCCGCGTATTCTGGTTTATCCGCTGCTTTTGTTCATCAATACCACACAATGCATTCAGTTCAATATGATGCGGATGCGTAATCGACTGAATAGTCCCCACATTGCCCTGCTTACGCCACCGAAACGCCAATGCATTTTGCCAATCCGGGTCGGGCTGCTCAGGCGGCAAGAACTGTTCCAGACGATCAAGCAACTTATCTGCACGGTCGCATAGTTTTTCTAATTCATTCATAAAATCCAGTAGCTACGCGTCTAATTGATGCGCATATTGCGGTATAGAATATTGTTATGTTAATTTTAAAACACAGAGACCACTGAGACCACTGAGTTAGCGTTTATAACGTTTCACTCCCGTAATCAAGCTTGAGTTATTAAAATTGATTATCAACCCAGTCGAGATGTTTGCAAGTTTTAAATAAGTGAGTATCTGCGCTTCATGAACCATTAAAAGCTTTTCTACAGATTTCAATTCCAGCACCAAACACCCATCCACCAGAATGTCTAATCTATAACCACAGTCCAGCCTGATATTTTTATACTGCACAGGAACAGGCACCTGTATTTTAAAGGGAATCGTCTGCAAACTTAATTCATGGGCCAAACATTGCTCATAGGTACTTTCCAACAACCCAGGGCCTAAAGCACGATGCACCTCTATAGCACAGCCTATCACCTTTTCTGTTAATTGATCAGTACACTCATTCACAATCCCGCACCCTCTGTGTTCTCTGTGTTCTCTGTGTTCTCTGTGTTTTTAATTTTGCCGCAAGATCACCCCACCATTGTCTACAATGTAGCTAAAAAGAGTCTCCTCAGAAAGTCAGCAAACATTGTGAGTATAGCCTGACCTTTCCCTGAGACTTTGAAATATATTCAAGTAGTATGTAAACATCAATAGGCAGTATTTACAGCCACACGCGCGAAGCCAAATAAAAACCTGCAACAACACCATCAGGTTCATGACCAGGAAGATGCTATTGATCCATGCTTCGCTGGTACGTGCTGTTTTTGCCCGAATGTAATTCAGGTTGTAGCCGTTTTTGCCTTGCCCAAACTTGCCTTCAATTGGGATGCGTTGCCGATAGTCTTCACGTTTCTGCTTTTTTAACTTCTTGAATTCTATTCGATTCTCTTCAGTCATCTGTGGTGGGCGACCCAATGGTTTTCCAGAAAAACGAATGCCTTTTTTCTTCAGGTAGCGCCGGTTCTCTCGGGTGCCATAAATAGTATCCCCCAATACACTTTGCGGATAATATCCATAACGTTGTTTGTAGGCTTCAACTTGCGCTGGCAAGTCACTGCCTTCATGAAAAGCATCCCAACTGATATGATCAACACTGGCAATACCTGACGCGCTCAGGCTAACACTTAGTTTGGCGCCAAATTCGACCGCCTTGTTTGCTTTGCCACGTTTGATGGGACGTACATGTGGCTGATGAATACTGACAATACGATCATCGCATCGTTTCACCTTCAAACGATACATCTCTTCTTGTTGGATATACACTCGCTGGATAATCCAGTACTTACGCAGCAAGGAATAAGACAATGGAATCACCCTGCCTGGGAGTACATCCAGCAGCTGTTCGATATGCTGAAAGTTTCTACGCAAATACTGCAATTGTTTCTTGATG
>JAJFJK010000005.1 GCA_021774075.1 Nitrosomonas sp. | reverse complement strand
TTGCCTCGCGCATAACCTCTGCCGACTAGGGCGACTAAGGCGGTGGTGAAAAAGTCCAGAAAAATTGCGGAGGGTCTATTCAGCGCAGCGCCAAATGGAAACCGTCATTTTTCTTTACTTTTGAGGGGGCAAGACCCCCTTAATCTTTTTCGTTACAAGCGCACCTTCTGGTGCGGCAAATCCTTTTCTTTAGTAATGCAACACTGGCTGGTTTTTGCAGCCAGTCATCAAAGTAACCAGCTTTTACCGCCTTTCCGTAAAGAATGGCGCGCTGATCCCAACCTTTTATAAATCCGAAAAAATGCACAGACGATAAACGAAAGCTGCAAGCTCGATTACCGAGCTTCTCCATATATTTCGACTACAGGTTCAGTTTTTTATTATCTGCGCACCATCGACTTTATTAAAGGCCACGGAACGCCACTTTCAATATCGGGGTGGCGTGGCTCTGACTCTGCAATATAAAAATCACGTGTATTGTCCGTTCTTACAAGGCATTCCGCTGCAAGCCGTGCCTCAGCTTCACTCCCGCTCACAGCCATTTGAAACAATCTTTTTCTCAAATCTGGAACAGACAATCGATAAAGCTCCTGCATACCTTTCCAATCAACAGATTCTTTCTGTCCCACTAAAATATTGCGTAACGCAGAATAAATGCCTGTTTGATCAAATGATTTATTATGTGCAGCACCGTCTTTTACAAGTAGAACAACACCATCAACATCTGCGGCCTCGGTGATCGCATATTCCAGAATAGCTTTTGACCTACCCCCAGCTAAAGCTTGATACTTCTCATAAACCTCAGCTCTAAATTCATCATGCAAAACCATAAAACCGGCCAACTTTTTGCCTAAATCGCTTGTATCGGTACGCCCTCTTTGATTGAGAAAAGAACCGTTGCATACAAGCTCCAGCAATATTCGAGCCGCAGAAATGGTCTTGCCGCAAGTTAGTGCTGCAAGCCAACCATATTCACTTAAGAACCTTTCATCTTGTTCAGCCAATTGCCCCAATATTTTTTCGGACTCAGTGGACGGCGCATGCCCTAGAGCAGAAAGAATATCACGCATGTTCCATGGCTCTTTGTGTCGATCATCAAGTTTTTCTAAAGCATCCATCAAGGCTTCAGGTCGGTCCGAAAAAGGTAACAGTCTGAGCCAGTTGTTCAATTGCCACCGTCGTCCACCTTGATCTAACAACATCCATACCTTCTCTTTTGCCTCCTCAAAAAAGTCGTTAATTCCTTCAAGCACAAGATCAGCGCGAATAAATTCACCAGCAAGCACAAGAACGGTCAGAAAATCTTGTTTGGCAGCGGCAGAAAATGGCAGCTTTAAAAGCCGGTCAATCATCTCCTCTTTGTCTTTGTCTTTGTCTTTGTCTTTGTCTTTGTCTTTGTCTTTGTCTTTGTCTTTGTCTTTGTCTTTGTCTTTGTCTTTGTCTTTGTAAGGCATGCTGAATGCAATCTTAACCAACTGTAAAGCGTGCTTTTGAGCCTTTTCGTCGCAATCCTTCTTCAAAAGACCCTCAACCGTGGCCAAAATGTCATCAACAAACTCTGCCGTTTCAATATTGTTATCATGAGACTGACGCTCGATACGCTGATCCCCCACCACTGAAAAATCTGGCCAAGATTTAAGGAAACGCTCATTTTCCACTGGTGGCTGCTTCTTCTCCCAAATGGATTTCAAAACACAAGCCGCATCGAAGCCAAACTCTGGATCAGGCAGGTAAGACTTCATCAACTCTATGGTCTGATCATCCCCAATAGCAGCGAATGCTCGCCTATACTGAAGCGTCCAAGACATGTGAGCATCATTATCAATGTTGTTTCCTTGTGTGCGTGCTTTTTCGCGCTCTTTCTTGGCCTGATCTCTGCGTTTCAAATCTTCGGCAAGCAATTTTTGAAGCACAGGCACGAATTGGGGGGATGCCAAACGCTCAATGGCTCTCGCCATCTCTGCAAATTGAGCACGGGTTGCATCAGAAGAAGCCAAGAGAGTTTCAGACCAGTTATTAAAAACAAAAACTGCACTGTTGTGAGTCTCTGCATCCAGCTTTAATAACTCCTTCTCCGTTTTATCGCCATGACGGGCCAAAAGATCGGCCAACAGTGCAATTTCATGCACATCTTCCACCTGCTCGCGCTCCGTAACTGCTTCAATAAAAGGATTAACACTAGTGCAAGAAATTAATCGTGATAGCCCATGGTACTTGTTACTCAACGCTTCATCAAAAGGCCTGCTAGAAGCCCTCATTTGTGCGCTCACTTCAACAATCTGATCAATCAACAGCCCAACTGTTTTAGGGCCAATGATTGCCGCTGCCATTGTCCTTACTCCTTCTTCGCTTTGAGGCTGCATTACAAGCTCGACAAGCGGGCCGTCATCAATTATCAAGCCTGCGGCCTGCAAAAAATTCTCTGAGCCATAAGGTAATTTGCGCCCCTCTTCGAGCTGCTTAATTAACGCGTTATTTACAGCCTCTGGGTAAGCTTCGTGCGCCTGATGAAGTGTCCATCTATCATTATCCCGCCTCTCAGAAAAATCAACTTCTTCAATTATAGAGCCAATTTTCTGCCCGATTCCGGGGCTTCTAACCCCAGAATTTAATAGAAGGTGTATTTTTTGAAAAGGATCGGCAACCTCTGCCATAACCTTCTCTTGTTCCTTTTCCAATCGTTCGGATGCCTCAGGATCAGCAATCTCTTTGGCACACCAGCTTTTAGCCAATAAAGACCAAACCTCATCAGGTGCAGTACGCAAAATCTCAGAAACAAAACGATCTGCGCGCCTAAATTGCAGGGCCTCAATCACAGAGACTTTCACAGCTGCACTTTCTTCGACCAACGCCAATTTTGTTGCAAGCTCGATTCCGTCCATTCCGCTGTGGCTGGCAATATCAGAAACAACATGCTTACGCTTTTCTTCGGATAATTCGGAAATATTTTGCTCTAAATCAGAGCCCAGCACACTCGGCCTAAATATATCAGCATAGGCCAGAAGCGAGACTTGATTACTTTCATCGGCGATCAAAGGCCAAATGAGCGATGAAAATTCACTGCGCCCACTGTGCGCCATAAATTGAGCGGCACGGTCTATTTTCCCCGGTACGTGCCACTTATCAACAAAAGCCATAATTGTGTCTTTTGTAAGCTCCCAAACATCATCAGATGAACGATAAATAATTTCAGCTGAAAGAATGGGATCAATGGTCATCGTTTCAAGCACACAAAACGCAACGGCTTCTGCACCTACTTGGCTTTCACGCGACAACCTCTCGCAAGCGAATAATATAGCTTCTTCCCACACAGGAATATTGAGCATGTCCTCTCTCAAAGCCTTCAAAGCTGTGCTATCCCCGGACTCAGCAGCAATCATGAGTTCCTCAACCCTAAATGATACGTACCACTCTTGAAATTGATGGTGTTGAAAAGAAAGACTGCCCTCATCGCCACCTGTTCGCACGATCATATGAAGATCAGCCAATAAATCGATAGCGTTTATGGGCTTTGGAAACTCTTTGATTTGTCCTGCATCTTGGAGCTTCTTCTCTACCTCTGTCAAAATAGTGCGCGCCCTAGAACAGGAAACCGAAGTTGTCGCTGTGTACTGTGCTCCAACAGCAATTGCCGTTAAAGCTTCTCTGTGACAACCCTCGAAGTTATCCCTTAATAACGAAGCTTTTTTAGCGTCATTTTCATGTTCTGAGACAAAAATCCTCAGCACTTCTTCTTTGGTTTTTGGTAACTCGTTGCCCATGGTTTGGGCCAATAAAGTCATGAGGTACAATGGCGTTGCAACCAATTCTCGAACACCTCGCGTACGCCATGCATGATCCATAAGCGCTTCACCTTCTGAGCCACGCAATGTTTTTGCAACACTTAATTGCTGATCTTCAGAAAGCTCCCCGATATGTACTTCCGGCCCAAAAATCGGATTATCAAATTCTTTCTGTCTAGAGCTAACTATGAATCGAATATCTGGAAAATCGCGCTGTAACGTCTTAATTTCATCAATAGCGCGCCGCCGCGATGCTGGATCAAGCTCATTCCAACCATCCAAAATCAAAATCAATCGACCATGGTGAGCAAGCAGCATAAGATGCTCGGGTTTAGCTCCATGAAAAGCTTTTCTTTTAATCACACATTCAAAAAAAGTGCTATTTTGAGTTGACCACTCGCTTAACGGCATAAAAACAGCTACAAAATTATTTTCCTCAAGCGCTACTTCCGCAAGCTGGAGAAGCGTTGTTGTTTTGCCCGTTCCCGGAGCCGCTGTTACTGAAATTTCATTAAAAGTCTCAATGGCAGCTGCCAGACCATGCACATCAAACCTCTGGCTGCCTTGATCGCCCGTAATCTTTAAATCAAGCTCAACAGGGTCACTAGGCCAGCTTGGCATACCCTTAAAAGCTGATAAATCTGCTTTGGCCGCATCGATCATTTGTTTTAAATGTGCCTGCAAATCAATATTGGTCGGCAGTCCAAGTTGTTTTACAAAATCTAGGTCAGCCGAGGTTTCGGTCGGTATGGAAGACCGCTTGAACTTGGGCGATACTATAGCTTCGAGACATTTTTGTTCGGCAGATCTTTTCCAGCCTCTCAGTTTTTCAACCGGAAATAGCTGCTCATCAGAATCAATGAGCTTGGAGCAAGACTGGCAAAGCCATATCCCATTCGATATGCTTTTCCGTTGATCAGGCGTTAATGAGGGATCGTAACGCTTTCCGCCCGTGGCCGCAGCGGTAATGTGCGCTGCTACGCCAATGTTTATCGTCTTTTCTTCACCAGAATCCGGCCCCATTGTCGGGGTTTCACAACCGGGATTTGAGCAGGCATGACGAACTCGGTCGGCTAATTGCTTCTTAACTGGCTTGCTAAAATCATCTCGTGCACTCATATCAAATAGATATAGTTTGTTTATATTTTTGTCCTTTTATATTTTTAGGAACTAGATGTGATATGTTTAAATGCCTGTTTCTTGCTTGAAGGGCATCGTATAAATTAACAAACTCAAACATCATTCAAATAATAAAAAGCCATCCCGTCGAGCCTTTCTTTCACTTTTTCCCAATGTGGCATTACTTGCTTCATTAACCGATAAAAATTTTCAGAATGATTATGTTCTGCTATGTGGCAAAGTTCATGCAGCAATACATAATCAATACATTCTCTGGGGGCTTTTACCAAATGAGGATTGAGGGTTAACTGTCCTTTTGGTGAGCAGCTGCCCCATTGGGTTTGCATGGATAATAGTCTTATCGGCGGTTTTTCTTTAACCCATAGCGTTTGTGAAATTACTTCATCTAGCCTACGTTCGAAAACTTCTCTTGCTCGTGCCTTGTACCAATCAAAGAGAAGGGATTTTATTTTTTCAGGTTTGGCTGTTCTGGTTTTTACTTCGAGTACACCACGCAGAAGTTTCACTTCCGGTGTTGATTGAGCAACTTCCTGCACTTTTAGCAAATGCCTGCGGCCCAAGTAGAAATGACTTTCACCGCTCACATAATGACGCGGGAGAATATTTTCGCGTTGGCCTTCAAAATAGCGCATTTGTCGGAAAACCCATCTTGCGCGTTTTTTTACAGCCTGCATGATCTCATCATGTGAAGCCATAGGCGGAGCGTGTGCAACCACGCGGCAATCCGGGTGAACTTTAATCAGAACTTTTGGGGTGTCCGTTGATCTGGGTTCAATGGCGAAATCAATTGAAACATCGCCATATTGAATAGAAGCTTTTTTCTGCTGGACGAGAGGGTTCATGATCGATTTAAACCTTCCCGCACGACTTGCACAATCCGCTCAATCATCGATTTGGCTTGATCCATCCCGGAGCCAATTTTCTTGCATTCGGCAAAAATCAGAGGCAGAAGTTTTTTTCGGATTTCAGCTTCAATATTTTGCGGATTGATTGAATACTCAGCGACTGCATTGGTAATAATCTCATCCACTTTGAATGAGAGTTCTACCCAGCGATCCGATGTCACATCATCAATAGTTGCAAGATTTTCACCGATCATCATTTTTAGCACGCCGTAATACGCCTGTGCGTGTTTGTTGTCAGAAAATTTGTCCGGCAGGCCATCAACCTCTCGTTTTTCAACCTTTTCTTCAAATTCCCTGAACAGCATATATTGCTTGAGCGGGTGATCAAATAACGCTTCAGCTTCTTCGATGACTCTCCTCAAGAGTTTGGAGAAAACTTCCTGCGCATAAGGATCATCGCGCAAGCTTTGTTCGATCATGCGCGTGATGCGGGTTTTGATGATGTCGGTTTCATTGCGTGTTTTGTCTTCCGACCATTCTTTTGGGTCAGTGGCTTTGCCCATCTTGTTGACTTCATAGACGCCATCGGGTTCTCTGACCTCCACACCTACAACATGCTTATCCATTAGTTTTTTAACCTGATCAGCATATTCGTCATAATCGACGGTTTCACCGGCATCCGTCTTGGCCAGTTGGCGCAAGGCGGTAAATTGTTTGACCGTTTCCTTGTAATGCCTGCGGTCATCTTCCGAAAAGCTCTTGTCTTCATAAAAACCGGCAGATTGCAGCGCAATCTTGAGGCAATTGGTGAATTCGCTTAAGCGGTCATAAAAATCTTCACGGACTTTCAGGTGAACATCAATCATTTCGCCATTTTGCTCCTGCATACGCGGCACAATGACCTGGCGCAACTGTTCAATATCGCCCTTGTTTTTAACATCCTTAAAGATCGCCCACAGATCTGCATAATGACGTGGCAGCTTTTTATATTCAGTGCTCATTTGCTGATAGAGACCTTCAATATCACTGATATCAAAGCCGCCTTGCGTACGGCTGGCTAAATCTTGATATTTGGCGATGGTGGTATCGAGTTCAGCCAGAATGCCGCGATAATCAATCAGCAGACCAAATTGCTTTTTAGGATGCAAACGATTTACCCGCGCGATAGCCTGAATCAGGCTGTGTTCCTTGAGCGGCTTGTCAATATAGAGCACAGTGTTTCGGGGTTCATCAAAGCCGGTCAGCAATTTATCGACCACGATCAAGATTTTAAGATCATCATCCTTTTCAAACCGATCCACGATGTTCTTTGTGTAAGCCTTCTCATCCTGCGCACCCACATTTTCTTTCCACCACTTTGCTACTTCAGGAACGCCAGATTCATCCACCTCCGTGTTGCCTTCCCGCGTATCCGGTGCTGACATGACAATTGCCGATTCAAACAAACCCAGTTCATCCATGAATTGCTTGTACTTAATTGCGGACGATCTGCTGTCACAGGCGAGCTGACCTTTCAGCCCTTCATCGATATTTTTGACAAAGTGATTGGCAATATCATAGGCAATTAGGCGAATGCGATCTTCGGACTGATAGACATGGCCTTTCTTAGCGAGCTTTTTCTTAAGATCTGTTTTTTGATCTTCGGTCAGTCCTTCAGTAATACGCTCAAACCAGCTATCAATTGCACGTTCATTCACATCCAAATCAGGAATACGCTCTTCGTAAAGCAACGGGGTAACAGCTTTATCTTCTACTGCCCGTTGCATGGTATAAGCATGAACAATCGGGCCAAATTTATTGGTAGTTTTGTCGTCTTTCAGCAGCGGTGTGCCGGTGAAAGCGACAAAGGCCGCATTGGGCAGTGCACGGCGCATGCGGATATAGTTTTCACCGCCCTGGGATCTGTGGCCTTCATCCACCAGCACGATAATGTCGGAGCTTGGGTTGTGGCATTCCGGCATTTTGGCAGCGATGGCGAATTTATTGATAATCGTGAAAATAATGCGTTCATTGCCTGTAGCAATTTGCTCTGCCAGACGCTTGCCCGAAGTGGCTATAGCCGCAGCTTTGTCTTTCTTGCTGGCAAGTTCTCCACCTGTACTGAAGGTTTTGCTGAGTTGTCCTTCCAGATCAACACGGTCTGTCACCAAAACAATGCGGCATTGCTTCAGGGATTCATGCAGGATTAAGGTCTTGGATAAAAACACCATGGTAAAGGATTTGCCCGAGCCGGTGGTGTGCCAGATCACACCGCCTTGCCGTGCGCCTTGTTTGTCTTTGGTGTTAATGCGTTCAATTAAACGTTTGATCCCGAAAAACTGCTGGTAACGCGCGGCGACTTTGCCAATTTTTTTATCAAACAGCACATAAAACCGAGTCATTTCCAACAATCTGGCGGGGGATAGCAAGCTGATCAAAAGCCGGTCTTGTTCAGTCACAGCCAATTCACCACCAGCAATCAGATTTTCATACCATGTCTGATCCTGACTTGGCCGGTGCGCAAACAACGTCGCTTTGGCACCAGCATCCAGTATTTTATTTTTAAGCGCATAAAATTCTGGCTCATGGATATCTTCTTCGCGCCAAGGTGCCCAGAATTTGGAAGGTGTGCCTTGTGTTCCATAACGTCCCTCCGCACCATTAATGGAAAAGAGCAACTGCGCATAGGAAAACAAATGCGGAATTTCGTCATTGCGCTGGTTGCGGATATTTTGCGAAACACCTTCGTCAATTGTCGGGCCTTTATTGGCATGATTATCTGGGCGCTTGGCCTCAATAACAGCCAGCGGCAGGCCATTCACAAAACAAACGATATCGGGTCTGCGGTGATCCACTCCGCCAGTTCTTTGTACGTTGAACTCTTCGGTAAACAAAAAGTTGTTATTGCCAGTGTTGTCCCAGTCGATGATCTGAAGCGTTGGATTGATTTTCTTACCGTCGACAAATTCTTTGACCGACATGCCATATAGCAGGTGGTTATAGATTTTCTCATTGGCCACGCCCAAGCCTTCGTTCAAGGCCGGGCTGCAAAGCTCAGCAATGACGTTATCAATGGCCTGCTCGGAAAAAGCGCGTTCTTTCCCGGCAAGAACATAGCGGCGCTTGCGCAGCTCATTTCGCAACACTTCGCGCATAACCACTTCACCGGTTTTTCCGTTGCGGGCTGATAACGCCTGCTCAGGAGAAAGAAAAGTCCAGCCCAGATTATGCAGCAAAGTGAGCGCCGGAATTTTGGCGCTGTATTCTTCCTGGAATTTAGGGAGCATTACTTCCATATTGGATGCTCCTTCCAATTATTAGGCATTCCCATTGCCAAGCGCCATTTATCTTGTGCAACAATCGGCTCTATTAGCTCATTGCATTGTTTGCACCAGTTATCACCATTATTCGTTGTTTTAAGTAAATGCCGGAGCATTAATAGAATATAGAAGATTCTGTCATTACGCGGGGTAACAGGTGGGTTCCATTCTGGGTCTTTTGAAGTTTCAGGCCGTATAGCAAGTTCGCGGTTCCATAATCTGCTGTGATGAGCGCATACATTTCGTACATAAGTCAGTTTATGCAGCCAGTCTGCTAAACGTTTATGGTGCAGCCCAAGTTCACCTGAAATGACTTTCTTATCACTGTGTTTCAATCCTTTATAACAAAAAGACAAACTACCAAGTGACATCACTTCCGTTATCATCCAGATTGGCATGGTGGGAAATCCAGAATACTTGTTTTTGTAATGGCTTATAAAGGCGTCACTGGAACGTTTTGCTTCATCCTCCAGTTTTGAAAGCCATGGGGCGTGATCAAACTGAGGGTGAAAATTTTGAGGATCAGTATGACCAAAAGCACCATAACTATGCCCAAGGTGGTAGGTGATTAACGTGCGCAAATAAACTTCAATGCGCTCAATGGCATCAATAACCAGCAAACGTAAATGACGATCAAATTCATACAAGCTGATGACATCGTCAAAGCGGGTGCCTTCAATGAAATTACTGCTTATATTGCCATGTTGATCTCTTATGCGGAATGGATACCAATAGGCGCTCAGACGGTAATAGCTGATAGTGCTGAGTTGAGACAATGCGTGAGCTTGATCATTGACGATTAAACCACGTTTTTTGAGGTGTTCTAACTGATCGTTGAATGTAAGGGCGGGTTTCTGGTAAGTCTCAGTCATTAAGACCTCCAGAATGCGGGCATAAAAAAAGCCGCCAAGGTTGCGCATTGTTAAGAGGCGTGGCAGCTATGTTAAGTTCAGTATAACGGCAAACCACAGAATAATTCAAGAGAAAATTTTGACAATGTTCTAACCATCTGTTTTCTTTCTGTAATTCTTGGTTAAGGGTCATTAGCTGCTTCCCCACACATTCGCGGTTGAGGAATCGAAAAAAGAAACTTCGAGTGGATATTTATAATTCCTTTGTGCTGCAATTTTATTAGAACGTGCAATCACTTTTTGATTTTCAGGCGTTTCAGCATTACCAAAAATTCCAACATATAATTTTTTGAAACGGCCACGGCCTAGTCGATTAAGAATGTGGCTATCATTCTCAGCTAACGAATGACCGAATAAGAAAAAACAGTGTGTGCCAGTTTCAGCGTTGGAAGTTAGAACCTTAAAACACTGGTAAAGATACGCATTATGGCGAATTTTATTTTTCTTTTGTATGCTCGATCCTTCCGCGACAAATAATGGGAACTTGTTCTCTTCTATCGCCGTACGAGCTTGTTCAACCAAAGGGTTACCCTTACGAACCCAAGTATATTTCTGAAGCTCTGCACCAGAGTCAAAGAGATGAAGTGCTCCATGAAGAAAATGCACGTTTGCACTATGGGCGGCTGTTTCGCCTTGCCAGACCACATAATCTGCTTCTGGATCATCTTCGTCATTTCCGAAGCTGTCATTTTTCTTGAGTTCAACCACACCTCTATCAAATGGGTTGTCGCCATGCATCAATGCCCAATACAGGAGTAAATCATAGTTTAAAGTGAAGACATGCCCACCTTTGTCAGATGCTAAAAAATGTCTTAAAAATTTGCGACATGCCCAAAATTTGTGATCTTCTATTGCATTTGGGTTCGGCGGATGATTTTTTGCGATAGTAGTTACTAGCAGTTCTTTCAAAGCAAGAGCATGAGCATTCATTATTTGAACATTACTGGAATCGTTAGGCACATAAATAGGAAAAATCTTTGCTCCACTTTCAAGTGCTTTAATTGCCACTTCGAAATCTTGAGTATCCAATGCCTCAAAAATGTTCTGTGCTTCTGGAATACCTGAAAAATCAGCTTCGCCATAAAGCGATGCATAATGAAAAATATCGGCGCGACAACCTATACTAAAGCCATTACCTAATAATAAATGGCGTTTTGAATATTGCCTCGAATCCGCAATTGCTTCTTCAAATGAAATAATATTAGGCACGGGCAGCCTCCTTCGGAGGGATTTCATCCTCATCAATTTTCACGCGACATTTGCCGGTAAAGAGTTGCTGCATCAGAGCCTTTTTCTCTTGTTTCAGACATTTGAGTTTTTGTTGCAAAGTTTCGATTTCTTTATCAGCAGCAGATAGGACAGAAGCAATTTTTTGTTGTTCTTTTAATTCAGGCAGCCTTAAACGTAGTCGCTTCAATTTCGCCTTATTTAGCGTTTTCCCTTTAATTGCTGGATCTATTTCCTTTTCAAAATCCACTACATCAAGAGCATAAAACAGATAACCATTATCAAGCTCATCTGGATTCTTAATAATAAGTGCACTTATTGCCTCATTTGTATAACTATCGACTCCTAAGAATGCACAACGGCCAATTGTAAGTTTAAAGCTCATAACTATTGTTCCAGCAGGAATGAGCGTTACATTGCTATTTTTTACTCCAAGGTCAGAAATATACTCGCTTGTATCTAATATCTTATTTCCTTTCAAGTTACGGATAGATAACCAGCGATTTTGAGTAACTTTTTGATCGTCCCAGTATTCTGGATTTGATCTAGATGGTGTACCACCTATCTCAATATCAAGAACATCTTCAAACCTTACTTTAGCCCACTTCCTATTAAAGCCCGGAAGGCGTTTTTTTCCAGTGAGGAGTTGCTGTATGAGAGATTTTTTTGGCTATGTCGCAATTAATTGTTGAAATTGCCTTGTTTTCCCAAGAGCTGATAGAAAACAGAAAGTTGGTGTAATGTTTCGACCGAGACGATCAATCATTCGATGCCACCCCAGATAATTCCCAAGATAGCGTGTCGCCA
>JAJFJK010000040.1 GCA_021774075.1 Nitrosomonas sp. | reverse complement strand
GATATAAAAGAAATCTATCATTAGCGATTCTTGACATAGATTTTTTGAAAAACATTAATGACACATTCGGTCACAATAGAGGAGACGATGTAATAAAACATGTTGCACATGAAATTAGTTGTGCGGTTAGGCAAACAGATTCCATATGCAGACTGGGTGGTGATGAATTTGCCATTATATTCATTGAAACAGATCTGGAGAAAGCAAAGAGAGTTGGAGAAAATATCTGTAAAAGAATCTCTCAAAGCCATATATTAGGGACAACTAAAGTAACAGTGAGCATTGGTATCGCAAAACTAGATGCCAATGACAACAAAGATACTCTGTATAAACGAGCAGATGAAGCGCTATATTTGTCAAAAAAACAAGGTAGAAATATCGTCTCAACAATACCGAATATAACAAAACCTTCAACTCGGACAAGCGCAAAAAAAGTGCCTTCCAGTTAAGCTGGCGATACGAACGTCCGTTTTTTAAAGTTGACCAGCCGTTCACTGGAAACTGGTGACTGACTGTTGATGGCCCATACTAATGGAATATTCGAGCGGGCATTCGGGACTACCGAAAACGGCACAATCTACTTGCCCGACTTCATGTCAAGGAAGCAGCAGGTCGTACCGCGTATCGAGGCCGTATTCGCCGCCGAGATTTAGAAAATATGGTTGAAATGACAGCAAATGCTGACAAATGCCTGCCACGCAGAAAGGATTTATTTATCGAAAACCTGAAACAATCAAACGTCCCCAATAATGCAGTAAAAAGGCATCAAACAGCGCTAAAACACAAAACACCTATACAAGTTTTAGCAGGCTTTTTGCATCAACCTAACCTGACGGGGCCAGACAATTACATCAAAACTACAGAGGGAGCATTATGAATATTCAAGACGAACTTCAGGCAACCATCGACGCGCTAGTACAGAAGGGCAAGGGCATTCTTGCTGCCGATGAAAGTAACCCGACCATAGCCAAACGTTTTCAGGCCATTGATGTTGAATCGAGCGAGGAAAATCGCCGAGCTTACCGAGGTTTGATACTGGCAACTCCGGATCTGGGTGAGTTCATCAGCGGGGTTATATTGTTTGAGGAAACTCTCGGGCAACGCACTGATGATGGCATTATGTTGCCTGAATTGTGCGTGCAGCAAGATATTGTTCCGGGAATCAAAGTTGATAAAGGAAAACTCTCCCTACCTAATGCACCAGGGGATGAAATCACCCAGGGTTTGGACGGACTTGAGCTGCGTTTAAAGCGATACAAAGAACAAGGCGCTCGTTTTGCTAAATGGCGCGATGTCTATCACATCACTGAGACGACGCCAAGTCTACTCGCCATTCAAGCCAATGCTGAAGTCCTGGCGCGTTACGCCGCTATTTGTCAGGCACAGGGTCTGGTGCCCATTGTGGAACCTGAAGTATTGATTGATGGTGATCATAGCTTAACCCGCTGTGCAGAAGTCAGCGAAGCCGTGTTTCATGAAGTGTTCCATGCCCTGCATAGGCATCATGTCGTATTAGAGCACATGTTGTTGAAGCCGAACATGATGGTGCCGGGCAAACTGAATCCACAAAAGGCAAGTCCACACGAAGTTGCCATGCAAACCGTCAAAATATTGCGTCGCACGGTACCAGCAGCCGTTCCCAGTATCAATTTTCTTTCCGGCGGCCTGTCGCCAAAAGCAGCAACGGCTAACCTCAATGCAATGAACCAGTTGGACTCACAACCCTGGGAATTATCTTTTTCTTATGGGCGTGCGTTGCAAGAGCCAGCATTGCAGGTATGGAAAGGTGATTCAGCGAATGCCCAAAAAACTCAAGCGGCATTATACCAACGCGCCAGACTCAATGGTATCGCACGTTATGGCAAGTACACTGAAGCCATGGAGTCAGATAATTAGCGCTCCCCGGTACATTCTTGCTGTATGGGGGAGGGCTTTTATTTTTTCAATACTCTGGAGGCAAGACCGATGAACAGGATACTCATCCCAGTGGATGGCTCGGAGCAGGCAAAGCGGGCGCTGCACTACGCAATTGAGTTCGCCAAGCGATGCGGCACGACGGAGATTGAGCTGCTCAATGTTCAGACACCAGCACCTTCGTTCTGGCCCGAGAAGCTGATCACGGAAGATATGCTCCAAGCATATTACGCCGCCGAGGGAGGCAAGACGATCCAGATTGCCGAGAGTCTGCTGCTCGATTCAAACATTAGTTACCATAGTGAGGTGCGCGTGGGATCGGCCGCAGAAACGATCGCGCATTATTCGCAGGAGGTGAGTGCCGACGGCATTGTTATGGGTACGCGCGGCATGGGCTCCGTGAAGGGGCTGGTGCTCGGATCGGTCGCCACTGGCGTTGTGCATCTCGCGAGCGTGCCGGTGACCCTAATCAAGTGAGCATCACCGCTCTAGTGTCGCGTTAACACGCGGATCCCAGGCTTAAATCTTGTCATGGGGGCAATAAATAAGGGATCACAGATGCAGATATACATGCCCACTAATCTTCCAAGGTAACCGGTGTCTTAAACCCCAGAGGTTTGATTGCAAGTACGGAACAATCGAGTTGATTGAGAATGGCCTCTGCCGTATTGCCCATAAAGAAACCCGAAATACCGGTACGAGCGACTGTACCCATGACCACGAGATCGGCCTTAATCTCCTTGGAGAGCGCTGGAATATTTTTGCGTGGCAAGCCTTCCAGCAGGTGTGTTTGAGGTTTGATATACTCTGAGGTCTCCTGTCCCAACTTGGCAATTACTTCATCCATTAATGCGTTCAAGTTTTGCTTGTTTTGTAATCTTGTCTTCTCGAAGATGGTAGTGATTCTATCCTCCGACAAATCTACAGGCGCATCTTGCAATATCTGTTTACCCAAAGCATCCCTCGCATAAACGATGTGCAGCTTGGCAAACTCGGCTAGTGTCAATGAACTTGCCATTTCAAGAATTTGAAGATTAAGTAAATGTCTTGCTTTTAACTCTTCTGGCGGATAGTGACCATCGACATCCACGGCTGCCAATATCCGTTGATATGTTTTGGGTGATTCCGGTTTGACTAACAATACGGGGCACGGGCACTTGCGTAACAAGTGCATATCATCACTACCAAACACTCGATCCAGTAGTCCACCACTTTCAGCTGTCTTAATCACCAGGTCATGACCGTTACGAAGAATCTCGCGGATAATTTCCAAAAATGGTATACCGATAAGTACCTTGGTTTTTATTTCAACATTTCTGCTCCAAGGTGCCACCATCTTTTCTAATCCCTGTCGATGCCCTGCAACTAACTTTGCCTGTAGTTCCTCGATCGACTGAGCGTGAGCGATTAGCTCTGTATTATGCGGCAATTCATCGATTAACTCGACAACCGTAAGATACGCTTGGTTATTTTCCGCCAGAACAACAGCTCGCTCCAACGCAATGTGATCGATAGAACCAGATGTTGCAACACAGAGAATATCTTTAAACCTTTGCATATTGTCGTCCTTCATTATTTATTTCATGATTTGATGGTAATAAAACGCAAGCGGATCTGTTTCTCGGTTTCGATAATGGCAAATAGCGCAACACCAATGCCGATGACTAGCAGTCCATCTAGGAAGGGTACTGCTTCCGAGGTAAATAGTGTCTGCAAGGGTGGCAAGTAAGTAAAGGCGAGTTGTGCCATTGTTACAGCGATCACCGTCATCCATACCACTTTAGTGCCGCGCACTGCCTTCCAGGTAAGCGATGTGCCGTAGATATTGCGGATAAAAAACAAGTGGAAAATTTCCATTATCACCAGCGTATTCACCGCAAGAGTGCGTGCTAATTCTATGCTGTAACCCCGGTCAATCGCGTAAGTGTATATACCATAGACACCACAGAGGAACAACATGGACACCAGCGCAATGTGCCATACTAGTTCGCCACTGAGCAGCGGTTCTCCTCTTGGACGCGGCGGGCGGCGCATAGTGTTTTTCTCAGTTGGCTCGAAAGCTAGTGCAACGCCCAATGTTATAGTGGTAATCAGATTAATCCATAAAATCTGAATCGGGGTTATCGGCAGCGCCATGCCGAACAGCAATGCCACTATAATGGTTATTGCTTCCCCTGCGCTAGTGGGCAGTGTCCAACTGATGACTTTTTTGATGTTGTCGTACACTGTGCGACCTTCACGCACAGCGCTGGCAATGGAAGCGAAATTGTCGTCTGCCAGCACTAGCTCCGCTGCTTCCTTAGCAGCTTCGCTGCCTTTTCTGCCCATAGCAATACCTACATCGGCGCGTTTTAGCGCAGGTGCGTCGTTTACTCCGTCGCCTGTCATAGCCACCGTCATGCGGTGTGATTGCAATGCCATTACCAAGCGCAATTTATGCTCCGGGCTAGTGCGGGCGAAGATATCGCATTCCAGCACTGCCTCTTTCAAAGAGGCGTCATCTATCCAATCAAGATCAGTCCCGGTTAAAACCTTATCTGAGTTTTGCAGGCCAATTTGCTTGCCGATGGCGGCCGCTGTCTTGGCGTGATCGCCAGTAATCATTTTCACGCGAATACCGGCTGTGTGACATTCCGCTACCGCCGCAATTGCTTCAATTCGTGGCGGATCAATCATGCCCACCATACCAAGCAGCGTGAGTGTATTTTCAACATCTGTATGTTCCAGCACCGTTTGCACTGATTTCACGGGTTTGACAGCGAATGCCAGCACGCGCTGACCGAGGGTAGCGATGCTATCCACCTCTTCTTGCCAATAAGCTTTGTTTAGCGGCTCCACATTCCCGTCCGCAATACTTTGATTTTTACACATGGCAAGAATCTGCTCCGGCGCGCCTTTTATGAACACAAACGCGTGGTGTTCATGGTCATGATTCAGCGTTGCCATAAAGCGGTGTTTAGCATCAAAAGAAATGGCATCGGTACGTGTCCATGTCGCCTGTTCCCTGTGAATTTCAATGCCTATTTTACTTGCAAAGGCTAGTAATGCACCCTCCATCGGATCACCTTCCACTGCCCACACACCATCATGATCATGCAGTGCTGCGTCATTACACAGGGTTGCAGCACGGGCGAGTTCTTCCAGAACGATATATTCTGTGGGAGAAATTTCCGCATTTTCCAGTAATACAGTGCCCTGCGGTTCATAGCCGACGCCATCCAAAGTGAAGAGATGTTGGTGCGTTAGCACCGAGGAAACCATCATCTCGTTGCGGGTCAGCGTGCCAGTTTTGTCGGTGCAGATAACCGAGACTGAGCCGATGGTTTCAATCGCAGGGAGCCGGCGCACAATGGCATTGCGCCGCGCCATCGACTGCACGCCCACAGCCAATGTGATGGTCAGCACAGCGGGTAAGCCTTCGGGAATAGCCGCAACTGTAAGTCCCACCACTGCCATGAACATCTCAGTGAATTCATGATGACCGACAAAATAACCATATACCAGCAGAAACACAGCAGTCATCAGAATGAAAATGGTCAGCCATTGGGCGAATTTTTCCATCTGTTTTACCAGCGGAGTGGTCAGTGTTTCTACTTTCGACAGCATTCCGCTGATGCGCCCTATCTCGGTGGAAGCGCCCGTGCCTACCACCACGCCTTTACCTTGACCGGAGGTAACCAACGTGCCGGAAAACGCAATACAGGAGCGGTCACCCAACGGCGCATCGACGTGAACAGGTTCGATCTGCTTTTGCACTGGCACGGATTCGCCGGTAAGAATTGCTTCCTGTATTTGCAAACCATGCGTTTTTAGCAGTCGCAAATCAGCGGGAACTTTATCACCTGCTTCCAGCAGCACAATATCACCGGGCACGAGCTTACCTCCCTCAATGCTATGGCGCTTGCCATTTCGCAGCACCGAGGCATAGGGCGCTAGCATCCGCCGTATAGCATTCATTGCCTTTTCTGCTTTTCCCTCTTGAACGAAGCCGATGATTGCGTTGGCTAGCACTACCGCGAGAATGACGAAAGTATCTATCCAATGATTCAGAAATGCCGTGATAGCCGCAGAACCGAGCAGCACATAAATCAGGATATTGTGAAATTGCAACAAGAAACGGATGATGTTACTACGTTTTGGTGGATCCGGTAGCCGGTTGGGGCCATACGTTTTTATACGCGCCTCAGCTTCATGCTGACTCAAGCCCGCCGGAGCTGTATCCAGTTTTTCCAACGCTAAATCAATGGAAATATGATGCCATGATGGCTGTATCTTTGGTGTTTTTACTTCCTGCATTATTGTTTTTTATAATCTAAGACATAGGTCTATTCACAGGCATGGTCTGTCCCTGTTACGCCTTACAACGGGAGCAGCGTTGACACAATTATTTGACGAGCAGCAGCGGCTTTTCGGTGAGGTGAACGACTTTAGTCGCCACTGATCCGAGCAGAAGATTCTTGATCGTACCCATACCGCGCGTTCCCATCACGATCAAATCACAGTGATACTTACGCGAGGAGTCGGTGATGACTTCGGCTGGATTGCCGCTTAATACATGCGCATCGAACGCGATGCCTGCACTCTCGAGACGTGCTTTCGCGGGTGTCAGCACTGCCAATCCCGCTTCTTCGTGCACCTTCCTTATGTTCAACATAGCTAATTCCGGATCTCGGCTGAAAATGAGTTCATTAATTGGAACCAGCTCGCACACGTTGAGAAGATGTACATGCAGCTTACTTGTGTCCATGGTATCAAGTACTTTATCAATAGCGCGCATCGCATTCTCTGAGCCATCGAAAGCAATCAGTGCAATAGTCATAACGGGGTCCTTTCTCTTATAATGGGTAAATTCCAACAAACCATCTCGGAAATAATTTTTCCAGATAAAACCGGAACTTGTGCCACAGTTTTGATGTCTCTTAAATAGACAGAGTTAACTGTTCCCCGTCTTTCCCTCCCTAAGGCGGGATCTTATGTGATATTAAGGCGATTTCCCCCCGGTTTTACTCCCTTTTAACCGGGGGTTTTTATTTTGTTATCTAGAAACCTTCCATTTCATTGGATTGAATCATATTTAATCCGAACCAGCTACTAAGAACTACTTTCGCTTCCTCAACTCCCTTTGCTGTCATAGGATTTAACCCAGCATAGCAGAAATCCTGTGACCGATTACGTACCTTTATGGAATTTAACCCTATCTAGCTTTGTTCTACAAAGCGTGGCTCGTACTGTTTATTTCTGCTTCAGCCTCCAGCCAATCTTGTACAGCATCACCGTCTTTGAAGTCCCGTTTTTCAGCGCGGTAATAAGCAGCAATAGCAATCATTTGGCGATAATCTTTTTCATTATTGCTATCCATAGCTTGACTTGCCGAGGTACTTTTTTTGCTTTTAGGCGATTTGGCGCCAGATTTTCGCGTAGTTTTTTTAATCGTATCTAACATGCTGCAGCTCCTTGACACTGGTCCAAGTAAAATTCAAACTTTGTATTAAAGCTACGACTATAGAATTTAATTTGGTGACACCCTGTTGCCTACCTGTGTATATGCTTAGAATCTTCATCTTCGATTAGGTATAATCCTGAATTTTTGTAGTGCTCCCCAAAGATTACAAGAATCTGTTGAAATTCGGACCGAATAGTAGCTGGTGAACGCCATAGACAAATAGCAAGAATTTTAGTGTTTGTTGTATTTAAAACAAGACTGGCTTCTATTAACTTACAAAGGGCGGGGGTAAGTACTTTTTCGTCATTTATTGCCTTTATAAGGCAAGATGTGTGCATCTTTGCGCGCCTCAGTTGGCCGGTTTCATACACTTCATGAAGGGTTTCTGATACCCCTAGTTTATTGTCAGTTTGAGTTTTTAATTTCATCTGGATCACCTCAGAAAGAATCAATCAACTTTTGATCTTCAAGCAATCAACGCAATAAGAATATACTCAAAGAACACATTTAAAGGTGCTAACTATTCAATATGTTATGTGTTGTTGAGGTCTGTCGCTGCAGAAAACCCCCGCTTTTTTATGCTTTCCTATATCAAAAGATAACCACCCATCCCCAACTTATTTTTTATGATACCGGCAATAGTAGTCTGCAACTTTGACTTATATCAGATCAAATGAAAAATGCTGCCCATAAACAAAAATAATTCCATTATTTGATGCGTGCCTGATGAGATACTCTCTTCTTATTGGTAACGTTAAAATTTAAATCAGGGCCATATATTCTGCGTAGCAGGCTGTGCACGGCTGCGGAAGGCAGAAGGCAATGTTTTGCTTAAAACATTAACTGCAACACTTCGTTTGTTGGCTAAGCGCTGGTTAATGCTTTCGGCAGAACTAAAAGAACTCGATTCAACGCTTGATTATTTGACGAATCAGTCAGCGAAGCGTCTTCGGAATCAGTTTGGGGTCGGGCCACAAACGGCAGTGTGATACTTATTGCTGTAGCAGGAGATAATCCAGAACGTTTAAAGAATGAAGCGGCATTAGCTGCGTTATGTGGAGTAAGTCCACTACAGGCGTCCTCGGGAAAGACTATCCGTCATCGATTAAATCGAGGAGGTGTATAACAAGGAATTCTGTGGAGTTCCAGGGACACATTGAGCTTCCCCCGAATTAACGGACAAGAATATTAAGAAGCAAATTTCACCTCAAAATCTACTGGACTTAAATAATCCAGTGAAGAAGGTCACCGTTTCCGATTGTAAAACACTTCGATATTTTCAAATTGGCTTTGTTTAGCTTCCTGTCTCGTGCGGTAATCTGGTATTGCCAAGTTAACTTTTTGTAGAGCGTCAATCCCTAGAATTACTGTCTTTATGCTAACGCAATATTTTCCCAAGACGCAAAGGCTCTTTGTCTCAAATGACGATAATGGCTGGCAGGCACCAGATGACGGTCAAGATTAGATAGATTGTGCACGGCAGCATGTACACTCAGGAATCGTTGAGCCTGCATCATCGATTTGAACCGACGCATCCCTCGTTCTCTTACCCTAGTTTGCTTGTGTGACAGCTCGGGGCGGTTCACAACAGCAGCTTGGTAATAACCTGAGAGCGCAACATAATAATTTTTTAGGCTATTTCTCGTAGTTTCGTCAACAAACTTTTCAGGGAAATGACAACTGTACCATCTCCAATGGGAAATTCATCAACTCCACCATAGACCACATATTTTCTGGTGGCCCTAACGTCTTCACAGGCAAGATAAAATCCTTTTTTGATTTTGGGTGCAACACTGCTTTTAATTTCTATCGCCCACAATTCCTTGCTGGATAATTTGAGCAGCAGGTCAATTTCGGCACCTACAGCCGTGCGATAAAAATAAACTTCCACCTGGCTTGGCAAGACAGAGATAATATTCTCAATTACAAACCCTTCCCAGCTTTTACCAAGAATTGGATTAGAAAGCAAAGAATCATAGTTGCTGATACCAAGAAGTCTGTGCAGGATACCGCTATCGCGGATATAGAAATGTGGTGATTTAAC
>JAJFJK010000039.1 GCA_021774075.1 Nitrosomonas sp. | reverse complement strand
AATTACTCGAAAAAACCTACCAACATTTTGGTGTGATCCCTACATTGTTAGAACGGGACTTTAATATCCCACCGCTTACTGAGTTGGTGACAGAAGTGGATACAATTCATCGCTTACAGCAGAAGTGGCAGGAACAAACTAGTACTTCATCAAGTTTGTATTGATGGGTTCAGCGAGCCGGGAAGAGCTTGACCGTAAGGCACGTCTCGCTGGTAATGGCTAGCCCTTTTCAAAGACCACAACGCAGTATTGAATCACCTGGTCAGTTCTGAACCGATCAATACAAACTTGATGGAGCACTAATGACCACATACAACACGGCTGAACGCCCTGATTTTGTGCGTCGGCAATATGCTTTTGCCGCACATATTCGCAATTCGGAAAAGAATCCGCGCCCTGATGATGTAGAAGAGCGGCGCATGAAAATCTACCGCGACTTGTTTTACAACAATGTACAAGGTTTTATCGCGAACACTTATCCAGTATTGCGCACAATCACTTCAGATGAGCACTGGCACAGTATGGTGCGTGATTATTTTGCCAATCATTTGTCGCATACACCACTGTTCCCAGAAATGCCCCGGGAATTTCTTAAATACCTGGAACTTGAGCGCACGCCACATCCTGATGACCCCGCTTTCATGCTTGAACTGGCGCACTATGAGTGGGTTGAACTGGCACTGTCCATATTGGATGAAAACATTGATGTATCGAATATTAACGCTGAAGGCGATCTTCTGACAGGTGTGCCGGTCATTTCACCCTTGGCATGGCAGTTGAGCTACAACTATCCAGTCCACAAAATCAGTCCGCAATTTCAACCAACAGAACCCGATGACAATCAAACACATTTGGTCGTTCATCGGAATAAGCTGCACGACATACACTTTATGGTGTTAAATCCTGTCACGGCTCGTCTATTACAATTAATAGATGAGCATAACAATGCCAGTGGACAATACTTGCTTGAACAAATAGCAAGCGAACTTAATCACCCGCAACCGGAAGTCGTGATCAGTGGCGGCACCCAGATTTTAAACGACCTGAAAAATCGAGAAGTGATTTTAGGCACGACAACATAAAGGGCGCCTCTAAAGTTTCAGAGTTCGCCCAAATGCAAGGTGCAGAAAAAATTTTGCAGCACAGCATATGTTTGATATGTAAGCAATAAATTTTTTTTCTGTAACACAGCAGTTGGGATGAAATCTGGTTTTTTAGAAGTACCCTAAAGAAACGCTGATCGCTTCACCTTCCACAAAGCGCCCATTTCAAAATTATCCCGCCGTGTGTCCTACGCTGACTGTACCCTAAAATATCAAGTTGAAGGAGTACTAGACAGAAAATAAGTTAGAATACGCTTTTACAGATTTTTTTCGGGAGTCCCTGGATGTCAATGGCTGACCGCGATGGCGTAATTTGGTATGACGGAGAAATGGTTCCCTGGCGGGATGCCAATACGCATATACTGACGCATACGCTACACTATGGTTTAGGTGTTTTTGAAGGCATACGTGCTTATGAAACAGCACGTGGCCCGGCAATTTTCCGCTTGCAGGAACATACAGACCGGCTTTTCAACTCGGCACATATTTTCATGATGAAAATGCCGCACGACAAAGCCACCATCATGCAAGCGCAATGTGATGTAATCAAACAGAATAATCTTGACTCAGGTTATATCCGCCCAATTGTTTTCTATGGTTCTGAAGCCATGGGGCTTTCTGCCACTACATTGTCCGTTCATGTGGCGATAGCCGCCTGGTCCTGGGGGACTTACCTGGGCGCTGAGAGCCTTGAGAGCGGCATCCGCGTTAAGACCTCATCGTTTACCCGTCATCATGTCAACATCAACATGTGCCGTGCTAAATCTGTAACCACTTACGCCAACTCTATCCTGGCACATCAGGAAGTTGCCCAAAATGGATATGATGAAGCATTGCTGCTTGATGTCGATGGTTATGTGGCTGAAGGTTCCGGTGAAAATATTTTTATCATCAAGCAAGGTAAAATTTTCACACCGGATCTGACCTCTTGCCTGGAAGGCATTACACGCGCCTCTGTCATTGAACTGGCTGCGGAGATTGGTGTTCCTGTTATTGAAAAACGCATTACGCGGGATGAAATTTACTGTGCTGATGAGGCTTTCTTCACCGGCACCGCTGCTGAAGTCACGCCCATTCGTGAACTGGATAACCGCACCATTGGATGTGGTAGGCGTGGGCCAATAACCACACAATTACAAACCATGTTTTTTGACTGCGTCAAAGGCAAAGCACAAAATCATGCCGATTGGCTCACTTATATTTGATTAAGCTGCACTGGAGCAATTTACTATGAACCAACAGACTGATAATAAAGCGCGCGAAATTGAAATCACAACCGATGATTTACCACTACATTGTCCGACACCTAACATGAAATTATGGGACACCCACCCACGTGTTTTTTTACCCATTGAAGCAACAGGGGAAGCCCTCTGCCCTTATTGTGGCACGCACTACACACTCAAAGGTGGGGCATTAGCCGGGCATCATTAAATTAATCAAGTTATCTCATGGATTGTCAATAAAACATGTCTGATATACCGCGTGAAATTTTTAAAGCTTATGATATTCGGGGCATTGTTGGCACAGCATTAACGGTCAGGAATGTCGAAGCAATTGGACAGGCTATTGGCTCAGAAGCACGGGCACGTAATCTGACATGCATAGCAATCGGCCGTGATGGACGGCTATCAGGCGTAGAACTTTCGCAAGCTTTAGCACGCGGCATTCAACGCAGCGGTATTAACGTTATTGATACTGGCATGGTAGCCACACCCATACTTTATTATACGGCGTATGAATTATGCCAATATTCCGGTGTAATGGTTACTGGCAGCCACAACCCGCCGGAATATAATGGCTTTAAAATTGTTCTGGGTGGTGAAACCCTGGCTGCGGATAACATTCAGAAATTGCGTTTACGTATAGAAAATAATGATCTGAGCCATGGTGAAGGCAGCTATTCTGAATACGATATTATTGATACATATCTTAACCGCATCACCAGTGATATTAAGCTTGCCCGATCCATGAAGATTGTTGTGGATTGTGGTAATGGCGTTGCCGGTGCATTTGCGCCAAACCTCTACCGCAACCTGGGCTGTGAAGTCATAGAATTATTTTGTGATGTTGACGGCACTTTCCCCAATCACCATCCCGACCCATCTGTACCTGAAAATTTGCAAGATGTGGTTCACGCATTGGCAACCACCGATGCTGAAATTGGCTTGGCTTTTGATGGTGATGGCGATCGACTCGGCATAGTCACCAAGGAAGGCAATATGATCTATGCTGACCGCCAATTAATGCTGTTTGCCGCTGATGTGTTATCCAGAAATCCAGGCGGGGAAATTATTTTTGATGTCAAATGTACGCGCAATCTGGCACCCTGGATTGAACGCCATGGCGGCACACCCGTCATGTGGAGAACCGGACACTCATTTATCAAAGCCAAGCTTAATGAATCGAATGCCTTATTGGCCGGTGAAATGAGTGGTCATTTCTTTTTTAAGGAACGTTGGTATGGTTTTGACGATGCCTTGTATGCAGGCGCACGGCTACTGGAATTACTGAGTCCGGCAACGAGCATCAGTGCAGCTCTGCATGACCTACCCGATTCAATGAGTACGCCGGAATTACAAATTAAAGTTGCTGAAGGCGAAAATCACGCACTCATTACAACATTGCAAAATAATGCGCAATTTAATGACGCACAAGAGATCATAAAGATTGATGGTGTGCGCGTTGAATATAGTGATGGCTTTGGTTTGGCGCGTGCTTCCAATACCACACCGGTTATAGTATTACGCTTTGAGGCAGATAATGAAACAGCATTAAAACGTATTCAAGAAGATTTTCGTCACAATATTCTGCAAGCTAAACCCGACGCCATTTTGCCATTTTAGTCAGAAATAACACTTGTATCCAATATGAAAATTGCCATTGCTCAAATTAATTGTACGGTTGGTGACATTGCCGGTCATGCAGCAAAGATTTTGGATGCTGTAGATCAAGCCAAACAATCCGGCGCTGATCTGGTCATCACACCTGAGTTGGCTTTGTCGGGCTATCCCCCGGCTGATTTGCTGTTACGTGAAACATTCTGCCTGGCCTGTGCTGAAATGCTGGCGAAACTGAGTAAAGAAGTGAAAGATATTACATTAGTAATCGGCCACCCCAGTTACCAGGAAGGCAAACTTTACAATACTGCCTCCGTCATTCAGGATGGCAATATTGTTGCCAATTACCGTAAAAGAACGCTCAGTCAGCCCCCCTTTTTTAACGAACACTATTATTTTTATCCCGGCACAAGCCCCTGTCACTTTGAACTTGACGGCATCAAGTTTGGCATCAATATTTGTGCTGATTTTTGGATGACCAACCCAGCTGTCCACGATGACCACCCTAACATTGACGTTCTATTGGTGCTCAGCGCTTCCCCGTACCGTATCGACAAGCAGGTTACACGCTATCAGGTTACGCATCAATTTGTGCAACAAACCCGCATCACTGTGATACATGCCAATTTAGTGGGCGGACAGGATGAACTGGTGTTTGACGGCGCTTCTTTCGTGATGAATCCACAAGCTGAGCTAACACATCAGTTCGATGAATTTGTTGAAACCATCGGGTTGGTTGAATTGCAAAATGATCAACCGATAAAACAACAAATTACTGCGCCGCCATCTTCTACTGCCAGCGTCTACCAAGCGTTGTGCTTGGGTGTAAAAGATTATGTACGTAAAAACGGTTTTCCTAATGCCATATTGGGTCTCTCTGGGGGAGTGGATTCAGCACTCACATTGGCCATCGCAGTTGATGCGTTAGGTGCGGAAAACGTTAAAACGGTAATGATGCCGTCACAATTTACCGCCGATATCAGCTTACAAGATGCCCAGCAAATGACCACTTCACTGGGTATCAAGCATTATGAATGCGGTATCAAACCCGTATTTGACCAGTTGCTTGAAACATTGCTTGCAGATTTCCAAATTCAATCGGATTCTTCCGGTATCAACACCATGCCTGAAAACCTGCAAGCACGCATACGCGGCATGTTACTCATGGCAATCTCAAACCAGACCGGTGCTATCGTGCTGACTACTGGCAACAAATCTGAAATAGCCATTGGCTATTGCACGTTATACGGCGATATGGCGGGCGGCTTTGCAGTGCTAAAAGATGTGAGCAAGACCATGGTTTATGAATTATGTGAATATCGCAATCAACTGAGTAACGTTATTCCTGAACGTATAATCCAGCGAGCGCCTTCAGCAGAACTACGACTTGACCAAACTGACCAAGATAATTTACCGCCCTATGAAGTATTAGATGCGATTATGGAAGCTTATGTTGAAAAAGGCTATTCGGCGGCAGAAATAATAGCATTGGACCACAAAGAGGCCGATGTACAGCAAGTCATTCATTTGATTCATGCCAATGAATATAAGCGCCGCCAGGGACCAATAGGCGTTCGTATTACACAATGCGATTTCGGTACGGCATGGCATTATCCTATTACTTCCAAGCATAAACAGTATTGAGGGCACCCCTAAAAATCTAGATTTCATCCCAACTGCTGCATTGCGGGGAAAATTTCTTGCTGTCATATCAACCATATGCCGCACTACAAAATTTTTCCCCGCGCCTTACATTTGGGCGAACTCTGAATTTTTAGAGGCGCCCTTGACTCAAAACCGATGTAATCAGAAGCAACATAAAAAATCAATCGGCGATTTGCCAACCCATCATCGATTATTCAACACGATGGAACTTGGCTGATAAACGGTTATCATATCGACATGAAGCTAATTTATTTGATTATCGCCATATCATTGCTATTCCCACCGAATATTTATGCGCATGAATTGCCTGATTTGGGTGATGTTTCTCAAGCCACCATTACGCCACGCCAGGAAAAGCAGATTGGTTTACAGATCATGCGTCAAATTCGCGCAGACTCCAGTTATCTGGATGACCCGGAAATAGCCAGTTATCTTAACAACCTGGGGCACAAATTAATTTCCAATTCAAGTGAAGCTGAACCGGGCCAATCATTTGAATTTTTTGCACTACAAGATGCCACCATTAATGCGTTTGCTTTACCAGGTGGATTTATGGGTTTTAATAGTGGCCTGATTGTTGCCGCGCAAAGTGAATCTGAATTGGCCGGGGTGATGGCGCATGAAATCGCGCATGTTACACAGAAACATTTGGCGCGCATGATTTCCGGGCAAAAATACAGCATGTTCACTTCACTGGCAGCACTGGCCATCGCCATCATAGCTGCACGTTCCAACCCACAAGCCGGACAAGCGATTATAATCGGCTCGCAAGCCAGCATGATTCAATCACAACTGGATTTTACGCGCAAACATGAGAAAGAAGCGGATCGTATTGGTCTGGGCATTTTGGTGGATGCCGGATTTGATCCACAGGGTATGGCTGATTTTTTTGGGCGCTTACAATTGGCGGGTCGATTCTATGAAAATGGCGCCCCTTCATATCTGCGCACGCACCCATTGACCTATGAACGCATTGCAGATATCCAGAACCGCACCCGCGAAACAACCTATCGTCAAGTTCCAGACAGCATCGAATTCCAATTGGTACGCGCAAAACTACGTGCTTTAGACGGAAGTCCCCAAAAAGCGGTTAAACAATTTCGGGCGCGTTTGAATGAGAAAAGATATACCAATGAAGCTGTCGAACGTTACGGTTATACCATCGCTTTATTACGCGACAAAAGAAACAAACGAGCCGATGAAGAATTAACAAAGTTGTACAGTCTCTTGCAAAACGCTTCCAGGAACAAAATCTTAGAAGACCACCAACTGGGCGAAACCATTCGTGTAGAACATAAAAACATACAAGCTGGCGCCATGATTGAAACCCTGTCAGCAAGCGTAAAACTGGCTAATGGACAAACAGAAGAGGCCTATAGCATTTATCGCAAGGGACTCAAAGTTTATCCACAACATCGCGCATTAATTCACGGTTACGCTTCAGCGCTCCTGCAAAACCAACAGACTGAACGCGCACTTAAGTTTGTCAACATACAGTTACGCTATCACCAGAATGATGTCAATCTATACAGATTACAAGCACAAAGTTACACTGCACTGGGTAACCTGATGTTAAAACACCGCGCTCAGGCAGAAGTTTATATCCACCAGGGTTATTTCGAGGCGGCCATTAATCAACTGGAAACTGCGCTGCGGCACAATAACGGTAATTTCTATCAACTGTCTACTGTTGAAGCACGGCTTAAACAGTTACAAATACAGATGGCTGAAAATGAAGAGTAGAATACTTTTCATATTAACGCCCAACTCAAGATTCTTAAATATTTATGTTCAGCACCAAACGTGTTTTTATAGCTCTAACCCTATTTATTCTTTTTACCGCTTATTGGTACAACAATGATAAAAAGGAACCCACAGATAACCAGTATGTTACCCGCGCAATTGAACGTGGCGATATTGTACAAACCATCTCTGCCAATGGCACGCTAAGCCCGGTTGTATTGGTTAATGTCGGCACACAAGTTTCCGGTACGGTATCCAAATTACATGTGGATTTCAATGATCAAGTGGAAATCGGTCAGGTGCTTGCCGAACTTGACCCGGCGTTATTACAAGCACAATTGCAGCAATCCGAAGCAAATTTCTTAAATGCACAAGTGACGCATAGAATCATTGCCAGTAAATTAAGACGTCATAAAACATTGAAGGAACAAGGCTTCATCTCGTATGAAGCATTAGACATTATTGAGCAGGAATTAGACGCTGCACGCGCCCAAATTTCTGTCAGTAAGGCACAAGTTGAGCGTGATCGCGCAAATCTCAATTACAGCATTATCAAGTCACCCATTTCGGGTGTCGTTATTGCGCGTGATGTTGATATCGGCCAAACAGTTGCCGCTAATTTTCAAACGCCCATCTTATTTCAAATCGCAAAAGACCTGCGTCAAATGCAGATCAACATTAGTGTTGCGGAAGCGGATATTGGACAATTACATATCGACCAACCCATCAATTTTACCGTCGATGCGTTTCAGCAACGCACATTTTCCGGCACCGTCAAACAGGTGCGCCTTAACCCAACCATCCAGGAAAATGTGGTCACTTACAATGTGGTTGCGATGGTTGCCAATACGGATGGTGCATTATTACCCGGCATGACGGCCAATATAAATTTCGTTGTTGATCAAAGAGAAAATGTATTGCGTGTACCCAATGCAGCACTGCGTTATCAACCGAAAGATATCGAAATAAAACCATCCAATCAGCCCGTGATCTATCAATTGGCGCAAGGTAGGCCGGCACCCATCCAGGTTACAACCGGCATTTCGGATGGCAATTTTTCACAAATTATCAGTGAGCAAGTTCAAGCGGGCGACCCAGTTATTGTGCGCGAACAATCTGACAAGAAAGACGCCGAGCGCAAATTCAGAATAAGAATGTTCTAATGTATGCACCTCAGCAAAATAACGTGACGCAAACGCTCATCAAATTAGACAAGCTTTGTAAAAGCTATCATCTGGATGACGCAAATGGTAAAACAATGAGTACCCAGGTTTTGTTTGATGTGGCACTTAATATCCAGCAAGGTGAGTTTGTCGCCATTATGGGGCATTCCGGTTCCGGAAAATCAACCTTAATGAATATTTTAGGCTGTCTGGATACCCCCACCAGCGGTTCGTATTGGTTGGCGGAACGTAATGTTGCGGCACTTTCAAATGACGAACTTGCCTATATTCGCAATCGCCATATTGGTTTTGTATTTCAGGGTTTCAATCTGCTAAAACGCATGACCGCCTTGGATAATGTCGCCACACCATTACTCTATGCGGGCATAAATCGTAGCAATAGCCGCCAACGCGCATTGGAACAACTACAACGCACTGGCCTGGAAAAATTTGCCATGCATCATCCCAATCAGCTCTCGGGTGGACAACAACAACGTGTGGCAATTAGCCGTGCATTAATCAATCAGCCATCCTTGCTGCTTGCCGACGAGCCAACCGGTAATCTGGACTCACAAACCAGCCGCGAGATCATGACATTGTTTGAACAACTCAATCAACAACAAGGCCTTACCATCGTGCTGGTCACCCATGAAGAAGATATTGCAGCGTATGCCAAACGTTTAATCCGTTTAAAAGATGGCGTTGTCGTATATGATGAAAATCACAATGTTATGAATAAACCTTCCCCAACACAATGAATCTATTCGCTATTATTGGAGAAGCATTACGTGCTTTGCGCCTTAATCGTCTGCGTACCGGGCTAACGATGCTGGGTATGATTATCGGTGTGGCTGCTGTAGTTTTAATGTTGTCTATCGGTCAAGGCGCACAAACTAAAATCAACCAATCCATTGCTTCCATGGGCAGCAACTTGTTTCTTGTTGTGCCGGGTGCCACATCTTCAGGTGGGCTAAGTTTTGGTAGCGGCAGTATCAAAACCCTGACCATTAGTGATGCACAAGCGATTGCTGAATTACACTCTGTCAGCGCCACCGGTCCCGTAATTTCCGGCACTGCGCAACTGAGTTTCTCCGCCAAAAACTGGAGTACAGTTATCACCGGCACCACACCCAATTATTTTGACGTAGGCAATTGGGAATTTGAATCCGGCACCGCTTTTACTGAATCAGATTTACGTTCCGGCGCCCGAGTCGTGGTGCTTGGCGCGATTACCGCTGAAAACCTGTTTGGCACGGTTGACCCGATTGGTAAAACCATGCGTATTACCAACCGCCCTTTTCTGGTCGTTGGCGTATTGACTGCCAAAGGGCAAAGCCTGAGTGGACGTGACCAGGATGACAATGTTTTTATACCGATTACCACCAGTGAGCGCCAAATAACCGGCAACCAGTTTCCTGGTTCAATTCGTTATATGCTGGTACAAGGACAATCAGCAGAAACAATGGATGAAGCCGAAAATGAGATCATTCAATTGTTACGCCAACGCCACCGAATCTCAGATGGCATGGAAAATGATTTTACGGTACGCAATTTAACGGCAATTGCCAATGTCGCCACTGGCGCAGCCAAAATCATGTCCATTGTGCTCGGTGCCATCGCATCGGTTTCGTTGCTTGTCGGCGGTATCGGCATTATGAACATTATGCTGGTGTCCGTCACTGAACGCACCCGGGAAATCGGCATCCGAATGGCCATTGGCGCCAACCGGCGTGCTATCCTTACGCAATTCCTGTTGGAAGCCATGATGATCTGCATCATGGGTGGCTTAATCGGCGTATTACTGGGCATTGGCGGTGCCTGGCTTGTCAGTGAAATCGCTGACATGTTAATTGTCATTACTTCCGGTATGATAGGTTTGGCTTTTTTCTTTGCTTCTGCGGTCGGTATATTTTTTGGATTTTACCCGGCACAAAAAGCCGCATCACTAAAACCGGTTGATGCACTGCGCTATGAATAACATAAGGGCGCTTCTAAAAATCCAGAGTTCGCTCAAATGCAAGGCGCAGATAAAATTTTGCAGCGCAGCATACGTTTGATATGACAGCAATAAATTTTTTCTTTAACACAGCAGTTGGGATGAAATCTGGATTTTTAGAAGTGCCCATAATAATAATTTACAAATATAAGAACAATATAATGCACGGCTTCGTGAACTACCTCATTAATCAATCAATTATCGTTACTTTGCTTAAGGCCCATTTGTTAGAAAATATTCTACTATGGCGTAAAGGAAGTAACCCATGACAAAAAAAGAACGCCCCACTTCTGATTTTCTCGAGATTGTCGTCGTAAGAAACACCAATGACAGCATGAGCATCGGTGAAATCAAGAACGCGCTGCATGAACGCGGCTTTGGTGTTTTAATGGCCATTGCCGCCCTGCCACTATGCCTTCCAGTACCCGTGCCGCCTGGTTACACCACGTTTTTTTCCATTCCGCTGTTTATTTTCTCATTACAAATGATATTTGGAATGCGAGCACCCTGGTTACCTGAGTGGATAGAAAAGAAAAAAATCAAACGCGCAACCTTTGAAAATCTAATTACCAAAGCCAACCCATGGCTGCGCAAAATAGAAAAACATTTACAACCACGCCTGACCTATATTAGCGTGCCTACATGGGAAAGAATTATCGGTGTTTTTTCTTTTGTCTTCGCGTTATCCATATCGCTACCCATACCCTTAACTAATTTTCCACCTGGCTGGGGAATACTCATTATGTCGCTGGGGCTACTCAGTAGAGACGGCATAACCATACTGGTCGGCATGATAGTCGGAACCATCGGCGTAGGTATTACCATGATTGTTTTGGTGCTGCTGTGGATGGGTATGTCTTTGCCGTCGTTTTATTAGCATAGGTGTCGGCTTATGCTATTAGATTCGATGACAAATAAATAATTTGAAATTCAAAAGTCGTAATGATGATATTGATGCTTTAGAAATTAGAGCTGATTTTGCAGTGCAATCAAGTCTGACCCCATTCGATTGACCCCATTGATTTTTTGGCGAAGTACATCAAAGGAAACCTTCCAATAAAAACCTTTCACTTTTTTCGTCTAAGTATTTTGACGCGTACTTTGCGTTTGATTCCAAGAATCTTTTCCTGATCAATGTCTCGCTTTTCTTTGATATCAACTTACCACGCTGCCTCGGATCGCGATATTCCGGAGAGGTATTTTCCAGAGGAGAACTGTACAAATCGTTGGGCCATAGCTCGTCGAAAAGACCTATCAAGCCAAGGAAGTCTCGAACAATGTCGCCATTGCAGATATTATTTTTGTGATAGGTTTTCGTAAGGACGTTCTCGACTCCGACAAGGTCACCCCAATATGACTCAATATTCTTCCAGTAATCAAACTGCTCAATTTCGTTCATTAAATAAGAATCGAAATTCTTTTCGTCGGGAACAATTCGATTGTTCCGCGCAAATGTATAAAAAGCGGACTCTATTTGTTCGAGCTGATTTCTCACATAATACACTACCTGCAATTCATGATTTTTTCTCAGCCTATCAAAAAATAAGAGTTGATGTTTGCATAGGACCGGATGCTCCCCGAGCGTGGCCAGGCCAGTTTCGCTACTCAATATCACTATTTCCCGATGACTTTCTTCTATTTCCTTATACAACGCATCACACATTTGCGCATCTTCGCCTTTCGCCCAACTTGATTCTGGAAAAAGTCCCGCCATAAACAGTTCGTGATGTGCGGAGGGTGTGTAGATACGGCAAGTATTCGGATATAGCACGGAACATGTGTGTTTAGATGATTCTTGAGACAAGTGAGCTTGTATTGAAGTGGTACCAGTCTTGCCATGCCCGAGATGAAGGAAAATCTTTTTCATTTTGCTAAAAAAGACATTGAGAAAGGACTGGCTTCCAGCCACCATTAGGAATCCACTTATCTGTTTCCGTCCCTTTCGTTTGGCGGTGCCTCAATAGCCATTCCATAGTTAACTTCACCAGTCCTTCCTCATCAAACCGTGCATGCAGCGCGGTAGGGCGAATAAGAGAAGCGCCATCCGCCAATTTAATAATTGCCATACTTCAATTAATCTTCCTTCACCAGAATCTGAAATAGAAATATATAATTTGATCGATAAATAGATATTTATTAAATTTACCATGCGGCGGATGACGCAAGCTTATCCATTGCCCTACCGTGCTGTAGCGCATAACACCGTTTAATGCTCTAACTGCGAAACATATAGTAAACGCTTAACGTCCTCACTCATTCTTCTTGGCTCTAATTCTTCTGGAAATCGCATCATTAGATTGCCCATAAAGTCCACCAGATAGATATGTTTCCTATGCGTTTCTTCAGTCTCAATCGCTTGAACCAGCTCACTGTCTTTAGCATTAATAAATAAAGTGCCTTTATACTCTTCGCGCAACTCATCTGAAACTGTTTTGTTGTCATCGATAAGCCACAATCGTTCCAATCTATTTTTCTCATTATGCTGCCTGGTTCTAACTTGTTGCATATGAAATAATTTTGTCTGACAAGCTTCATTGCATTCACCAGAGTCAATCATGACCAACGCCCAGCTCCCATGCAACGCTTCCATCCCAAAATTGGTATTATCAATTTGATTAACGCCATCACCTTGCAATTTTTGCACTTCAAGTAGGTCACCATAATTCATACTTCCAGGGCTATATTCCATTAAATAAAGCGCTGTTGCTATAAAGACTGGGGAACACAGTATCAGAGCTATTGTAATAAAGGTAACTCTACTTTTTGTTTTATTAATTTCTTTTTTTGTCATTTAAAATTAAGCTTCTGAGTTTGTTTTTTGAGACTGCAAGAAGAGTGAATTCAAGTTCTAAGTGCAATACTTTTCTTTTTAAAAAAAACCTCGTAAGGGGTTCTGAAATTAAACATTTGCTTGTTGTTTTATTTTGCAGGAAGACAAGCAGCAGAACTATAGGTTAGCATATTATCTGGATGGGGATGTGGCTCATGGGGTCAGCGCGGCAGGGCAAATAACAGAAGCACCATCCGCCAATTTAATAGCCATACGGTGGATGACGCAAGCTTATCTACCCTACCGCACTATCTGAAGCACATGAAAAGCTGTTTATTTTTTAAGACAGGGTTAATCGTTTCTCGCCTATTGCTTTAAGAATAATTCGGATTGTAATAATTCCGAGGGGTTTCATTTCATGATCTGTGATTGGAATACATGAGATAGCATGTGTATTAAAAATATTAATTGCATCATCAACAGTTGCATGCGGTTCCAACACAATTGGGTGGCGAGTCACTATTTGATGGATCCGTTTATTTAATGTCGAAGCATCTTTATAAGTTTCTGTCCTTGTTCCAATATTGGGACTCAAAGCTTTGTATAAATCCCGGTCTGAAACCACACCAAATACCTTTTTTCTTCAACGACTACTATATGGTGTACTTGGCTATGTTCAAATATTTTTTTGCAACGGATAATTTATCATCCAATTCAATCGTAACAAGTCTGGTGGTCATTAGATCACTAACTAACATAGGTTATGTTCCCAAATATAATTAGTCTTTCATGAATTCTTCAACTTCACAAACCTTAAATAGTGCCTAACAGAAAACCCTGTTATTTTGGAAATCTGCAAGATTTTCGAGAAAGTAGAGTAAACCTTTAAGGAATACGTTTAGTAGGTTTCACATGTTGAGTTACTCGGTGATAATTGATAGCTCAAGCATTAAACATAACTACTTGTTCATAAAGTGCCGCATATCTTCCAACGCATCAGTAACATATTCGCCGGCGATAGACGCATGTCCAATTTTGGCGTGTCTTATTGCTTCGACTAAATGCTGGATTGCCGAAGTAATGTGCACTCTTCCCTCGCTATTGCCATGTTCAATTGCTTCAATTTCTGCTTTTTTGACATATTCCAGGCTCTCCTTCGCATGTTCATGGATATGTTCCGCGTGGGCTTTATGTTTTCTGGCAATTTCTGCATGTTCGATTGCTTCTGCCATAAAGCTAGTGCCGCCAGATCCTGTCTCTGCAAAAATTCCAGATGCACCGATTTGACTGCTGAAGAAAAATGCTAAAATTCCGGCTGCTAAAATAGTTGATAACTTTTTCATGATATAAACACCTCACTGTTTGTTGATAAAAGTAAAGCATATGCCATTTCTTAAATATAGCTATTGATCAACCTATAGACGCAACTTCCAGGCTCAGATTAAAGAGTCGCTAATCTGATCACGGAGATTCCCAAAATCAGCAATGCGCATTGATATAATCAATACATTCTCTGAAACTCGCTGCCAAGTCTCCACCTACATTAAGCCCATATCTATCTATTTTTTCTCCCAGTTCCTTCCTGATTTCCTTCTTTGGTCTTTCATTAAAATTAACTCTTGAATCAGTATTAGTACCTAATTTAATATGCTCATGATGGATATGCCACTTACCACCTTCTCCCGCATCAAACCTAAGTTGGACAACTCTTTGAAGTGAAAATTGCCCTGGTTTGTCTCCCGACACTATTTGACGTTGAGCCAGTATACGCGGGCTGTTATCAACCATCGCCTGCAATTTCCGCAGGTTGCTGGCTTCTGCTCGATTGTCGACAAACTGAAGCGAAGTATCTGCACTAGCCTGACGCTGAGAAGTGACATTAGCGGCTGAATGATGCTGGTTTTCATGTTGTTTTTCGGCATAAGACTTCATAAGACAATCCCAATGAAAAAGTTTGGTTAATGATGACTACACAAAAAATCAGCTGTCAGAATAAATCATATCATTGATGGCGTAGTTCTCACAAAAACATCAAAGTGATAAAAATTAAACAGCTTAAAACAACAGGCCAATAAGCCACTTTGGCGATGATATTGTCATTGTAATGAATGATTTTGAACCAGTTTCCGGTATTAGTGGAAAACAGGTAAGTGTTGGCGGTAGCGACTACGAGCAGCGCGTACATCAGGATATAAAAGTACTCAATATAGACTATACCCGAGCCAGGAAACTGTTCTCGCAGTTGAATATGCGCCAACATCACAACAAAAAACAGTGCCGAGCAGGCACCGATAAAACCGGAAACGTTAAAGCCAAGTGTATTTGACAACTTTTCGTTTGTGCTAACCGTTAGCAGCGCGGAGAACAGCAATGTCGCGACCAGAAAAAGCGGTAGCAAATAGACAATGAATGCATTCTCAAATTTTCTTTTTATGACTAAATTGTAATGAAGTTCGGGGAAATTATCTTGACCAATGTAATCGGTGATCCCAAAGTTTGTGTCATAACTTGATAACTTATAATCAAAAAATGTATCCTGCCGCACCCAAGTGCCAAGTACGATATTTTTTTCTATGCCGAAGATATCATCCAAACCTGTCGCTTTATACGCATCAAAATCTGGTACGAGAACAATATTCCGGGAGAAATCCTTTGCCCACATACGCACCCAAACCGTTTTATGATCAAAAGGATATTCTACATAATCAAACGGCTGACGCAGGGTCGCCTCAAAATACCAACCAATGACTTCCTCGTCACCATCGTTTACGCGATAGACTTCATACGGCTCAATATCATCACCCGTGTTAACCTGTTCTGGAAAAACAAATCCCACATCCGAAGAACTTGGCTTGATATCGTCATGTACGCCGTCTTTGTAACGTTGCCAAATATATCCGGTCAGATTTACCTCAGTGGCATTAGAGAATTGCAAGGATTGAATAAAAATGCCGGTTTTGATTTTAATGGTTGGCGTCATTTGGGAAGTCGATCTGCTTAATTGATCTTCCCAGTGTGTTTTAAGATAATCGTTAGCAGCCTGCGCATTCACCAATTGCGTGGGTTTGACATCATATTCATTCATTTGCACCCACAAATTAATCAATATGATAATTAATATTGTTGATACTGCCGCAGATAACCACCACCATGTTGTCTGTTTCAAGAATACCCCCTTTTACGTGCTGGACCATCCAGCTTGAACCATCAACAGCGTAAAATCTTCTTCCAGCTAATCACTAAAGATTGAACCTGAGACCACCCAAGACATCCGCTGCAATGCGGCTTCGCTTATAGACACCTTCATTATGCCATGTGCGATGGCATAGCTATATTCCAGTATCAGACAAAGTTAGTTCACGAATATGCGCTTCAACGACAGTTCCGAGCGGCGGAGGATTACCAAAAGTATCTACCATCATGATAGAACCTCCCAATCGCAAAACGGCAAGCCCATCATCTTCGTATGCCTCTAACTTCGCTTTGATTACGACACAATCACTTTCTTGTTCCAGCCGGTGGGTAGACTCAACGGTTGATAAAATATCTACACCCCAAGTGAGGGGCTCGCCAACACTGAGCTCCACATGATAACCTTCACCGAGCTGTGGCGGTGCGCCCTGCCAGCAAGCATTGGCATTCCCTAACTCACTGGAAAACTGCACATGGTATTTTCCATCAGATGAAACTTCTAGATTCTGAATATGTACTTTCATCTTCTGTTTTTCCTATATTAAGTTACAGGTGCTCTGCGTAAAACGTTTGCAACTGTAAGTGTGGTGCTGAGTGCAGTATAAGTCCAGGTTTCTTCGTGAAAATGATGCTGGTTGGCTGATGAATTCTGCTCATGATTACCGTATCTTATGCTGCGCTGTCCATCTGCTGAAACAAGTCGGGTAGCGTCCACCAGTCCAGTCCGTGGGTGTTTGTGACTATACGCGCCAGCACCCAGAAATGTACCCCATCTAGCAGCAACCGCAGCGGGTAGGAGAGTAGCTCCGATAGTCTCACCTCCGTCTGCTGCTGTGGGCGTTGTTCCCGCCCATGCCGGTGGATTGGTCCAATTGGCGACCGTCGCCAAGGCAGCAAGCTGTCCCACCAAGCCTGCTACGACAGCCAAGCGGCGAACCTCGAGGGCCGCTGCTTCAAGCGTTTGAATTCTCAGTTGAAGCGCAGCTTCATCCGTAAGAGCGTAAATGTAAGGAACGTCTGCCAGCGGCACCACACCTCCAGCATTTGTAATACCGCGAATCCGCCTTAATCTGCCTAGATGGGTTCGGGCATCAACCAGAGTTAAAGTAGCGATATCAACCGCAACACCATTGTTTGTGATTCGTTGGAATACATATCGGTTTGGCGATGCGTTTTGCTTTCTAGAGCTAGGTTCAACCTTTTCTCCCCTGGCCTGCATATGGGTAAGCGCATTTAACTGCAACGCTTTTGACGAATTGTAATGCACACGCACATCCGTCATATCCATGCCGGGAAAGTTTTCAACTCCTTGTTTTAGGTTGTCGGGTAACCCTATATTATTTTCTTTCTCAGCAGATAATTGCACAAACTGTGCCGTACTAAATTTACCTTGTAGCAGTTCCTCTTCTTCCACACGCTGAATCGGTGCAAATTTTCCCTGCATGAGCTCTTCTTCACCCCCCACCCGCTGCACAGAGCGAGCAGATGCCTTTGCCATCTGTTTACATTGTGCCGACATTCGCGAACTATTGTGCATTTGTTCGCTGAGCTTGCGTTGCGCGATGGCCTGCGGAGAATTGGTCATTTTAGTCATCAATTGTCGTTGTATTGCAGCAGATTCACGATTGTCAACAAAGGCTTGACTGACAGGAGACACATTATTTTCTGTTTGACGGGAGCGGCTATTTTGTTGTCGCTCTGACTCAACTGATGATAACTGCTTCATACTATCCTCCGTTTCATTGTGTGTTTTTTCTGTGTTGATTCCGGGTACTCGATCATCAATGCTAATTAATCGTCTTCACAAAATATTTGCAGGATCATACCCAAGCCTCTGAGAAGGCAATAGAGAAGGCTCCTCTGTTTTTGCGTCATAGGCTCCTTTACCTTGATCCGCCGTCCTGATGCCTTTTGATGCA
>JAJFJK010000038.1 GCA_021774075.1 Nitrosomonas sp. | reverse complement strand
CTGCTTTTAACAACACTATCATCACCCACACAATCCTCAAATTATTGTTAACAACTTTTCCTGGCGCCCTAGAGACGATTCGAACGTCCGACCTACCCCTTAGGAGGGGGTTGCTCTATCCACTGAGCTACCAGGGCAATTCTATTTTGTGCATTTTACGCTAATATTCCATCATGAATAAACCTAAACAGCCAAATTGCACGCCTGCTTCAGATTCAAAAAAGCTGCCCCAAACTGTAATTTTTCTCGCTCTGGTCAGTTTTTTCAATGACTTCGCTTCTGATATTGTCATTCCCCTCATTCCAATATTACTAGCCTCTGTATTGGCTGCCGGACCAATTGCACTTGGACTCATTGAGGGCGTTGCTGACGCACTGGCTTGTTTTATTAAACTGTGGGCTGGCAGGCATTCTGACGTGAAGCACGGGCGACGTAAAACTTTGGCCGTAACAGGCTATACACTCTCTAATCTATCCCGCCCGCTCTTGGGCTTGGCTGGCACATGGGTGGTTGTGTTGATTTTACGTAGTATTGATCGTGTTGGCAAAGGATTACGCAGCGCCCCGCGTGACGCGCTGGTGGCCGACGCAACACCACCACATATGCGTGGCTACGCATTTGGTTTTCACCGCGCCTTGGATAATGCCGGTGCGGTTGCTGGCGGATTAACAGCAGCAGCTGTTTTAGCATGGTCTGATTTAAGTCTTAGTGAAGTCATTTTATGGTCGGCTGTTCCCGGATTTATTGCAGTATTACTCATCAGTGTTGGCGTAACAGAAGAAAAAAAACCTCCTCTAGCACCGACAGAATTAGAATCGCAGCCACCATTATCACCACTACGCTGGTCTGCATTATCCCGCCCAATGCAGCATTATCTGTTGGTATTAATGCTTTTTACCTTTGCACGCGCTTCCGAAACTTATATTTTATTATTGGGCCATGAGTTGGGATTAGGTGTTGTTGAATTATTACTGTTGTGGTCGGCATTAAACTTTTCAAAAGCCATCACGTCAACTTCGGGCGGACAATTAGCCGATCATTTTGGGCGTGGCATGTTAATACTGATAGGCTGGATTGCCTTCGCATTATCGTTCTTGATGTTAAGTTTGGTAACCGATAATACAGAATTATGGATGGTGAGTATTTTTTATGGATTGTTTATTGGTATGAGTGAAGGCGCTGAGCGGGCATTAATCAGTGATTATGCAAAATCAAATGAACGTGGCACAGCTTTTGGCTGGTATCATTTAACCAGTGGCATTGCAGCAATACCGGCCGGCTTATTATTTGGCACAATCTGGTATCTTTACAATGCCGCAACCGCATTTTTGTTTGCTGGCATAATAGCTGCTTGTGCCGCATTATTATTATGTTTCTGGCTATGGCCAGCAAAACAAAATATCATAAAATAATCACGGGGAATCATCATGGAATGGCTAATAATAACAATAATATTAATGCCGATCGGATTGGTTTTTTTGCTTTTCACACGGCGTAAAAATCCGCTCAAAGTAGGGCAATCCGCACCTGATTTTAAATTAGCTGATCAGCATGGGAAAATACATCGCTTAGAAGAATTCCAAGGCACATGGCTGGCACTGTATTTTTATCCAAAAGATGACACGCCGGGCTGCACAAAACAAGCCTGCACGTTTCGAGATAATCTGCAAAAACTGACAGATTTAGGCGCCAAGGTCATTGGTATCAGTGTAGACGACACACACAGCCATGCTGATTTTGCCAAAAAATATAACTTGCAATTTCCGCTTCTGGCTGACAATAAGATGGAAATTGCAAAAAAATATTATTCGCTTATAAATTTAGGTATTATAAAATTTGCTCAGCGCAATACTTTTCTGATTGATCCACAAGGCAAGATTGCCAAGGTGTATTTATCAGTCAGCGCAACAAATAATTCAACGGATGTCATTGAAGATTTAAAACGGTTGCAAGCAATGTGATGGATTCTATTGATACGAATCAATATGAGGACAACTGATTACTTGCAGAATGCGCATTGAAAAAATTACAATTGAAGGTGCATGATGACGAACTTTACGCAAGATCAATTAACGCAACTGAAAGCTGCTATGCAAAAGCGTTATACACAGCTTCAGGAAGAAATTCGAAGCGAACTGCTGCACTCCGAGAATGGGTTTGATGTTAATTTGGCTGATGATATTCACAATATTCCAGATGATATTGATACAGCACTTATTGATCGCCAGATTATTGAGATGCGCGAACTCGACGTATCACTGAAGCAATTTATGGAACTGGAATTTGGCGATTGTATTGATTGTGACGAGGAAATTGGATTTGACCGACTGATGGCGCACCCTTCCGCACAGCGTTGTATTACATGCCAAAGTCAGTATGAAAAGGCTTTTCCACACGAATCCAATCCATCATTATAATTATGAAGACTTGAGCAAAATCACCACCGCACCGCCACCGCCATCTTCAGGCTTAGCCTGACAAAAAGCCAGAACATCATCGCGCTGCGCAAGCCAGTTTCCAATCCTGATTTTCAACACGGGTTGGCGATTTTTTGAACTGAGTCCCTTGCCATGGATAACACGTACACAGCGGTATTCATTCTGCGCACATTCATCCAGGAAAGCCACCAACGCCTGCCTTGCCTCGTCACGCGTAAAACCATGTAAATCCAAATAGGCCTGGATTTTCCAATAACCGCGCCGTAAGCGCCGCAGTGTTAAGCGTGCTAAACCAGGGCGCAGGTAAGACCATTCATCCCCGTCTTCAATTTCCAATGCAATATGATCAGAGAGTGAGTCTTCTACAGCATCTTGCGCTTGATGTTTTGCTGGCCGGGGAATCACTGGCGGTTGCGGCTGTTTGTGAACAACTGTGTTTGCATCTGCTAACGGCGCCACACCATGCATTGCATCACGAAACAACGCACTATCATCCTCATCATCCATTGAGCCAGATTTAGATTGTTTATCGCGTTGTTTCATAGCCTTTCAATCCAAATCCACAATCATAGCTTATGTATTTGTCGGCGTTAAATTATCCAGGTATTTTTCTGCATCCAGTGCTGCCATGCAACCTGTAGCCGCGCTGGTTACCGCCTGGCGATAGATGTGATCCTGCACATCACCGGCTGCAAATACACCAGGAATACTGGTCGCCGTTGCATTACCTTGATTGCCACTATGCGTCACAATGTAGCCATTCTCCATTTCCAGTTGATTGGTGAAAATATCGGTATTGGGCTTGTGACCAATGGCAATAAAAACACCATGCAAATCCATTGTCTGAGTGGAATCATCCTTTGTGCTTTTGATACGCATGCCGGTGACGCCGGAATCATCACCCAGCACCTCATCCAGCACATAATTTAACGCCAACTTAATATTACCGTTTTGCACCTTATGCATTAATTTATCGATCAGAATTTTCTCTGAACGAAACTGCTCACGCCGGTGTACGACCGTAACAGTGCGTGCGATATTGGCCAGATAAAGCGCTTCTTCAACAGCCGTATTACCACCGCCAATCACAGCAACATCCTGCCCTTTATAGAAAAAACCATCACAAGTCGCGCAGCCAGAAACGCCACGCCCCATAAATGCTTCTTCCGACGGCAAGCCTAAATATTGCGCTGATGCACCTGTGGCTAAAATCAAGGCATCACAGGTATAGGTGCCTTGGTCACCAACCAAACGAATCGGTTTTTCGGTCAATTTTGCCGTATGAATATGATCAAAAATAATCTCGGTATCAAAGCGCTCCGCATGTTTTTGAAATCGCTCCATCAGTTCCGGACCTTGCACACCCATGGCGTCTGCCGGCCAGTTATCGACATCTGTTGTGGTCATTAATTGACCGCCTTGGGCAAGCCCGGTAATCACCACAGGATTTAAATTGGCGCGTGATGCATAAACCGCAGCAGTATAACCGGCAGGACCGGAGCCCAGAATAAGCAAGGGGCAATGTTTTGTTGTCATAGTATAAATATTAAGTAAATTTTATGATGCTTAAGCGGCAGTTTTAATATACCAGCGTGCCGTTTTGTTTTCAGGACAATATTGTACTCGTAAATGGTTAAATATCCTTGTTGATCAATAATCTTTAATAAGAATGAACAACCCGATTGGGTTTATGGCTAATCTACTGCGAAAATGGGCAAAAACGAACCCGGTTAATAAAATTTTGTCTTAACTGTTTCTGCCAACCTAAAAGAAAAAAATCTCTACAACGTTCTTCTAGAACACTGCATTTTGAAATACACACCAAAAGAGTCTCTTAAAATTAGCTAAATCAACCAAGGATATTTTATCAACACACAACGGCGAACTCTACCAAATGAATGATCATGTTGAATTTATTGAAATTTTTCCATGGAACAAAAACTTCGAAACGGGAATTGATCAAATTGATGAACAACATAAACAGTTGGTACATATTTTAAATCAACTTGCGACCCACCTCGCCTCTAGATCCACCCCCATTGTTCTAAATAAGATATTTGATGAACTGGCAGACTATGCGGACTATCACTTTAAAACTGAAGAAAAAATATGGAAAAGCTATTTCAAGGATGATGATGAGTGGTATGAAAAACACGAACACACTCATGAGTCGTTTATTGACAAGGTTATTGCTTTAAAAAAAGAAGAAGAAAATAAACCACTAGATCAAGTAATACAGGAAATTGTCTCCTTTCTGTCGCATTGGCTAGCCTTCCATATTCTGGACAGTGACAAGCGAATGGCAAAGGTCGTTAAAGCTATTGACGCCAATAAATCAATCGAGCAAGCCAAAATTCTCGCTGAAGAAGAAATGTCTGGCTTGACAAGAACCCTTATCAATACCGTTCTCAATATGTACGACAATCTCTCTCATCGAACATTAGAACTGATGAGAGAGAAATCACTACGCATGCGAGCTGAAAGGGAACTTCAAGCCAGTGAAGAACGTTGGGACTTTATTTTAGAAGGAAGCAGCGAATCCGTATGGGATTGGAGTCTCGAACAAGATAAAGAATATTACTCCAAAAACAGTCATCCTTTATTAGAAAAAATTGAGAAGAAATCACATAACACATCAAGAAAATCAAGAATCCATCCAGATGATATTTTGAAAGTTGAGACTGCACTACAAGAGCACCTCGATGGTAAAACTGACTTCTACCAAAATAAGCACCGGGTGTTACGCGAGAATGGAAGTTGGTCATGGGTTATCTCACGAGGAAAAGTGATCAATCGTGACAAAAATGGCAAAGCGTTGCGAATGGTTGGCACCCATACAGATATCACAGAGCGTCAACTTGCCAATGCGGTTTATCAGCATAGCAGCCAAGCAATGTTTGTCACCGATATCAACAATGCCATTATCAGTATAAATCCTGCATTCACCCGCATAACAGGCTACTCAGAAAAAGATATCATAGGAAAAAACCCCAGAATTCTCAGCTCAGGACTGCATGATAAATTGTTCTACCAAAACATGTGGGAGAGCATTAACAACACCGGGTTTTGGCAAGGGGAGATCTGGAATAAACGAAAAAACGGTGATATTTACCCAGAAGAAATCAATATTACATCGATTAAAGACACCAATGGACTGGTAGATCATCGCGTGGCATTATTCTATGACATCACAGACAAGAAAGAATCTGATAGGGTTATCGTAGAGCAAGCGAACTTTGATTCGTTAACCAAGTTACCTAATCGCAGAATGTTTAACGATCGAGTACAGCAAGCAATTCGAAAATCAAATCGCACCAACCAACCATTTGCACTATTATTTATCGATTTAGATCGCTTTAAAGATATTAATGATTCTCTAGGGCATGAGCTGGGTGACCATTTACTTAAAGAAGCATCTCAACGTATTATTTCTAACGTAAGAGAAACCGATACAATTGCACGAATTGGCGGTGATGAATTCACTGTTATATTGCCCGACTTTGAAGACACCATTAATATTGATCGAATTGCAACAAATATTATTAAGTCTCTCTCGGAGCCGTTCCAACTTGCACTGGAAAAAGCTTACATTTCTGCAAGCATAGGGATTTCACTTTTCCCCTCCGATGCCCAGGATTCTGCATCCTTACTTAGGCATGCTGATCAAGCCATGTATCGCGCAAAAACTTCCGGCAAATGTTGTTTTAAATATTTTACCCCCTCAATGCAACAAGAGGCTCAGAATCGCCAGGAACAAATAATCGAGCTACATCAAGCAATAGCTTTAGATCAGTTTCAACTGCATTATCAACCGATTGTTGATTTAAATACACTAGAAATCAAAAAATTCGAAGCACTAATACGCTGGAACCATCCATCAAAAGGAATTATTAATCCAAAGGACTTCATCCCAATAGCCGAAAAAATAGGATTAATTAGAGAGATTGGCAACTGGGTATTTAAGGAATCAGTCAATCAAACAAAAAAATGGATAACGCAGTACGACAAGAAATTTAAAATCAGCATTAATATGTCACCCGCACAATTTCAAAATAAAAACATCCTCAATAACTGGTTAGCTTATATTGAAGAGATTGATCTCGCAGGAGGTCATATTGTCATTGAAATTACCGAAAGTCTTCTGCTTGAAAATGAATCGAAAGTTTTTGAGCAGCTAATAGAATTTCGTAATGCACAAATTGGCGTAGCCTTAGATGACTTTGGCGTTGGTTATTCATCATTATCGCGCATTAAAGAACTTGATATCGACTACATAAAAATAGATCGTTCATTTATACAAAACTTAACACCAGACTCTCAAGATATTGCTTTATGTGAAGCAATAATTGTTATGGCGCACAAACTCAATATCAAAGTTATCGCAGAAGGAATTGAATCGCCTTTACAATATAAATTGCTGTTAGCGATGGGGTGTGATTATGGGCAGGGCTTCCTGTTCTCAAGACCTGTACCAGCAGATGATACTGATAAAATATTTGCCAAAGCTGATTTCAAATGCAGCGTGGAATTATAAGTAAAATTCCTTAGAATCAAGAACCTTATTAGCCATAGCCTAGCGATTTTTAGGACAAAATAATATTATACTCGTAAATAATTAAATTGCCTTGTTGACCAACTCTGTTAGCAATCATTGCAGCTTGTTCCGTCGCCCTTTTTTGGGTCAATAACAAGTCGGTCTTATTGAGTGCTTCATCAGGAAAATACATCTGCGTAATTAGCGTTGGGTAACCCTGCTTATAAATTTTAAAATGAACATGCGGTGGTCTGATCCAGTTTTTTGTGGCTGGATAAGAACCGGGGGTCACCGTTTTAAAATGATAAGTGCCATTCTGCTCACTTTTGATGACTGACCAACCCTGGAAATTTGGATCAAGCGGCGCTTTATTAGGGTCACGAGGATGATGATAGCGGCCATTCGCATTGGCCTGCCAGATTTCAATGACCGCATTTTTAACCGGTTGGCCGCTTATGTTCCTAACTTGACCACTAATAATGATATGCTGACCCTTGGCCAAGCCATTTCGGCCATTAATTTTTGTTAAATCGGCATCTTTGTCTGTCTGGTCTGCAACCGGATAAAACGGGCCTTCAACCTCTCTAGGTGTTGGTTTCGTTAGTATTTTTGCAATACTGTTACCGACACCAAGTATGCCCGTTAGGCTGCCCAGCATGCCAAATTTTATAATGTTTCTTCTGGAAATTTTTTTCATAAGCTATTAATGTTGATACGTTTCATTTTATTCAGACAATGCTGCACCTATAAAAATTTCTAAAAATTTGCACTATTTTGCTATAAAAATTATGAAATTCAGTTTGAATTTTAATAAAACTTAAACATTTATCCTATTTTTTTATAAAAATACAGTGCAGCTTATGCATTAATTTGGCAGAATTGGGCATTCGCTAATAACCTTTATACAATCGGGGAAATTTATATGAAATATCAAAGTTTTCAGGAGTTCAGCGATTATGTTGCTGGACGCAATCCAGTCCAACCGGAATTTATACAAGCTGTTAAAGAAGTCATGGAAAGCCTGTGGCCTTTCATCACCGAAAACCCATGCTATGCTGAACATGGCGTTTTAGACCGTCTGGTGGAACCAGAACGCGTCATTATATTCCGCGTCGCCTGGGTGGACGACCAAAATGAAGTAAAAGTAAATCGTGGTTATCGTATACAACATAGCTCTTCGATTGGCCCATACAAGGGCGGCACACGCTTCCACCCGTCAGTGAACCTTTCTATTCTTAAATTCCTGGCATTTGAACAAACCTTTAAAAATGCCTTAACAACACTGCCTATGGGCGGCGGCAAAGGTGGTTCGGATTTTGATCCCAAGGGAAAAAGCCCTGGTGAAATCATGCGTTTCTGTCAGGCATATGCAAGCGAATTATTCCGCCACGTTGGATCAAACACCGATGTACCGGCTGGTGATATTGGCGTGGGTGGACGTGAAGTGGGTTATATGGCCGGTATGGTAAAAAAACTGGCGAATCAATCTGATTGTATCTTTACCGGCAAAGGCCTCAGTTTTGGCGGATCACTGGTACGCCCTGAGGCAACGGGCTACGGCACAGTGTATTTTGCTGACGAAGTGCTGAAACATGCAGGACGCTCATTTAATGGGCTACGTGTTTCTATTTCCGGCTCTGGCAATGTTGCCCAGTTTGCAATTGAAAAAGCCATGGCGCTGGGTGCCAAGGTGGTTACAATTTCAGATTCAAGCGGCACAGTCGTTGATGAAGACGGTTTCACCACTGAAAAACTCGAAATATTATCGGAAGTGAAAAATAAACTATATGCACGTGTCGATGAATACGCCAGACGTGTCAACGCAACTTTTGTGCCCAACACAAAACCTTGGCATGTGCCGGTAGAAGTTGCATTGCCTTGTGCCACGCAAAATGAAATCAGCGGTGAAGATGCGCAAATTCTGGTCAATAATGGTGTGGTTTGTGTTGCAGAAGGCGCAAATATGCCATCAACGGCTGAGGCGGTAGAATGTTTCCATAACAATAAAGTGCTTTATGCGCCAGGTAAAGCAAGCAATGCTGGTGGTGTTGCCACTTCAGGTTTAGAGATGAGCCAACATGCCATGCGCCTTGCCTGGACACATGATGAAGTTGATGCGCGACTGCTGGAAATTATGCAAGCCATCCATAAGTCCTGTTTGGAATACGGTACCAAACCTGATGGCAGCGTTAATTATGTTGATGGTGCCAACATCGCCGGTTTCGTTAAAGTAGCTGACGCAATGTTAGGTCAAGGTGTGATCTAATTTATTACTACTAGGAGGCTGTCTGAGAATAGAATGACCTACTGCGGGAAAGCTATTTTGGTCAGATTTCCCGATCATTTTCGTTAAATAGAATAACTATTAATCTAAAATGATCAAAAAATCTGCCTCAAAATTACTTCCCCTCGCTACGACCACTATTCTCGGACAGCCTCCTAGCAAAAACCTCCCAAGACTCAGAGGGAAATAAAAATGCAACACAAAAACTATCGCAGACATGGCTGCGATAGTTCAAGGAGATATCGATTAATTCTGGGTCAAATAGAAATGAGAAATTTTAGCCCTCAGATATTGACCCATGAATTAATCGGCACTTCCTTAACTTCCGAAAAAAACTAACGATACAACTTATACTATTAAGCTGTCCTTCTATCTCGTTACATTTAGTTTATTTTGACCATGAGAAAATATCTATTCGGATTACTACTGCTATTAATTTATGCTGGCCCACTCATGGCGGACCAGGACAGCAGTTTTATAGCCGCACGCAAAGCATTTTCGGCTGGCAATGCCAGTCTTTTAGCCAGCCATGCAAAAAACTTACATTCGCATATTTTCGCACCCTACATTGATTTTTATCAATTACGCTTAAAACTACGCGCTGCTGAACCTGCCACCGTCAAAGCCTTTCTTGCCCGTCATGAAAATGAGCTTATCGCTGATCGCTTACGCGAGGAATGGTTAGAAATTCTTGGCGAGAATCAACAATGGGATCTTTTTGCAACAGAATACCCGCGCCTGGTAAATGACAACATAGAACTGCAATGTTATTCAATACAACAACGTCTTGCTGCAGGCGATAATACTGCACTCACAGACGCCCTCCCAATTTGGTTTAATGCGTACAGTATGCCGGACAGCTGCACACCGGTATTTAATGCATTAATATCTCAAAACAAGGTTACTGTTGAAGATATTTGGTCTCGAATTAGGATCTCATTAGAAGCTGGGCAAACCAGTGTGGCGCGATATATTAATCGACACCTGCACAGCAAAGCAGCATTGAGTATCAGCAATCTAAATGCTGCAGCGCAGAATCCATTAGCGTATTTAAAGCGTCAAAAGAACACACCAAAATCACGTGCCGAGCGTGAAATTATTTTATTTGCACTATTACGCCTGTTGCGCAATGACACCAATCAGGCTTACGCACATTGGTCTAAAGTCAAAGCATCGCTTAACGAATCTGATCAATCCTATTTCCTGGGCAGACTGGGACACCGCGCGGCGCTCAGACATGACCCGCGTGCGCTGGATTGGTTTATTGAGGCCAGGAATACTCAAACACCCTATCCATTGACAGAAACCTTACGTACTTGGCAAGTACGTAGTGCATTACGCGTACAAAACTGGGATATGGTGTTGGAAAGCATCGCAAGCATGCCATATGGAGAACAACGGGACACAACATGGCGTTACTGGAAAGCGCGTGCATTAAAAGAAAAAGGTGATCTACTAGCCGCCAATAACATTCTTATTCCTTTAAGCACGAAGCTTGATTTCTATGGACAATTGGCCAAGGAAGAATTGGGTGACATTATCAGCCTGCCCGACCCAGTCAGCCTTATCAGTGAGGCGGATATACAAGCCATGCAACAACGACCGGGTATCCAACGCACATTGACCTTTTATCGCTTGAATATACGTATTGACGGCTTTCGTGAATGGGTCTGGGCGCTACGTGACTTTAATGATATGGAATTACTGGCGGCTTCAGAGGTTGCACGCCGCCACGGACTGTATGACCGCGCAATTAATGCAGCCAACAGAACTGTTTTGCACCATGATTTTAATCTGCGCTTTTTAGCGCCTTATCGTGATCAATTACAAGATGCCCTGCAACAGCAGGAACTTGATGAAGCCTGGGTATTCGGCTTGATCCGCCAGGAAAGCCGTTTTGTCACGGATATTAGATCCGGTGCCGGCGCGACAGGTTTGATGCAGTTGATGCCGGCTACAGCCAAATGGGTCGCGAGTCAATTGGGGTTACGCAATTTTAAACAAAGCCTGGTCAGTGACGTGAATACAAATCTACGCCTGGGCACTTATTATCTGAAACATGTTCTTAATGACCTGGATAATCAACCCCTGTTAGCCTCTGCCGCCTATAACGCTGGCCCGGGCCGCGCCCGGCGCTGGCGCGATGACACGAAACAATTGGAAGGCGCAATCTACGCTGAAACCATTCCTTTCAATGAAACACGCGACTATGTAAAAAAGGTTTTGAAAAACTCAATGTATTATGCCAAAGTCTTGCAACATGACCACAATAGACCAACGCTAAAACAACGCCTTGGCGTGGTTAATTCAAAATAGGGCGCCCAATAGGCTATTTTCTCTAACCATTCAGCTTTATTCTGCACATTGAAAACTTACTTGGTGGGCGGTTCAGTTCGCGACGAATTATTGGGACTAGCCATAACAGATCATGACTATGTCGTCGTTGGGTCGACCCCGGAAGAAATGATACAACTGGGCTATCGCCCGGTTGGCAAAGACTTTCCGGTATTTTTGCATCCCCAAACACATGAACAGTATGCACTGGCGCGTACTGAACGAAAAGTTTCCCGTGGGTACAAAGGCTTCGAGGTATTTGCTTCGCCTGAAGTGACACTGCAAGAAGACCTGGCGCGACGCGACTTAACGATAAATGCCATTGCCAAGGATGAGGACGGCAATATTATTGACCCGTTTAATGGCGTGGCTGACCTGGAAGCCGGTATTCTCCGCCATATCAGCCCGGCATTTTCTGAAGATCCCGTACGCATTCTGAGAACCGCCCGTTTTGCCGCACGTTTCAGTTTTCAAATTGCACCGGAAACACTGACACTGATGAATGAAATGGTGCATAGCGGTGAAGTCGACGCCTTGGTTGCAGAACGTGTTTGGCAAGAGCTTTCAAGAGGCTTGATGGAAGACAACCCATCACGTATGTTCTATATACTGCGTGAATGCAGTGCGCTGGCCCGCATAATCCCTGAGGTTGACGTATTGTTTGGCGTCCCACAACCGCCACATGCCCATCCGGAAATAGATACCGGTTTACATATCATGCTGGCAATCGATCATGCCGCCGCAAAAAATTACTCACTGGCCGTGCGTTTTGCCGCATTGACTCATGACCTCGGCAAAGGCACCACACCACCGGAGGAATGGCCGCGCCATATTGGCCATGAGGCACGTAGCGTGGATTTGGTCGAAGGCTTATGTGAGCGCATCAGAATACCCAAAGAATCACGCCAACTTGCTTTGCTGGTCGCGCGCTTTCACGGCAATGTGCACCGTGCCACCGAGTTGAAAGCATCAACCATCGCTGACATGTTGCAAGCCGTCGATGCTTACCGAAAACCTGGACGCTTCAATGAATTTTTACAAGCCTGCGCCTGTGATTTTCATGGTCGCCCGGGCTATGCGAAAAAAACCTATATTCCGTTTGCACACTTAAACCAGGCATATATTGCCGCAACCAGCGTCAATGCCGGCGAAATCGCAATCGGACTCACAGAAAAACATGATGGCACTACGCGTCTGGCTGATGCCATTAATGCCAATGTGCGCAAGGCGCGTATTGCCAGGATAAAAGCTGAGTTGTTCGCGCAACCTTAAACACCATTGAACTGAGTTTCTTAAGATTAAGAAACCAGTCCTGAAATGGCGGCATCCATTGCTTCAATACTCAGGAATTCTAGGAGAATAATACCTCAGCACTGTGTGATGCAGTATTCTTTGATTATTGCAACCTACCGGATTCATGCATATCCGGCACATGCGACAACGCTTCTGCTTCCCCATTCGACAGGATAAACACATTATCCGCCGCATTGATGACAGCAGGCTGGTGCGATACGGCGATAATCGTTAAGTCTTTTGACAATTCCTGTAATGTTTCACAGATGGTTTGTTCGCTTTCCGGGTCCAGGGCGCTGGTTGGTTCATCCATAATCAGGAAGGAAGGGCTATGGGCCAGTGCGCGCGCGATGGCGATACGTTGACGCTGTCCGCCTGACAACATGCCGCCACGCTCTCCAACTGTGGTTTGCATCCCATCTGACAGTTTACTAACAAAATCCCACGCTCCCGCTTGGCGTAATGCACGTTCGGCATCTTCTGCCGTCAATGAAGGCTCGCCTACTATGATGTTATTCATAACGCTGTCATGTAACAAGATAGTGTCTTGAGACACATAGCCGATCATATGACGCCATTGGCGTAAATTAATATCGTGCAGTGACACCCCGTCAATTTTAATTTCACCCGAACCGGGTTCAGTCAATCCGCACAGCAAATCGAGCAAGGTGCTTTTACCCGCACCGGACGGCCCCATCACAGCGGTAAACGAATTGATCGGTATTTCGATATTCAAGTCTTTGAAAATTGTTTTGTCGCCGTAATCAAATTTGACATGCTGTAGCGTAATCCCTTTCTGCAACGTTGGTTCCAGTATTCCGGTTGTATTCTCCGCTTCGGCTGCCGCGTCTTCCGCTGCTTTGCGCAGCGCCCAATAGGCGCTTTCCTGCACGGTCAATTGTTGATACCGGCGTTGGGTCTTATTAAGTAACCCAAGAATACGCGTGAGCAAAAAAACCATCACCATGACTTCCGGCAAAGAAAGCTCCCAAACGACTAATGCAAGATATAAGCCAGCCGCTGTCAGCGCGGTCAGAATCGGTTCTTGCAAAGCTGCCAAAGCTGCTCTGTTCATCACCTCGCGACGCGTGGCTTTTTCCAGTTGTTTGGTTTGATCATGCAAAATGGCATCAGCAACATTATCACGCGCCATTGCCTTGAGTGATTTTACGGAACCTAGTACGTCAGATAAATAAGATAACAAATCACGCAGTAATTGTGTTTGCTTGTTACCAGCCCGGCGCGTCGCACGCACCAAACGATTTAATGCAATCAATAAAAACAGCCCGATAAAAAGCGAAGCCAAGGTAGCTTGCCAGGAGATAAACAATGCCACTATCGCATAAACAAACACTTGTACGGATAAGGCCAAAACATTCACACTATGCTCAAACCCGTTGGCTGCACGATAGGCTTCCGTTGCCACTGAATTAGCCAATGAACCAACCGGTTGACGCAAGTAATACTGCCAGCGGCTGGCCAGCAACGCTTCAATCAAATTCAAGCGCAAGGCCGTGGCGACATGTGCAACGGTGTAACCCACCTGACGATTCGCAATAAGCAGGATCAATCCCTTGGTAAACATGCCGCCAACAATAAAGATCAATATCATATCCAAGGTCGGTTCGATACCAATACTCAGCAGCGCGTCGCCCATAAATTTACCGATCCCTGAATCACTCGTTTCTCCCACCGCTATCGACAACAAAGGCAGTAAAGCCGTCAAACTGAGCGCTTCAGCAATACCGGCCATCAACAGCGCAAACAACACGAAAGCGCTGCGCCGGGGAAAAACCATAATATAAGTAAAAAGGGTGCGCATAAACTAACTAAGAATATTCAATAAGGGGGGAAATAAAATATGCGATCATTGCTTCAATTTTGATACATCACACAACACGCCATCAACCAGTTGTTTCACATGCTCTGCACGATGCGCGAGTTGCAAATCATGCGTGACAATAATCAAACTGGCATTGGCTTTTTGATTCAACGTCAGCATTAATTCAAAAACACCTTCTGCCGTTTGCCGGTCAAGGTTGCCGGTTGGCTCATCCGCCAGAATACAGGCCGGTTGCGTCACCAGTGCGCGTGCTACCGCAGCACGTTGACGTTCACCACCCGATAACTCGCTGGGCGTATGCGTTAAGCGATGCGCCAGACCAACTTGTTGCAATATTTCTGTGGCGCGATCATAAGCCTCGCTTTTTTTCAGCCGCCTGATCAGCAACGGCATAGCCACATTCTCTAGCGCACTGAATTCTGGCAACAAATGATGGAATTGATAGATGAAACCCAGCGAACCATTGCGCAATTGGCATTTCTTTTCTTCATCAATCCCGGCAATATTTTGACCTAAAATATTTATCTCGCCACTAGTGGGTTCATCCAGCCCACCTAATAAATGCAGTAAGGTACTTTTACCCGAACCGGAAGCGCCGACAATGGCCATCATTTCACCTTTAGCCAATTGCAGATTCACGCCCTTCAGTACCGGCACCTCTAACTCACCTTGAAAAAAACTTTTATGCAAGTCATGGCAGGAAAGCACGATATTACTCATAGCGCAGCGCCTCTGCCGGATTCACTTTGGACGCGCGATAACTCGGATAAATGGTTGCCAGCAAACTTAAAATGAAGGAAACCACCGCGACGGTTACGATATCGTTGAGCTGTGGGTCGGTTGGGATCTTACTGATGTAATAAATTTCATGCGACAGGAATTGCACACTGAATAGCCATTCAATAAATGCCACCACTTCCCCCACGTTATAAGCCAGTAGCACACCGCCAACAACGCCCAGAATAGTGCCAAAAACTCCGATGAAAGTGCCCTGCACAATAAACACTTTCATAATACTGCGCGGGCTGGCACCCAGTGTGCGTAGAATCGCAATGTCGGATTGTTTATCGGTAACCGCCATCACCAGTGTGGAAACAATATTGAATGCCGCAACCGCAATAATCAAGGCGAGAATCAACGATAACATGCGTTTCTCAATTTGTATCGCGCGGAAATAATTGGCATGTTGGCGTGTCCAATCGCTGATAAAAACAGTGTTCGACACAATGGCGGGCAGTTCCGCAACCACCTGTGGCGCTTGAAACATATCATGCAACTTCAAGCGTACACCAGAAACATCATCACCCATACGATAGAGATTCTGCGCATCCGCCATATGAATCAACACCAATCCCGAATCATATTCAAAATGCCCGGCCTCAAAAATCCCGACAACGGTAAACTGTTTCAGGCGCGGCAATATACCCGCCGGTGTGACCTGGCCCTGCGGCGAAATTAATACAATCCTGTCGCCCCTGAAAGCACCCATCGAACGCGCCAATTCCATACCAATGACGATACCAAACTCTCCCGGCACCAGATGATTCAGCTCACCACTGACCATCAAATCGGCAAAATCCGCCACGTCATCCTCTCTATCCGGCAGAATCCCACGCACAATCACGCCTTGCACCACTTGATTATGTGACAACATGCCCTGCGCACTCACATACGGCGCAACACCTTCCACGAATGGGTGCTGAGCCGCTTCAGCCGCAGTACGTGGCCAATTGTTTAGGGTGCCATCCATACCACTCACCTGCACATGCGACGCCACGCCGAGAATACGCGCACGCACCTCTTCCTGAAAACCATTCATAACAGACATCACGGTAATGAGCGCAGTCATTCCCAGCGTGATACCCAATAAGGAAATTAATGAGATAAATGAAATGAAGTGGTTGCGGCGTTTAGCACGTGTATAACGCAAACCAATGAAAAGCTCGTAAGCAGACACGAATAAAATAAGCCAGTGATAAATTAGGCTAGAAGTTTGCCACAATTAGACGAGGCTTAATAGATCAATGATTGAATAACATGAAAATTTCTAGTATTCCGGCTAATTTATATTGAAGGAGTACCAGGAGGCGGTCCGAGAATAGTAATCGTAGCGAGGGAAAGCCATTTTGAGACAGATTTTTTGATCATTTGAGGCGAATAGTTTTTCTATTTAACGAAAATGATCGGAAAATATGACCAATATGGCTTTTCCGCAGTAGATTATTCTATTCTCGGACAGCCTCCTAACTACAACCCCGCACTTCATTAACCATGTCGGCTAATCTGCCGACATCCAGCACATGCAAATCCTGGCCCTTGCGAATAACCAGACTCTCTCCGGCTAAATGTTTCAGCTCACGCGTCACTGCCTCACGATGTGTACTGACAAAATTAGCGACATCCAAATGTGTGGGTGCAGGGGAAATAACCGCTGTATTGTCGACGGTCATATTATTTCGTGCCAAACGCAATATTTCAGCTTGAATACGATTACGCACAGCCAATGTACTGAAATCATAAACCCGCTCGGTAAGACGGCGAATTTGTCCCGTCAGACGTTTGAGGATCGCCTCGGCAACTTGCCGATTCGAAGAAATTAAATTCAAAAAAGCAGCCGCTGGCATGCAAGCCAATAATGTACTTATTTTCGCAACAACAGAAGCCGAGCGGGGCTCGCCATCAATCGCCGTCAACTCACCAAACATCTCACCAGCCGACAAGTCGCATAAAATGACCTCATGGCCTGACAAGGCACTATACGAGACACGAATTTCACCCTGCGCAATGAAGAACGCGCTATTCGTATGATCATGATATCTGACGATATCTTCATTCGCCTCATAACGCTGCCAGTTACAAGCCTCATTGATCGTTTCCAAGTCTACTAAAGACAAACCTTGAAATTCCTTGACCGCCGAGAGCATTGCAACGGCCCGCTCTTTTGATATGTGCCGTGTAGACATTTATTGTTTAGATTTGCTGTTTATGAATCTGTATTCTAACCCACAATTACACAAGGGTGAATAAAACCAGCATTACGAACGGAAATTAGGATTTGTGATACGAATTAAATCTATGTGCGGATACACCAATTCGATTGAATAACGTGAGCGTTAAAATACTGCATTTGCTAATTCAAACAGCACAAGCGGGGATCAATACAGAACTACGTACCAATCCCCGCCTGAATAAAAAACTGTTACCAGCAGAATGTCATAGGCAAACCACCGATAATAATAGTGACACAATCATAAGCAAATCCACTTGACATATAACCAGCCATCACAATAGTACTGATAAGAATAATGATTTTTCTCTTCATTTGATTCTCCCCTTTAATAGTAGTACCAAAAAAAACAGGATGCAGAACGTACTCAAATACAGTGTTTTCTAATCCAAACAACAAACGGGGATCAATACAGAACTGTATACCGAACCCCGCCTAAATAAAACGACTGTTACCAGCAGATTGTATAAGACACACCGCCGATAATAATGGTTACACACTGCGATCCTTTATGTCGCACCATACTCATCGGCGTAATGTCTTCAATCGCGGTGGTTTCAATAGGGAACTTCGTATCGTTACCGCTCACATTCTTGTCTTTCATCATATGTGTTTTACCCTGCTTATCAACACAAATGACCGCCGCAACGTCTACACCTGCTTCTTCCAACGCTTTTTTTGCTGCTTCAGGTAAATCATTCATTTTTTTTCCTTTTTAAAAGTTCAAAGTAACACGCGCAAAAATTGTGCGTGTCGGGATAAAACGAGGCGTAATCGCTTCATTTATCTGAAAATTGACATTCCTGTAAAAGAAATCCTCGTTACTCAGGTTTCTGCCTTCCAGACTGACCAGGCCTCTGCGGTTGGGCAACCGGTAACCAATTGCCGCGTCAAACAATACAAAATCATCGGTGCCGTCTCTCAATGACGAAGCAGCTAGCCGCTTTAGATTTTGTTGTACATACGTTGTGGTGAATTTGCTGAAAAAACCACTCGGGTGAAAATAATTGATCGCCAATGGGGCGCTGAGCGTTTGAATCTGAAATGGTTTGTCAGCACCACCAATACTCGTTGCATTACGCGTATAGCGCTCAAACTGAAACTCGCCATTGATCGTCCAATGGACATGCGGCAACCAGTACAGATAGGAACGATAAAGTCTTTCTTGTTGTTTCTCACTCGCCAATAATGCCGCTGTTACCCCATCAGCAAAAGGAACCTTTAAGTCACGCTCAGATACTTCCAACCCACCGTAGATACTTTTGGTGAAATAAGCATCCAAACCTACCCCCATGCGTCGCGCCCGGGTGCCACTCAGGTCATCAAACAATTGATTAAAACCGGCCACTTGCGTGGGTTCCAGCGTTTGATTGGTAATCAATGCAGCCTTGACTGTTTCAAACCAAGCAAGACGCAGACGGAACATATCGCTGATATTCCATTGCAGACCAAATTTTGGATTAAATGTATCAAACTTATCATCGACAACATCTTTAAATGCATCGTAGCTCACACCCAGCGTTGCCGTTACGTTTTCCGGGTAACTGAAATTTGAATAGAGATATGCATTTTCGCGTTCTCTCGTAAAATTTATTACTGGAGAGGGAAAACAAGGTCCCTGACAAACTTGCACTTGGCTCTGCGCATCAATTTTGTAAACGCCACCACCTGCAACAAGATTAAAATAGTCTTCGCGGAATAAATATTGTCCTTCTATTTGATATCCCTTATCTTTTATCCCTGAATTAATGCCAACACCGGGTGCAGGTGCTAAAGTGATGTCCTCCTGGCGATCTGCATACATGGCTGAAACAATCAAATCCTGGCGTGGTGACAACGCGTATCTTGCGCCTACACGTACCGTATCTTGTTCTAGAATTCGTCGTTGATTTCTAAAATTGGTTGTATCGAAATCCAGTAGCAAATCGCCATTCTCAGTCTTGCGCCGACGTATTTCCGCCTGAACATTTAAGCGCGGTGTCACTGCATACTGCATGAAGGCATTGTAGACATTGTGTTTCTGATCATTATTTTCACGAAATCCGTCGGATTGAAAATGATATTGACCGATGCTGACCGAAGCGCGGTCATACAATGCTGAGAGTACTGTTTCATTACCCACGGTGCTGTTACTGCCGACAATCGCCGAGCCAACCAACTGCGGTTTGTTACGCTCCATGAGCGGGGCAAATTCGTTAAAGCCTGCTGCGGTTGGGCCGGTGCCGGTGATGATATTGAGATCCGCCACGGCAAGGTGCGGTTGCACGGGGTTCACATTGATCGGTTGCAACAATTGCGCTTGCAGCAGCTCACTAACGCGCGCGACTTCGTGGCGTGGGATATTGGTGTAGGCATCCGACAAAAAGCGGTGCGCTGAATGATTGGCCGGGTCTGCACTTAATGATCTGGCCGTTTCCATCAGGGCGCGTTTCTCAAAACCCAGATTGTCATAAATACGCGCCAGGCTTGATCCACGCCCGGCCTGATCCTGATCCAGTAATAACTTGGATCGATACACCGCCCGATTATCATTCAGTTCAATCGATTTTTGGATATCGCTGAGTGCTTCCACCGGCCTGTTTTGTGTTTGTTTTTGGATGGCATCGTAAAACCACGGTGTCGGATCATACGGGTCGCGCTCCCTGGCCAGATCAAACTGGGTTTCAGCCAATGCATAGCGTTTTTCTTCAAAATACGCTTTACCCAAGTAACTGCGTATCAGCGAATTGGCTGGATCAAGACTAGCTGCAATTTCCAGTTCAACCCGCCCGGCTTCAAGCTCGCCTTCGCGTATCAACGCCAAACCTAAACCCAGCCGGGGCATGGGGTCGGCCTGATCGAGCTGGATGGCTTGCGTAAAGATTGCAATGGCTTCTTCGGTGTTGATTTTCAGCAAATGGGCGAAACCCAATACCGTTTGTGTTTTAGCCAAAGCGGGGTTGAAATTCACGGCATGTTGCGCCGCATCCAAAGCATGCTTCAAATAACCCGTGGACATGTGTAATTCAGCCAGACGCGCCCAGGCCAGGGCATTTTGTGCGTCTATCGCCACCGCTTCCTGCACACTGGCCAGTGCGTCATCAATTTCAAAATTCGCTTGCTGAATATACGACAACGCCAACCATGCAGCCGCTGAAGTTTGATTCAGTTCGACGGCCTGTGTCGCGAAATGCAGCGCTGCGTCTTTGTCGTTTTGCACCATGGCAATCATCGACTTTAAAGCATAGGCGTCACTGCTGCCCCTACCCTTATCCGGCGCTATTTCAAGTGCTTGTTTGATTGCTGTTGTGGCTTCATCAACCCGCCCGATTGTCAACAAATGCGACGCATCACGAATCAGTGTACTGATAGCATCGCGCTCAATACCAGCATCAAGCTGATAATCAATAATGGCGGGATAATACAGCGCCCATTGCACCGCATCGGTTGGGCGCATGATGACTTCTTTTTGTGGGGCCTGATGCTTGGTGGCAATTGCCGCTTCATGATCAACCAGAACAAGACTGCCCTGATCATTACTGGCGGTTACCTGACCTTCATAAATAACCAATCGTGTGCTATCTTCATCAACACCAACAAAAAATTCGGTGCCATCAACAGCCCCATTAAGAAATGGCGTTCTGATTTCAAAAGGCTTGGATGTGCGGGTAATAACATGTATTGCACCCTTGACCAGATCCAACAGCGAAATGGCTTTTTCTTCTTGCGGAAATGACAGCGTGGTGCGCTGATCCAGCCGTAGCATACTTTCATTGCTCAAACGCAGTGCTGCGCGACTGTGTGAACGCGCCCGAAGCATGTCACCCGAACAAAGTGCGGTATTCATAGCTGCTGGCCGCCAAACACTTTCATTCGCACGACGCAATTCAATCGTCCCCTGAACTGAAACGATTTGCGCCACTGGTGATGATTCACATGATTCTGCTGCATAAGTCCTGTCTACAAAACCAATAAAGAAAAATAAAAAACATATTACAAACGTAATTGCTAACTTACTGTTATTCAGTAAGTTCAGCTTCAATATCCAACATGTTCTCATTTGAATCTATCTCTCGCAGTTGGCGTTGTGAGTACTAACACTGAACTCACTTTCCAAAAGGAGCTGCGTACTCAAGAACCTAATTTAGACTTTCGGTGCATTATACGAGAGAAATAACCTTGAGGGTATTCTGGATATTTTGCTGATTGATGCAAATCAAACGTAATCTGAGTTTAGCGACTGAACCACATTTCGTATGTGATAAAACGCACAAAAAAAGCTAATGAGTTGCTTAAAATGGTAGATGCAAATTTTGGATGCTCAAATCACATGATTTGACAAGTGATCTTATTGCGTAATCTATATGAAAAAATATTGACTCATGATCCGAAACTTTACTGTGGATTGATGAAAAACTAATATACGCATCTTGCAAAACATACTATCCTGTCAGATCAGATTAACTTGAGAAGTCAGCCAGAAAGCCTGATATAACAGTGATAAGATTGATCATTGATAAATCGCTTAATCTTATTAATAGTCTTGTGGCAGATAACTCTATCGTCGGGGTGTTTGATCAGCGTTATTTGGAGTTAAATAGTGCGCAACGTGAAGTTCAATCCAATCAAACCATAGCTTTTATTATTATCTATAAGAGGGGAGGTTTTATGTCAACAAAACAATTTATATCCGCAGAAGAACAATTAGCCAAACGAGGAGTTTCAATTCAACAAGCAGCTGACTTTATTACTATAAACATTGATCAGCCGGAAGTGATATTTGCTGCAGCCCGGGAAAGTGGTGTAACAAATGCGATGCTGAATGAAATTACTAATTTTCCGACGGAGGTTATTACTGAATATTTTACATTTAATGATCTTGATCCACGTGAGCTAGATAATACAAGTATTTTATTTAACTCTGATCCAGATTCTTTAGAAAATCTAGTAAATTTCAATAATAACATAGAGGTTTTATCAAACTCTTCTCTAAGTGAGCAAGTTCAATCCCTACTTTCTTTTGATGGGATCTATCCGCTTTTTTTGGGCCCTATATATACCCTTCAAAGTGATGATAAAATCTATGATACTGAAGAATTAGGTGTTGGACACTTAAACAACGTTCCAGCAACAGAAGAAAGTGTTGAATCTTTATTTTATGGATCACTAATTAATTTATTTTCAGCACTTGATGAATCTGAATTGGCACAAATAAATGAATTTTCTAATAAAAAAGAAAATACTGAAGAATTTCGAGCATTACTTTTCGAAGTATTAAATGATACACCTGAGCCAGATGTGCGGACTGACGATAAGATGTTTGAACTTGTAACAAATGAAGCGGCCAGTATTATCAACAACCACTTTAATGGCGATTTTAAGCTCATCGGTGTATTAGATAATGTTTTCTTGTATTAGCAAAAGCTTTCCGCCATGATAACTAGGCTGAGTTTTTTACCCCATTCTGACTATAGTTCTTTTCAAAAAAATACCCGGGTATATGGATTATTTGAGCACACATTTTTGTTAACCATTTCGACAAGAAAACAGTATTTCATCTACCATTCTCAGTCGAAATGATCATCAAAAGAACGTACATCATTTAATTTTATTAGCGGGTTGAGGGCTTTCAGGGACGACTAATGAATGAGCCAAACCACGGGCTTTAGACCGACTGTTTTGCCTCATGATGGTCAATATAACCTTGGCTACGGGCTACACCAACAACCACTACCTTGATTTCCGTTGTTATCCGTGTAGTGTCCACAAATTATATCTTGATGGTTACAACTGCTTACAGATTGAGCAAACGCGACATTAACTATTTGTAAGAATGAATCTTCATGTTGTTCCATATGTGGAGTGTAATTTGCAATTAAATGTCTTGGGGTATATAAATCATATTTAACATCATTTTTTTCTGGGTCAATTGTTTTTGCAACCAATATGTGATGAAAAGCTTCTTCTGGTTGATCTAAATCTATTGTAAAAGATCTTTTCTCGGACAATGTTGGTTCAACTTTGCTAATGAAGTCTAGTTCACCTCCGAGCACATAAGCTTTTACTGGAAAACCACTTGATGCAAGCTTACCAACTACAAAAACTGAAAAAATTGCTACAATACTGAGAATAATTGCACAAACTATTTTAATTGACTTCATTTTATTTCTCCTGTTAATAATTTAAAGTGAGTTGTAAAGAAAACGTTCGGCTTGGAATATATCTGGGTATTGTTGGTTCTGAAACTTGGAACCACGAATTACGATAATTAAAATCTTCATTGAAAATATTTCTGATTTCAAAGCTGAGTAGCCCTCTTCGAGATGGCAACCTATAACCAGCAATTGCATTCAGCAAGAAAAAATCACTTAAGCCTTCAGTCTTACCTATTTCTGGGTCAAATCGAATGGGATTGCCTCGCTTAATTTCCTGCCTTACAAAGGTTCCTTTGATACTGGCGAATATTCCCATAGGGTTATAATAATTAATTTTTATGGGCATACTCAGAGTCTCGATATCAGACGGGTTTAGCCCAGCGGATTGTTTACTTCTTTTAAAGCTTTCGAATTCAAATTCCCCGGTAACAGACCAGTTTGCGCTGATTAATCCATACAGATAGGCACGATACGCTTGTTCCGTTTGCTCACGAAAACCAATTTTATCTATAGACGGAATTTTTAATTTACGGACTGAGCCTTCAACACCACCATACAGGTTATTAAAAATTTGAAAGTCTAGGCCAACACTTTTGCGTTTTGATTTTGTTCCATTTGGATCATCAAAAAATTGATTAAAACCAGCCACCTGCGTCGGCTCAATGGTTTGTTGAATCAATAAGTCATTTTTGATCGTTTCAATCCAGGCCAAGCGCAATCTTAAACCTTTGGTGATATTCCACTGCAGGCCTAATTTTGGATCAAATTCATTTATTTTATATGCGCTCACACTACTTCTGTCAGCATGAAATGAATTATAGCTGAACCCTAGAGTTGTACTGATATTTTTAGGCAGATTCCATAATGTATATAAATAAGCATTTTCGCGTTCAAATTTATCGTTAACTACTGAAGAAGGGCTTGAGTCATTAGTTTTTCTTGATGATAGCCCACCTCCTGCTATTAAGTTGAAAAATTTGTCCTGAAATAAATATTGCGCTTCTACTTGATATAGATTGCTAGTTTCATTTGGGTTTGGTGAAAGCTGAAATAAATTGTTACCTTTAAATTTTCTGTTTCCATAAATCATGGAGACGATGATATCCTGTTTTCTTGAAAGTGAATATCTAGCACCCAAACGTGCAGTATCTTTTCTGAATGTTCTTCTTTCTTTTTTATCAAGAAGCATTGGATTAAAATCAAGTTCAATATCACCATGTTCTTTTTCTTGCGTACGCACTTCAGCTTGGATATTCAATTTCGATGAAAAAGCATGCTGAATAAATGCATTGTAGATATTATGCTTCTGATCATTATTTGGACGAAAACCATTGGTTTCATAGTGAAACTGCCCCAGACTGACTGAAGTCCGGTCATAGAGCGTTGAAAAAACCATTTCGTTTCCCAACGTTCCCTGATTACCAACAACGCCTGAAGCAACCAGTTGTGGTTTGTTTCGTTCCATCAACGGCGCAAACTCATTAAAACCTGCTACGGATGGTCCAGTGCCAGTAATAATATTGAGATCTGGCACGGCTGCATGTGGTTGCACCGGGTTTACGTTAATTGGCTGCAATAGTTGCGCTTGAAGTAGTTCACTTACTCGCGCTATTTCATGTCTTGGAATATTGGCATAGGTATCCGATAAAAACCGGTGTGCCGAATGGTTGGATGGGTCAAAGCTTAAGGATTTAGCAGTCTCCATCAATGCACGTTTCTCAAATCCCAGATTGCCAAAAATTCGTGCCAGACTAGAACCACGCCCGGCTTGATCCTGATCCAGCAGCAGTCTGGACCGATACACAGCGCGATTATCATTCAGTTCAATTGATTTTTGTATGTCTTTTAATGCTTCTACCGGGCGATTTTGAGTCTGTTTCTGGATGGCATCATAAAACCAGGGTGTAGGGTCATATGGGTCGCGCTCTTTGGCCAATTTAAACTGTGTACTTGCAAGCGGATAGCGTTTTTCTTCAAAATAGGCTTTGCCCAGATAACTACGAATCAGTGAATTGGCTGGGTCAAGGCTGGCTGCAATTTCTAGCTCAATACGCCCTGCTTCCAGTGCCCCTTCACGTATTAATGCTAAGCCCATCCCTAATCTTGGCATCGGGTCAGCCTGATCAAGCAGGATAGCTTTGCTAAACATGGTCTTTGCCGTTTGCGTTTCAATGCGCAGTAAATAAGCGAAGCCTAATACGGTTTGTGTTTTCGCAATATCCGGATTTAAATTCACCGCACGTTGCGCTGCGTTTAATGCACGATCTAAATCGCCGACAGACATTTGTAATTCAGCTAATCTGGCCCACAACAATGCATTATCTGAATCAAGTGTTACTGCCTCCTGGACAATTTCCAATGCCTCTTCAATTTTGAAGTGCGCTTGTAGCGCATAAGATAAGGCAAGTTTTGCTGCTGAGGAAGTTGGGTCAAACTCAACTGCACGCGTTGCCAGATTTAAGGCCTGCTCTTTATCATTTTGCACCACTGCAATGATTGCCTGTATTGCAATGATTTCACTATTGTCTGGTTCGAGTGCCACCTGTGCCTGTACCTGCTCAATAACAACCCTTGCCTCGTTCACCCGCCCAACAGTTAACAAATCTACTGCTTCACGAATCAACAAGCTAATTGGGTCATCACTTTGAGCACTACCGTTGCGATGATAATCAATGATTGCCGGATAGTAGAGCGCCCATTGCACCGCATCTATTGGGCGCACAATGATTTCTTTACGCGGCGCTTGGTTTCTAGTGGCAACCGCAGCTTCATGGTCAACTAGAACAAGACTACCTTGTTCATTACTAGCGGTTACTTGCCCTTCATAAAGGACGAGCGTTGTACTGTCTTCATCAACACCGACAAAAAATTCGGTGCCCTCGACTACTGCATTAATAAATGGTGTTCTGACTTTGAATGGCTTGGGTGTGCGGGTAATAATATGTATCGCGCCCTTCAATAAATCCAATAGCGAGGTGGCTTTATCTTGTTCTGATTGGGGAAATGTAATGGTTGTCCTCTGATCCAGTCTGAGCATACTTTCATTGCTCAGCCGAAGTGACGCTCGGCTATGTGAACGTGCGCGAATCATATCACCAGAACAAAGTATGGCATTCATGGCTACTTGCCGCCAAATTGTTTCATTGGCACGACGCAACTCAATGACACCCTGGGCTGAAACAATTTGCGCCACCGGTAATTCACAAGATTCTGTCGCATAAACTTTATCCGTAAAACCAAGAAATACCAATAAAATAAAACCGACAGATGCATTCGCTGAAGTATTGCTCTTAAATAAGTTCAATACAAACATCTGACAAATTCCCATTATTAGTTTCTATCTCTCTCGTAATTGGAACATGGGCACTTATTTCACTCGCTTCCTTAAAGAGCTAAGCGCTCAAAAAACCAGCTCGACCAATTCATTATACGAGAGAAATAGTCTGAAACCAGCCTAGGTAACTACAAATCGATAATAATCAATATAATCTGACTACAATTCTAGAATCTATTTTGTTAGCTGTCTGTGCGCTTTCTCACAAACAGTGCTAATGTTTGTGCATCAATGGAATAACATGTGATGTGATTATTTCTTAAAACCCGAATATTTTATTTACTCTCCATACGGATAGTAGGACTCCACAAATCAATGGGGGGTGCCTGCATCTGACGTTGACAATGCCCCAGAAAAAATCGTGCTGGCCCATCTTTTGGAAATGCTCTAAGAATTTCTGAAAAATCTTTAATGGCCTCTTGCCATTTTTGTAATTGATAGGCATGCAATGCACTGGCAAATACTTCACACAGCCACAATTGTTCATTACTAGCCGCTTGTTTGTGTGTGATCAATTCCACCAGATCCACCGACGATGATTTGCCAAACAACACGAACCCACCAAGCGGACGTATCAAAAATTCATCCAGGCCTGCGACTACTGCACTGGACACCAATAATCGCGTACCCAGATATTTATTCATGCCTTGAATGCGATTGCTCGTATTCACCATATCGCCAACTGCACGATATTCGTAATGGTCAATGGCACCAATATTGCCCAGTAACATTTCACCCGCATGTAATCCAATTCGGGTCGGTAATATTTTTCGACCATTGGCTTGATTGAATTGGTTGAACCGCTCAACAGCTTCAGCGATATCCAGACATGCAAGACATGCGCGTCGCTGCAAAGCGATATTAGCCGCAGAAGCTGTCCATATTGCAAGCATGGCATCTCCCACAACATCTGAGACAATGCCATTATGCTGACGAACGGGTTCAAACAATACGGCATAATAATCGTTCATCAAGCGACCTAATTCTACTGGGTCCATGTTCTCGGCAAGTCTCGTATACATGTCTGCATCAGTCGCCAGACAAGCGCCGTATACCAATTGAGTATTGGAAAAAATCGCCCCTGAGCTTTTGGCAATATCGTTAACGACACGCTCAGGCAGAAAATACCCAAATGCTTCCTGCAGCTGTTGTCGCGACTTTTTAGCGTCAAGATATCTTAGGAATACAGCACCAAATAACGCAAGTGGCAATTGCAGAAACATCGGAACAATTAAAGGCAGCCAGAGTCCTGCGTGTTTAAACTGATAAAAAACACTGAAAGCATAAATGAAAATTAAGAAACAGCCAAATGCTATTGAACTGCGATTGGGTAATGCCAGAAAAACCACACTCATGCCAAAGCCCAGAACAAAAAGAAGCCCCAAGCTACCAGTAAACGGAAAAGGCCTAATAGGCCGGTTTTCTAATAAATTGGCAAACGCTGTCGCAGCAATCTCAACACCACTGATGAAAAGCCCATTAGGGTTTGAGAACACTGTATGATAATCATCTCTGACTCTGTCCTGCTCGGGCTGTGTTGCGGCAGAGAATCCGACAAAAACCACTTTATCTTGGAAATCAAATTGCTGCTGGTGATTTTCTATTGATTCACTGCCGTCTAATTGCAATAGCTGATAATACGGCACCGTCTTGACGCTACGCGGCGGGCCATAAAAATTGATGTAGCGTATCTCGTCACCGGCATACACATTTAGAAGTGCATTAATAACCCGTTTCTTTGCCTCATCCAAATTGGTGTCACGATTTAACGCCGCTTGCATCAAGCGTGCGATGTGGGGATCATTTACAAAAATATTGCGTAAGGTTAAAAGCAAACCATCAATATCCAGCGCAGCCTTATCAACGGGTAATTTTGCTGCATAAGCCGGATTTACATTTTGTAACAAGCGAACAAAATCATCATACAGCGGCAAGGCATATACCTGTAATGCTGCAACAGGCATGGTTGGCACATCACCGGCACCGGCCTTAAAAGTCCAATAATTATTTACTCTGGCAGCTTTGGGTAAAGGAAAAGGTGCGTGTGCCATGACAGTATCTGCAATCATTGGCAGGAGCTTGGAAGTACCTTCCTGGGTAAAACGGTTATAAGGTTGATCGACAAAATCCGCAAGTAATTCCGATTCCTCAAAAACCAATCGCTCAACAACAACGACATTGCGTGCTTGTTGCATTGCGTGCGCAAGTTTGACATTGTCTTCCGGCACAATGCCTTGCGTGTCAAACAACAAATCAAACACAATCACACGGGCACCAGCTGCGGTTAATTTTTCTATTAAACGCGCATGGTATTCACGCGGCCATGACCGGGGCGTAATGGGCAAATCCAGCGCAGTTGCCGAAGGTCGATCTATCGCAACAACCGCAACATCATTGGGCGCGGTCACTGGACCACGTAAGTGAAACAACCAATATAAGCCGAACTTTTCTTCCAGCGCCAAACCCAGTGGCGTCAGATTCACGATGACACCGAACAGGCCGATGAACACACCCAGGAGAAGTTGCTTGGACCATTTTGCCATTCTTGTTTCAACCAGCTGTCACGTTAGGTAAGAATTATACCTTTGAATGACAAGCCGCCTACCAATTATAATATTGAATTTTTAATCGGTGGAACAAATACAAAAACTATAAATAGTTCGTGTCTTTTTTCTTCACTGCTGTTGCGCTGATTTTCTTCACTATGCGGCTTTCAGCCTCAATAAACACCCGTTTAACCAATGTATTTCTGGCTTTGATTTCCTGATCAATGGCTGCAATGGTTTGTTCAACCTCTGCCGCGGAGGTGCTGTCAACAAAATCGATACTGATATTGACCAGAATAAATCCCGGCCCCATGTGCAAAGTCAGTACTTCATTGACATGATCAATGCCGCTATAGCTGGCAGCGATTGCGTGAATTTCCTGATTCACTTCACTGTTGGCACTTTCGCCAATCAGCAAACCTTTGGTCTCATAGGCCAGCCAAATGGCTGTGGAAGCCAAAATCAGGCCGATAATCACTGACGCCAGACCGTCAAACCATAAGATCCCCGTCGCTTGAGATAATAAAATACCGACACATGCCACCAGCAGACCTAACAATGCCGCCGAATCCTCAAACAGCACCACAAACACGGATGGGTCTTTGGCACGTTGCACGGCCTTGACATAACTCCATTTGCCTTTGCCTTTTCTAAATTCTTTCAGCGCCATATACCAAGCCACGCCTTCAAAAACCAGGGCCAAACTCAACACGATATAGTTAATCATCGGATTTCTAATCGGTTCGGGGGATATCATGTGGCGGATGCCTTCATAGATGGAAACACCAGCACCCAAAGCAAAAATCAGTCTGGCAACAATGAAACTCCAAAAATAAATTTCCTTGCCGTATCCAAACGGATAATCTTTATCTGCCGGTTTCTCGGCCCTTTTTATCCCGTACAGTAACAATCCCTGATTACCGGTATCCACCAGCGAATGAATCGCGTCAGACAACAGGGCCGAGCTGCCGGTAATCACCGAAGCGGTAAATTTGGTAACCGCAATCAGGGCATTACCCACTAATGCAGCATAAATTACTTTTTTTGAGCCGGATGCAGACATAATTTTTTTGTGTTTGATTTTTACTATGTAATCAGGGGCGCTTCTAAAAATTCAGAGTTCGCCCAAATTGCAAGGCGCAGAAAAAATTTTGCAGCGCAGCATATGTTTATTATGACAGTAATAAATCTTTTCTGTAACACAGCAGTTGGGATGAAATCTGGATTTTTAGAAGTGTCCTCAATTCAAATTGTAACGTTAAAACTCCCCTCTGATACCAACCACTATGGCACGCCCAGGTAGTGGCGCAGTGTTTTTTAAGAAAGAGGTATGTACGCGAATATCACTATCCAGTAAGTTTCTTCCCTGCAAAAACAGGGTATGGTAAGTCGAATGGCCCCGTTTGAAACGATGCGCAACTTCAGCATTCATTAGGGTATAACCCGGTGTTTCAGATTCCAATGTCGCCACCCGGTTCTGACGGGTTACACGTGTCACATTAAAATTCGCCAGCCATGAATTCCATTTGTAATCCAAATCGACGCCAAAACGCTGCGGTGTCATGCGCGGAACTTTGCCGTTATTTTTTAAATTGGCATACACGATATCGGTGAAGACCCTCAAATCCAGCATGTCGGGTAATAGTGCAACGGTGGCTTCAGCTTCCACGCCGTAAAATCTGGCGCGTGTTTGAGAAAAGTCCTGCACCACAAAAGCACCGTCCGCATCCAACACACCCTCATCATTCACCCGGTCTGCCAGGCCATCGCCATTGCTGTCGCGACTTTGCTGGAAAACATAGTTATCAATATGGTTGTAAAACAAATTCACCCGGCCTCTAACAGCCCCGCTTGTTTTTTGCAAAGAAAAATCAAAGTTGTTAGACGTTTCTTTGCTTAAGCTTTGGTTACCATGATCAAAAGTATTGGTTGCAATGTGGATGCCATTGGCATACAAGGCAACCGTGGTTGGCGCACGCTGCCCGCGGGTGGCGGTTAAATCAATTTGATAACCATCAACAAATTCCCAGGCACTGCCGCCTGAAACACTGTACAAACCAAAATCGCGTGATTGAAATTGATTGCCTTGTGGATTCTGGGCGGCATGTTCCAAACGTCCACCAATTTCAAACTGCCAACGATCCAAACGGCGCTTTTCCAACATAAACAAACCAACCGAATGCGACTGTGATGACGGCACAAATGCTTCTTCACCCTTGGCGGAAAAATCACGATTCTGGAATTGCACACCCACAATACCTTGCCATTGCGCAATTGGCGCGTGCAGCAATTCAACGCGGCCTTCCACCTCATTGTTCTTAAAACTTGAACCAATCTCACCCGTGTCTTCCAGCTCATTATGCTGGTAATCATTATAGTTCATGCGTAGTTTTAGCTGCTCGAATCCTTGCAAAGGATTATCCAACTCACCGGCCAAGCCATAACGTGTTTGCCCCATATCAATTGTTGCCCCTTCCGGGCCGGGAATACCATAAAAGCTCTCCAGTCGGGTAATTGATACGCCGACAAAACCCCGTTCACCAATATAAGAACCACCCACAGATATATTGCTGGAATCTATCGCACTGTTTCTGACTACGCCTGATGGACTGTTGGGGTCATTCTTATTCGCACGTCCGGGTATTTTTATGTCGTTGGTTTTTCTTTTCATCCCTTCGATATTCCAGGAGAACCGACCCTGACTACCCGATGCATTCAACGCCCCGGTGCGTTCTTCCAACGCCGAATTAAAACGCCCTTCAAAATTACCGCTAACCGACTTGAATAAACGATCAGGAATACGATTCGTAATGACATTCACAATACCACCGGATGTGCCACTGCCATAAAGTAGTGTTGATGGGCCACGCAGGACTTCAATACGTGATGCGCTCATTGTCTCCGTAGCAACGGCATGATCCGGGCTAATAATGGAAAGATCGCCGGTACCAATGTCACCTTCTAAAACTCTGACTCTTGAACTGTCCTGCCCGCGAATAATCGGCCGCCCTGCGCCCGGCCCGAAACTGCTAGAAGTAATCCCCAACTCCTGGGATAACGTGTCACCCAAATTTGCTTCGCGTTTGCGGCGTAGCCTGTCATCACGCAACACGATTTCAGGCTGCTCCAGTTCTCGTTCGGCTTTGTTCTCAGCTGCGTCTTCAACCACAACGACTTCCGGCATACGTGGCAAATGCACCGATTCCACTGGATGATAAGCCATAACTGATCCGGCCATAGCCAAAGCCATGCCAGATATAATTAATCTGAGAATTAATTTAGAATAGCGCAAAACTAATGGGCCAGAGAATTGAATATAATAATTACGAAAAACCGCGATTATCTTATTTTAGGGCGCTTCTAAAAATTCAGCGTTCGCCCAAATGCAATGCGCAGAAAAAATATTGCAACGCAGCATATGTTTGGTATGACGGTAATAAATTTTTTCTGTAACACAGCAGTTGGGATGAAATCTGGGTTTTTAGAAGTGCCCATGAATTGAATGCTGCTTATATAAACTGAACAGTACACAAATTTGAATTCCAACACCTGGAAAAGTTACCGGCATTATACACTGCATTCTTTTGATTCAAGCTGTCTGCATAAGACGAACCACCACACTATATTGTAGCTTGATCATCCTGCAGAATTTGATGATTAACTCCATTGGGGTGCTACATTTTATATTTACTTACTTAAAATTATTCACTCTGGTAACACCTTTCCTGCCAACGTCCTGATTTCTGTTTCATCTTTCTGACACTTTGTCGCTACCATCCATAAATCCAAACCTCTTGCCCGACGTTTGCCGGCAATGGTTTTAAACCCTGCGGATTTCAATGCTAACGTTAATGAATTTAAGGTAAAACCGCACTTATGTGCCATATAGTGATGGCCTGCAGCAAGTGCCGCACCATGTCCGTATAAGATATCCAATGGCGCAATCGGGCCAGCGGGCGAATGGTATGCAGGCTCAATCAATTTATCATCGACTACGAGTTGGCACACTGTCTGCAAGTCTGGGCAGGTAACGACTAGAAAACCATTTGGCTTAAGTACGCGCAAGAATTCCTTCAGCACTATCGGCACCTCATGCGAATAAACATGCTCAATATTATGCGCAGAATAGACGGCATCCACACAGTCATTCTCAACTTCAGCCATGTCGAGCATTGAACCGACGATATCTGGTTCGTTAGCTGGATCTATATCAAGGCGGATTTCATGCCATTCGGTTGTTTGAAATGCTGGTGGCAATTTGGCACCGTTCTTACGATGGCCAGGGCCGACATGGAGAATATTCTTAGTGTTCATTATTAATAATGTCTCTTTAGCAGCCACATCTTGGTATAAGGCAATCAAGCATTGTTCAAGCTGATGCGTAAAACCGTTCACATCCATCAACTGTGAAGCTGACATCCGCTTTCGCATGCCACTTCTCAATGCAGCCAATTGCTTTTTATCTTTGGCCAACGCTACCGCTATACACACATAGTCATCTGCGTTACCCGCTACCAATTCTGGCAAACCAATGACCGAAAGGAGCGCGAATGTTTGCCGACTCACCACCCGACTTCGCGGCCAAGTTACCACTGGCACACCCATCCATAAGGCCTCGCAACTGGTTAAACCGCCAGTAAAAGGAAACGGATCCAATGCTATGTCAATGTCAGCGTATTCTCGCAAAACATCGGCATGAAAGGAAGCACCACGCAATTCAACTCGTTCAGGTGCGACACCGCGCTGAGCAAAGCAATCACGCACCGTCTGGCACAATAAATCATCTGCAAAAGTTCGCCATTTCAAAATCAGAGTAGCATTTGGAATGGCAACCAGAATCTTGGCCCATACATCGTACACCTCTGCATTAATCTTAGCCGTATTGTTAAAGCAGCCAAAGGTAACATGACCTGACTTCAAATATGGCGGTGGCGCAACGGTATCCGGTGCCCAAGGGACTGGTTGAAAGCAAAAACGACCCGTGGACAGTGAAATAATCGGTTCAACAAATTGAGCTTCGCTCCCTTCGGGTGCATGCCACTTGTCCAACAATACTGCATCCATGCAGGATAAACCTGTCGTAGCAAAATAACCTAACCAGCTCACCTGAACTGGGGCAGGTCGATAAGCAAATACCGTCAAACGTGAACCGGCAGTGTGACCGGAGAGATCTACCAATAGGTCAATTTCATCCTGTTTAATCAGCGCCGCGAGATCAGCATCATTCAGGGTGGCTACATCCCGAAACTGGCTTACTATACGAATTGCTTCCGTCACCCAGTCCTTTACCTGTCCAGCGCTATAAGCAAAGACAGTCACTTGATCTAGTTTATGCGCAGCAAGCACATCTTTTACAAATAAACCAACAGTGTGCTGACAAAAGTCGGCGGAAACATAACCAATACGCAGTGGACGGTTTTCTAGCAAACGCATGGCTGGACGTGCATGAAAACCACCCGCTTGTACAGCCGCCCATTCGCCCCAAGCACGTGCTTGTATCAGCCGCTCGCTATCTGAAGCTGCTGGATCGTATTCCATGCTGACCAGCGCATTACGTCGCACAACCGAATGGTTGGGCAGGCGTTCCTGCAACATGGCATACAATCGGTGGGATTCAGTATGGTCACCCGCATCACGTGCTAAATTAGCCATATTAACCACGCCACGCAGGTCATCGGGCGCAAGTTTGCATATCCGCGTAAAACACTCGCGTGCACGGCTGAGAAACCCAAAGTTCAATAACAATACCCCAACTTGCAGCAATGTTTCGACACTGTCGCCATGGATTTCGATGATGTGCTGGCAGGCAGCCAACATTTCGGGGAAACGACCAGATTGAGCGTGGTATTGTGCCGAAGCAAGGCGGTCTTCTGGTATTGACACGGAATTATTTAATTGCATCTCTCCAGCGCATTAATCGCATTTACAAATCCACAAATTCACGGTGTTGATGATCAAAGCGTTTATTGAACTACTCTTGACTGTAACACAAATGCTATTGACAACGTCTGTGAAAAATTGTCTTCCAAAACAATAGGGGGGTTCTTGGCGCATAAAAAACTCTACATAGGTTGAATCCGATCAGAGATTTGATTTTGTTGCTCTAATTAGAGAGCTTATAGCGAATGTTACGTGTAACGATTTAACTAGCAGAAAATCCTTACAGCTTTAATTCTTGGGCATAAAGATGCAAAAAACCTTCAGCCTATTGCTAGACTGAAGGTTTTTCATTTGTTCAGTTACGGCGGATGACGCTCTGCTTATCCGCCGTACCGAGCTAATCCGCTTAACAGTAATATACAAAAAAGCCCCACCAAGTACTGGTAGGGCTTTTTAGTTTTCGCCACATCCAGCCTCTCAGCCAGATGTGTCTCTTGCAATGAAGATTAAACGAATGTAATAGCGTTAGCTGCGAACGTACTGGTTGAGAGATCCAGTGTACCTGTAAGCACGACACCAGTATCAGTCGCTGCAAATGTTGCACCTGCATCGACATCATCAACAACATATGTATTACCGCCGAAATTACCCCATTTCAGGTCGCTGTTGCTTCCAGCAGCTAATAAGTCAAGCGCTGCAGCTACATTAGCTGCTCCTGACAAATCAACTTTCGCAGCAGTAAATGCACCTGCAGTAGCACCGAACGTAAGAATATCACCTTTAGTGAAATCAGTGACAGTAGGCAACATCGCTGTAGCACTTATACCACCTAATGCGACACTTACATTAAAGTTATCTGCACCACCATTACCTGTCATGGTTGCGCCGTTAACACTTGACGTAATCGTATCAGCAACACTACCACCGATGATAATATCGCCCAAACCACTGCCTGTAGCAAATGCTGTTGCGTTACCAACAATTGTCAAAGCACCTGTCATTGCAGAACCATCAAATTTTGTACCCGTTGCTGTTGCAGCAGTTGCATTGGTAATTGTCAAACCTGCAGAACCCGTAACGGTATAAACACTGTTGTCTGCATTGGCTAAAGTGGTAATTACATTAGTCGTACCAGTAACACCATTTGAGCTTAAAGCAACCGCTGTTTGACCAATTGTCAGGGCGGTTGATGTGATCGCAGCATTTGTTCCAGAACCAATGTCAATACTCAGATCATTCACGCCAACAGCGCCACTGTATGTTTGTGCAGTTGAAGATGCGTTCAACGCAACATTCGCACCTGTTGCCATATTAGTGATCACATCTGTAAGCGCTGCTGTATCAATCGCAAACGATTGTACTGAGGTTAAAGAAGAACCATCAAGTGTTATGGCTGCATTTAAACCCAACACTTCAAAGTTTAGTGCTGCATTAATCGCGGTTGTCTCTGCAGCAGTTAAAGCGGTATCAAAAATACCCAGCTTATCCTTGGTACCCGCACCACCATCAAGTTGGCTACCCGCAGTCAACGACCCCAGATTATTATCTGCTACAGTAATCGAATCATCACCCGCACCACCTACAAATGTGAATGCTGCTTTTGTCGTAGCTGCTGTTGTATTGACATTAACTCCTCCAGCTGTGTTTCCACTGGCATCTATGCCGTTCAGCGCAGCAGCATCAGCAGCTGCTAATGCATAGGTGAATTTTTGGTCGCCTGTTATGACATGATCCAATGTAGATGTAGGGCCTGTAAATGTACCCGTTGCGTTAGACGCACCAATTGAATTAATGTTTACCGTTGTCGCTAAAGCGCCTGTAGCAGTAAAAGCAGCTGGAGTGACACCTACACCACCTTGATAGCCGTTAAGATAAAGATTCAATGAAGCGTCGGCTACAGGACCCGCCCATGTTACAGCACCAGCTGTTGCGCCATTCGCTGAACCAGTTGAAAGGCTCAAAGTTTGACCAGTCGTTGTTGTGATCGTGTGACCAGTCAATAATGATGCATTATCGATTTCAATCATCTCAATACCCTGGCCTGCTTTAGTTAGGGTAGTAAAGTTCTGGGCAGCAGCAGCAACATTCGCAACAAACAGAGTCTCTATATTCGAAAGAACACCTGTTGCTGAAGTTCCGCCAGTAAAAGCACCAAATATCTTAAATGTATCAGTTCCACTACCACCATTTATTTGATCTGAAGCATCAATGCTTACAAGCGGTGTCAGCTCACCAATAATAGTATCATTACTAGAAGTACCAATTACATTATCAGTACCGGTTGTCAGCGTAAATGTTTGACCCGTTCCAGATGACCCAGAATCATCCAAAGCTGCATCTACATCTGCCTGTGTAAATGGCGCTGTGCCAGTTACATTGGAAAGTACATTTTGCAGCTCACTTAAATCATCTGAGGAGCTACTTGCTGAAAAGGCCTCTGAAACCAACACTTTATTATTCAGCAAAGTTTGTGTTTCAGTGAACTCTGATCCAACAGTACCTGACAGGAAAGTCACTGCCTCATAAACGATCGCACCAAAGCCAACACCTGCGTCAATCTGAGAGGTAAAGAAAGCCTCAGCTTGAGCATCAGCACTGGTTGCATCAGCATTACCTGCAGCCAAGCCAAAGTTACCCAACAGAACACCAGTCTGAGCTGCTGTTGTAACCTTACCAGCCATAACGCCATTGGTAAATGTTGGATGTGCCGCCAAACCATCTGCAAGCTGTTGTACAGATACGCCACCATCCACCTGACTTGCTAAGTCAGATAAATTGCTTCCACCTGGTGCTGCATTAAACAGACCTGCAACAACCTTCAGAATGTCACTCTGTTGTTCACTAGTTATAGCCATGGGAGCTCCCTTGATTAAAAATTAAAAAATATTTCGAAAGTAAATTACTTGCAAGTTTTTCACTTTTCACATTGTCTCTCAGCAACCCTGCCAGAACTGTAATTTGCCTAGCAGAAAATACCATAAAAGCCAAGTTAAGTCGCATTCTGCCCAAAACAAACGCGGTTGGCAAGTATATCACTCAAGTTTTACTTCAGGCTTGTTGTTAAATTACAACAATGTGCAGCAATATAGCAGAATAAATTCATGCATTCATTTTAAAGTAACGGGTAACAACCTGCTTTTTCTAGAAGTTTATAATTCTCCAGGACATAAAATATAATTTCCTATTGATATAGTTGACTCATTCTGAATCAAATAATATAACCGAATATAGTTGGTTTATGGCTTAGTCTTCAATAGGCTATGCAACAAAATAATTGTTTTCAGGCATCCCCATTCTGTAACGGAATTATACATAATCAGCCAAAACACTAATCAGATTCACGCCTAAATCTGCGATAATATTTATTTCATTTACTTTAATTTTACTTCTTGCACCAATCTAAAACCACCTTTTTGAATATTTTTCTGAGCCTGCGGCAACACCATCCACTTGTGCTGCAGATGGTTAAGCGTGAGGTGATCAGCCGTTATCGTGGCTCGTTTCTTGGACTATTATGGTCCTTTGTCACGCCCCTTTTAATGCTGGCAATCTACACTTTTGTGTTTAGCGTTGTGTTTAAAGTACGCCTGGAAAATGTTGACAGTAGTGACAACCGGTTTGAATTTGCGCTACTGTTATTTGCCGGATTAATTGTGTTTAATTTGTTCTCTGAATGTATTTCACGCGCACCGCGGTTGATTTTGTCTAACGTTAATTATGTCAAGAAAATCATTTTTCCATTGGAAATACTGCCCTGGGTGCAATTGGGCGCTGCATTGTTTCATGCCTGCATTAGTTTTTTTGTTTTGCTAATCTTTCTGTTTGCAACCGGCCATACTGTCACCTGGACGCTTTTATTCCTGCCTATTATCATACTGCCCCTGTTATTACTGATCATGGGGTTTTCCTGGCTGCTCGCCTCGGTGGGTGTATTTGTACGGGACATCGGCCAATTCATTGGTTTATTGCTTACCATGCTGTTATTCATGAGCCCAATTTTTTATCCCGCTTCCGCGCTACCGCAATCCGTCCGGGATTATCTGTATCTTAATCCGCTTACTTTTATCATTGAACAGACGCGGGGAGTGGTTTTATATGATCAATTACCGAATTGGATCGGCCTCCTTATATATTATGCCGTCGCCTTACTAAGCGCCTGGATCGGCCTGATCTGGTTTGAAAAAACGCGTAAGGGATTTGCCGATGTCCTTTAAATCCCAAAATTCTGACGCAGCTATTCAAGCACTCAAGCTATCCAAATGCTATCAGCTGTACAAACAACCCAAAGACCGGCTCATGCAATTCTTATGGCGTGGCAAACGCCAGTATTATCGTGAGTTATGGGCGCTACGCGATTTTGATCTAACGATAATGCCCGGTGAAGTGGTTGGCATTGTTGGTCAGAACGGCTCAGGAAAATCAACGCTGTTGCAATTGGTTTGCGGCACTTTGACACCCACTAGCGGAACAATACAGGTAAGCGGGCGTATTGCTGCATTACTGGAACTGGGTGCTGGGTTTAGTCCAGAGTTTACCGGACGCGAGAATATTCTGATGGGTGCAGCAATCATGGGCTTGAATCAGTCAGAAATTGCTGATCGCATGGAAGATATCATTGATTTCTCCGGCATTCGCAGTTTCATTGATCAACCGGTTAAAACTTATTCCAGCGGCATGTATGTACGCCTAGCCTTCTCGGTGGCGATTAATGTAGATCCTGATATCCTGGTTATTGATGAAGCGTTATCAGTCGGTGATGGTGCTTTTTCCCGTAAATCATTTAACCGCATTATGCAAATGCATGATGCAGGCAAAACCATTTTATTTTGCTCCCATTCCTTATTTCAGGTTGAATCTTTATGTTCACGCGCTATCTGGATCAATAATGGGAAATTAATGGCCGATGGCGACTCAGCTCAGGTGGTTGCCGCTTATCAGGCATTTCTGGATAAAAATTTACTGGATGCTCCCGATGAACCCGCTATTAACAATAAAATTTCACCCATCGCGGAAGTTGAGCAGACAAGTGGTAGCGCATATCTTAAAACAGTAAACGTCGTCATTGATGACGCAAGTGACCAACACGCTGTTATTATTAGCGGCAAATCAAGTATCATGATACAAGTTGCTTTTGCTTCTGATCCAACATTGCCTTGTCCTAGCGTAGCTGTTACGCTACATACTATGGATGGACGCACACTCACCAGTGCGGCCACATGGGAAGATGGCATAAGCATGCAGCGAAAAGCAGATGGATCATCCCAAATTTGTCTCAACCTGGATCATCTGCCACTGCTTAAGGGAGAATACCTGGTAAATGCATATTTATTATGTGAGCGTGGTTTGCATCTTTATGATTCAGCAGAAGGCGCGGCAACCTTGCAGGTGCAACAGACAGGCCGATTACAAGGCTACTTTTCGATTCCCCATCGATGGGAAAATGGTAGCATAACCACTAATCGTGAAAATGACCATTAACCAAAAATTCACAACAGACAAAACAAAATTATTCCGGCTAAGCAATCGTATCGATTCTTTCTCTACCGCATCGCCTTCACCCTATAAGGATCTGACCTTTCCGCTAAATGTCTATGCCCACACACTGCTCTTGCAGGAAGGGAAAGCAACCTATTTACATTACGGACTATTTGAGAATCACGAAACCGATCTTCAGACAGCACAGCAATATTCAACGGACTTGCTCATCTCCAGACTGCCTGCTTCCTCTTGCCGCATTCTGGAAGTGGGCGTTGGCCTTGGTGCCACTTTTTCTCTACTTACGCAACAAGGCCATCACGTGCATGGCATCACCCCCGATGCACAACAAATTCATCATATCCACAAATATCTGGACAAATCAGCAACCATTACTTGTCAATACCTGGAAGACTTTGAATCCGGGGCAAAAAGCTTCGATGTTATGTTGTTTCAAGAATCCGCACAATATATTGAACCATTGGTTATTTTTAATAAGGCGTCGGATTTGCTGTCTTCATCCGGCAACCTATTAATCCTGGATGAATTTGCATTGCAACGCGTTGAGACAGAAATGGAAAGATTGCACCTGCTTGACGATATGATAGCACTGGCCGAACGATTTGGATTTGAACTGGTTGAACGCCTGGATTTATCCACCATGGCCGCGCCCACGCTAGATTATCTGCTACACATGACAGCGGTGCACCGCAAGCGTCTGGTTCAGGAACTGAATTTAAGCGAAGAACAGTTGATACAACTGGACGAATCAAATCGTAATTATCAAAAAAAATATGCCAGCGGACATTATGGCTATGGCCTATTGCATTTCAGGAAAAAATCAACGCCCAAATGGCGCCTGCAACGACTGAAAAAAGATCAGGTGCCCGAAATGCTTGCCTTATTTGAAAAAACATTTAACCACCGTATGACACCGGAAACCTGGCAATGGAAATATGGTTCAAATCCAGGAGCTGAAATTTGCATATGGCGGGAAAATCAATTAATTGCCCACTATGGTGGCCTTAGCCGAAAAATCTTATTTTTTGGACAACCGCAAACCGCCGTACAAATTGGCGACGTCATCGTTGATGCAAGTGAGCGCGGCATCCTTACCAAAAAAGGACCCTTTTTCCTCATGGCAGCAACTTTTCTGGAACGCTACATCGGATACGGCAAACCCTATCTAGTGGGTTTTGGCTTCCCAAATGAACGTGCAATGAAAGTTGCCGAACGGCATGGGTTATACGCCGAGGTTGGACATATGCTTGAATTTTCATGGAACGCCATGTCACGCATACCCCTATGGGGAACACGCCTACACCCGTTTGATCATAATCAAACAGAATTTACAACTACTGCTATCGATGAATGCTGGCAGCGTATGGCTGCAGATCTGCAAGAGTCAATCATCGGTGTACGAGATTGGCAATATCTACAACACCGTTATCTCGACCATCCCAGTCAACAGTATCAAATCATGCTGGTGAAAAACCGTTTCAATGAACGTGTACGTGGCATCTTAGTGCTACGTTACAATCCTGAATACTGCGAAATCATCGACATTGTTGCACCTTTATGCGAAATTCCAGTAATGGTTATTCATGCCAGACGGCTTGCGAGTATGCATGGCATTAATCGAGTACTCTGTCGTATTACAGAAAATTTTGCTGCACATTTTGCTGGCACGGGCGGAACGCAGCAAACATTGAATATTCGCATACCAACAAACGCCTGGAGCGACGGCCCGGCCCCCGAAATACTGAAAAATCATTGGTGGTTAATGAGTGGCGATACTGATTTCAAGTAACGCATTGTTGCATAATCCTAAAATCCTCAGTTGGTCGCTTCAACAATGGACAATCTCATGAAACAAAACAAATGTTTTGGCAAATGCGAGTCCCCCTAAAGATGAACCACGCTATGATGCTTATAGCACACCGTTCTTTACCTTTTGCTGCGTAGTTATTACGCCTCAATGCGCCTTGCTAAAAATAAACAACAATGCACTCTAAGCATCATCCAACTGAGGTTTTAGGATAATTTACAACTTGACTACTCATGGCGCAATCAAACTGTTTGCTTGACTGTTTGAATCTCAATGCTGCTCACCTTTTGTAAAACCCATCTCCTGCATGAACTTCATATGAATGCATGAAACATTCGGGTTAAAATAATCAATATTTGTGTTCAAAAAAGACCTCAGAACATAATACTAACTTAACACTGAGAAATTATTGGAAAACATACTAGTTCCTGATCAAGCCGTTACAAATATCCCTTGCACACATGCACTAGTGTTTGCCCCTCACCCAGATGATGAGGTATTTGGTTGTGGTGGCGCTATTATGCGTCATATTGAACAAGGTATACCCGTTAACGTAATTGTAGTGACCGATGGCGCACATGGTGTAAGCGATGGGGAAATTGCTGAATACACTGCGCAACGCCAAAATGAAAGCATTGCTGCCGCCAAAATTCTTGGCTGCAGCACACCCACTTTCTGGCAATACCGGGATCGGGAGATCAACTATAGCGAAAAACTGATACAAGAAATTATCACCGCCATTGGTGAAACGAATGCTGATCTGATTTATGCACCATCAATTTTCGAAATGCATCCGGATCATCGAGCGCTTGGAATGGCCGTCGTAGAAGCAATCAGAAGGACGGGCAAGACAGTACGCCTTGCACTATATGAAGTTGGTATTCCACTCCAACCCAATCAATTGCTCGACATTAGTGATCTTGCTGCACGCAAAATTGCTGCTATGGAATGCTTTACTTCTCAAAATGTAAAGCAACGCTATGACCTGCATATTGCCGCACTCAATCGTTATCGCACTTATACTCTACCAGCCAGTGTGACGGCAGCCGAGGCATATATTCTAATGTCTGCTGAGGAGCTGGCAGGTGACCCATTTAAGCTTTATCAGTCAGAGCACAGCCGCCAGAAAGCCTTGAGGCTAGCTATAAATAGTAAAGACATGTCACTGGTCAGTGTCATTATTCGCAGTATCGATCGTCCTACATTATCTGAGGCACTGGATTCTGTTGCATTGCAAACCCATTCGAATATTGAAGTTGTGGTGGTTAATGCCAAGGGCCTCACGCATAGAAAACTAGATGAGTGGTGCGGACGTTTTCCTTTACGTATAGCAGAAAGCGATCAACCGTTGAATCGCAGTAGCGCTGCAAACATTGGTATGGGGGCAGCTAAAGGAGAATATTTGATTTTCCTAGATGATGACGATCTGTTTTATCCTGAACATATCGCTGGCTTGGTTACAGCTTTACAAAATGAAAATAATTTTCGTAGTGCATACGCCGGCATTCGTGTCGAGCACTATGTTGAAGGAAAATTTGCAACAGCGACTGAGTTTAATGAATCATTCGACCAGCGCCGACTTTGGGGCAGAAATTTCATCCCAATTCACGCCGTGCTGTTTGAACGTTCCCTGCTAGCTGATGGCTGTTCCTTTGATGAAAACCTGGAATTCTTTGAAGATTGGGACTTTTGGGTTCAGCTAACACAACACACCTTAATGTTGCATGTTGATAAAGTGAGTGCTGTGTATAGAAATTATGGGCATTCCGGTTTGGGGATTGAGCAGGATAAAAATGTTATTCGCGAATTAAGAGGCAAAATCCTCAACAAATGGAAAACGCGGCTGACAGGTGAACAACTGGATGATTTGATTGAATATAGGGAAGAAATCATCACTGGCCTCCGAGATCAAGTAACTGACCTCCGTGACCAAGTAACTGACCTCCGTGACCAATCTACTCATCTCGGTAACAAATTGATACACAATGAAAATCTAATCACTTCTCTGCAAAATCGACTCACGCAAGATGCGCTTGTGAGCACAGCTCGAGAGAAGTCATTACATAAAATGATTGATGGCTTGACGCATTCATCATCATGGAAAATCACAGCTCCCTTACGCTTCTTCACCCGAATTGTGCGTGGTCAGCATCGCGAAGCATTGGCCGGGCTGCGTCACCGACTAATACCACACCTGAAGATGGTCTACTGGCACCTACCGGAACGCTTGCGTAGCGTTTTGTTAAATGTGGTCTATCGGATAGCTGGTCCACTTTTTGCCGGAATAACGAATTATGAAATGTGGCGCATCAGAACATATGGCACACTCACACAATTCCTGGCAGCTTCTGAGGGTCATTTGGCAGGGATGATCGATGTTTCCGGTACCTCGCCCTTAACCAGCATGCCGCCAGGCCGCATTGCCATTCACGCGCATATTTTTTATGCCGATTTAGCCACAGAATTTGCAGGCTTTCTGCGCAATATGCCGTTTTCCTATGACCTGTTTGTCTCGACACCTGACGAGACTACTTGCAACCTATGCAAGCAAACCTTCTCCAAATTATCTCGATTAGAGCAACTTACCGTGACAATCGTACCCAATCGCGGACGCGACATTGCGCCGATGTTTTGTGCTTTTGGTGAGGCACTGCAAGGCTATGACTACATATGCCATATTCACAGCAAGAAATCACTTTACAATAAAGGTGCGACTGACGGCTGGCGGGAATACTTGCTGACAAACCTGTTAGGAAGCGAATCACAGATCCGCAGGATTTTTGCATTACTGACTGGTGACCAGCAGGTTGGCTTTATTTACCCGCAAAACTTTTCAGGCTTACCTTACTCTGCATATACTTGGCTTTCCAATAAAACATGTGGGCTGATTTGGTGTAATAAGCTCGGCATAATAAATACGCCAACAGGTTATTTTGATTTTCCTGCGGGGTCTATGTTTTGGGCGCGTTCGGAAGCCCTGCGGCCACTGTTCAACGCAAAAATAGAAATTGAAGATTTTCCCAAGGAAGCCGGGCAAAAGGATGCGACCCTGGCACACTGTCTGGAGCGTTTATTTGTTCTGGTAACCGGTCAAGCAGGACTCAACACACTGATTCTGCAGGATACGCAATCGAATAGCTGGTCTCGCTGGCGTTTTGAACAATATCTTGAACGTAAACCAGAAAATATTCAGGCTATGTTGGCGGACCCAGACATACGCCTGATTATTTTCGATATTTTCGACATACTCCTGCTGCGCCCGTTACTCAATCCGGAAGACATTAAACCCATTATTGCGCAACGAATAGGCGGTAAAACCGGTAAGCTTTATCTTGAATTACGTGCCACAGCGGAAGCATATGCACGTCAGAAAGCTGGGCGAGATATCGGCTTGGATGCTATTTTTGAAGAATTATCCATACTATCTGGACTGTCAGCCGAATCCATAACACAATTACGCCACCTCGAAGAAACGCTTGAAATGGAGTCCGTGGCACCCCGACCGGAAGTTATTGCGCTGTTGCATTCCGCTGTGAATTTGGGTAAACGAGTCATTTTAGCCAGTGATATGTATTTACCCAAATCAACGATTGAAGCAATGCTAAAAGACCATGGCATAACAGGCTGGCGTCAACTGTATTTATCTTCCGATATTGGTCTGCGCAAGGATACAGGTGATCTTTACCGCCATATATTGGTTCAGGAACAGGTTTCCCCAAATGCGACCATGATGATCGGAGACAATGAACACTCTGATATCCAGATTCCCGGAGGTATGGCAATACAGTGTCTGCATATTCTACGGCCGGTAGAATTAGCACGCGCCATCCCCCGCTTGGGACCATTAATTGAGCGCTCATTATATCGGGAAGACATTAATCTGCAGCTCACCCTTGGCATACTTGTACGAGACAATTTTCAGCCTTTATTCTTCCCAAAGTTTGACCCTTCAGATCTCGTTCCCGCCACACCTTGGGCGATTGGATATGCCGTTGCCGGGCCTTTGGTGCTGTCCTTTATTCAATGGCTGGCGGCAAAGGCAACAGCAGATGGTATTCAACACCTGCACTTTCTCGCACGAGAGGGACAAATACTGAAGATGGTTTATGACCGCTGGTTCTCAAATGATACCAACGCAATACCCGCTGATTACCTCGTACTCTCACGCCGCGCAGTGACTGTCCCAATGATTTCAAACCTGGAGGACATCCTCGAAATAGCGCGTGTGAATTATTCTTCCAACCGCCTATCCGAGTTTATACAAGTCCGCTATGGATTGACATTATCACAGGCGGAATGCGATGAATTTGCACAACGTAAGCTATGGCCCAAAAACAAATTGGTATCGGTTAAGAAAAATAATGTTGACCACTTGATACCGCTATTGCAAGCGCTTGAAGAACGTATTCTGGCGCAGGCTCAGGATGAACGCCCAGGATTATTAGCTTATTTAAACGACATGGGACTCAACACCGCCACCTCGTCAGCCATCGTGGACATTGGTTATGCGGCAACGATACAAGGCCGCCTGAATCGTCTGACGAATTGCAGCATACATGGTTATTATATGGTGACTGAGGAACGTGCCGAGAGCATATCTTCACAATATGATGTAATCACGCAAGGCTGCTTTGGTCATTACGTTAATGCATTCGACAACCCCCCATTGATCTTCGTAAAAAGTTTTTCCCTCGAAAAATTATTAAGCTCTGATGATGCACAAATTGTGCGTTATCGGTTGGGAGATTCTAACGAAATTCTTCCTGAATTCCGTCATTTGAGCGAAGAAGAACGCCAGGCAATGTTGACCCGCGTGGAAATACGACGAGGCATTATGGATTTTGTAGACCAAAGCATTGCCGTAAGAGATAAGCTGACCGACAATTTTCAGGTTCCTGCGGATATCGCAACGGCCTTATTTGAGGCATTTGCCGAGAACCCTTCCAAAACAGAGCAGGCTATTCTTGGTGCATTAACGCTGGATGATCACTACTGCGGTCACGGACTAGTGAGTTAAATGACTGTACACGGCAACCTAAAATGATCTCCGTCTGTATGGCAACGTATAATGGTTCCCTTTATATCAAGCGGCAGCTTGAAAGCATGCTATGCCAACTCGAGCCTGTTGATGAAGTTATTCTGGTAGATGATCACTCATCAGATGCAACACTTGATGTGGTGGAAAACATAGGCGACGAACGCATTAAAATTTACCGTAACGATTGCAATCGAGGGATAGTCCGAACATTTGAACAGGCGATCCAACAGGCTTCAGGAAGCGTTATTTTTCTGAGTGACCAGGATGATATTTGGTACCCAGAGAAGGTAAAACGGTTTCTCGACGTTTTTGATGAGCGCCCGGACGTGACACTCGTTTTGAGTGACGCGGAGATCATAAATGATGCGGATGAAGTCGTCGCAGAATCATTTCTTAAAAGCCGGGGAGGCTTTTCCCCCAGCATATGGCACAATATCACCAAGAATAAGTACTTGGGTTGTAGCATGGCATTTCGGCAATCGGTAGCCCATCGGTTTTTGCCATTCCCGAAGAATATCATGCATGATGTATGGATTGGCTGTGTAAACTCAATTTATGAGCCACCCTATTTTCTGGATATGGCTTTAATGGGCTATCGTCGGCATCAACACAATGTCACCCCGGAAAAACGACGAGGTTTTGCACAAATTCTGGCTTCTCGCTGGCACTTGGCAAAAAATCTGTGCCTAAGATTTTTAGTTAAAAGTGAGTAACATGCTGAGTGACAAACTGAGTAACAATCTTCAGGCCTTGCAGGTTTACCGCACCTATTTCCCAGACCCGCCCGGTGGATTGCAAGAGGTGATTAGACAGGTTGGTTTGTCCACTGCCGGTTTTGGTGTAGACACGAAGATATTTACCCTCTCGCCCACACCGTATCCAGAAGTAATTTCCCGACCAGAAGGCATGGTGTTGAGAACACGATCCTGGGCAGCACCTGCGTCCTGCGACTTGGGAGGAATAGCTTCAATTAGAACGTTTTCCAAGTGCTGCGGGGTTTCCGATATTATTCACCATCACTTTCCTTGGCCATTTGGAGACATTTTGCATGCCATAGGCCGTCCGCAAATTCCTGCGGTGATGACGTATCATTCGGATATTGTACGGCAGAAAATATTAGGTAAGATCTATGCGCCTTTGATGTGGCGTACTTTAAAAGCAATGCGGTTCATTGTTGCGACCTCTCCACCCTATGCACGCACCAGTCCTGTGCTTAACCATCCATCCATTCGTGAGAAAGTGCGTGTGATTCCAAGCGGGATCGTGGAAGAGTCTTACTCAAAGGAAGCGGATCACAAAGTATTTGAGCGCATTAAACTGATACAAAATGAGCCCTATTTCTTGTTCATCGGCGTGTTGCGCTATTATAAGGGATTGCATACACTGATTCAGGCCGCACGCCATGTCGACGCGAAAATTGTCATCGCAGGCTCCGGACCGGAAGAACAGGTTCTGCAAGAATTGCTAACGCAAACCGGAGGACACAATGTGATATTTGCGGGGCAAATATCGGACACGGAAAAAGTAGCCTTATTACAATCGTGCCGTGCGTTAGTGCTTCCTTCACACTTGCGCTCGGAAGCTTTCGGAATGGTATTGGTAGAAGCCGCTATGTTTGCCAAACCGCAAATTTCATGTGAAATAGGCACAGGCACCTCCTATGTTAATAGGCATGAAGAAACCGGCATCGTTGTGCCACCGGAGGCACCAAATGACCTCGCACAAGCCATGAATCAATTATTGCGCGAAACCTCAATGGCGGAAGAAATGGGGCTGGCGGCGCGCACACGATACGAACGTTTATTTTCCGGCAGTGCTTTGGGCAAAGCCTATGCCGATTTGTACCGTGAGGCAGTAGAGGATTTGACTTGAGTAGCGTTCTTGTTACTGGCGCCAGCGGTTTTGTCGGCCAGGCGCTATGTACGCAGATGCTCAGACAAGGATGGCATGTTAAAGCGGCTCTGCGCACACCACATCAATTTTCCCCAGACACAAACTCAGGCATAAAACCAGTAACAGTCGGACAGATAAATGACCAGACGGATTGGGCTGCTGCATTGGTCGACGTAGATGTCGTTATTCATCTCGCCGCGCGGGTGCATGTGATGAAAGATAAGGCCGTTGATCCACTGGCAGCGTTTCTCAAGGTCAATTTATACGGCACATCTCATCTGGCGCAACAAGCAGCGCTTGCCGGGGTAAAGCGGTTTGTTTACGTAAGCTCAGTTAAGGTAAACGGCGAGGAGACGCATGGCCAGCACAGCTACACCGAACAAGATAAGCCAGCGCCTCTGGATCCCTATGGCATCTCGAAATGGGAGGCCGAACAAGCATTGCAGCGCATCGCGCAAGACACGGGCCTGGAAGTAGTGGTCGTGCGTCCGCCGCTGGTATATGGCCCCGGCGTAAAAGGGAATTTCCTCAGCCTTTTAAACACGGTAAACAAAGGAATCCCGATGCCCCTGGCGGGCATGCACAACGCTCGCAGTCTGGTGTATATAGGCAATCTGGTGAGTGCGATGATGACCTGTGCGACCCACCCTAAAGCTGCAGGACAAACCTACCTGGTACGGGATGGTGAGGATGTCTCCACCACGTTGCTGGTAAAAAAAATCGCGCTTGCATTGGGGCGCAAAAACCGCTCGTTCTATTTTCCGCCCAGTCTGTTACGTACTGCTGCAGCAGTGTTGGGACGTTCGGCACAAATCGACAAATTGCTCGGCTCGTTGCGCGTAAACGATGCAAAGTTACGTGACGAGTTGGACTGGGTTCCACCTCATACACTGGAGCAGGGTTTATGTGCGACGGCTGCTTGGTATCACCAATGGTTGCATTAATGAATCTGACTAACTGAACGAATGAATATTGATTTTTCTCCCCGATTGTTTTAACTTGAACCATAGGATTTACTTACAAAAATTTAATGGCTAACAAAAAAAACCTGCTTGTTTCATTGGAAGATGCACCGGTATCACCGCCGTCGACTGGCATACCGATACCTCCGGCACCTGTGCCAAATAAAAGCAAGGTTAATATAACCATTAATTTACGGAATATTCCACTGCTGTCACAACTAACCGGCAACGAGATGGAACATGTTAAAAAGCATCTCAGCATCCAACAATACGTCCGACGTGATGTAATTTTACAACAGGGTGCAAGTGCCGATCATTTATTGCTGTTACTTTCAGGAAGAATCCAGGTTGTTGACCGAACAGAACAAGGCAGCGTAACCGGACTGAGTTTATTATCGCCCGGCAGTTTTTTTGGCGAAGTTGCGTTGATTAATCAGTCTGTGCATATGTCTACGGTGGCGGCGCTCAGTGATGTTTTGATCGCATTCTTACCGGCTGCAGTAGCGCGACATTTGTTTACACATACGCCTTCCGTTGCGCACCAGGTGCAGTTTCATTTGGCTCAGAAAGTACTGCGTGATCATAAATTCCGCACCTTGCTCAGTATTAACAATACGTCAAAGCGAATTTTCAGTTTTTTGGCCTTTATGAAACAAAAAAACGCAGAGAAACAGGAACTGGTGGAAAACCTGCCCACCCACCAGGAAATTGCAAATATGATCAATACCAGCCGTGAAACGGTAACACGCACCCTACTTATGCTGGCACAGCAGGGAATCGTCAAGAAAGAAGCGCACCGTTTGATTATTACAGATCCAAATGCATTAAAGAAATTGGTACAGTGTACTTAATGAATTAGATTTTCATTCCGATAAAAATGTGACACAGATCACATTTTCATGTATTCTTTGCATACTTTTTACACTTGGTGGTGCAATTGCACTTTTAGCAAACAAGTTAGGCTGCATATTTTGTTAATCAACATTCTTACCAATGAAATCAAAATTTAAACTGCCTCAAAATGAAGTGGCACAGGTCTTAGCCAGCTTCAAAAAAGCTTTTCGTACCATCGGTGTATTCAGTGCTGTCATCAACATGTTAATGCTCATGCCGGCAATTTATATGTTGCAACTGTATGACAGCGTATTAACCAGCCGTAACGAAACAACACTGTTAATGCTGACACTCATCATGCTGGGCGCTTATATTTTTATGGGTGCGCTTGAATATGTGCGCACCTTTGTGTTGATTCGTGTGGGGGCACAACTTGACGCAAAACTAAATAAACGCGTCTATACCGCTGCATTTGAACAAAACCTAAAACAGGGTGACAGTAATGCGGGACAAGCTTTAAAAGATTTGACGAGCATACGTCAGTTTATGACAGGCAATGCCTTGTTTGCTTTCTTTGATGCCCCTTGGTTTCCGATATATGTCTTTGTTATTTTTATGTTTCATCCCTGGCTGGGTATTTTTGCCATTTGTGGCACAACAGTATTAATCATACTCGCCTATATCAACGAAAAGATATCGCGCAAACCTTTGGAAGAAGCGAATTCCATGGCGATTGTGTCCACCAACATGGCTTCCAATAACTTACGCAATGCCGAAGTCATTGAAGCAATGGGCATGCTGCCCAATCTACAGGCACGCTGGTATAAGCTACATAGTAAATTCCTGAATCTGCAAGCGGAAGCCAGTGAGAAATCCGGCATCGTCACCGCGATATCAAAATCATCCACCGTTGCACTGCAATCAATGATGCTGGGATTGGGCGCATTATTGGTGCTGGATGACCAGATTTCACCCGGCATGATGATTGCCGGTTCTATATTATTGGGCAGAGCGATTGCACCAGTTCAGCTACTGATCAGTGTATGGAAACAATTTGGCAGCACGCGTAGTGCTTATGAGCGCCTGACTAAATTACTGGAAAATAATCCTGCTCGTGAGGCAGGCATGGCACTGCCCAAACCAAAAGGTGTAATCTCAGTCGAGAATGTCACGGCTGCACCGCCGGGCTCCAAGGTTGCTGTTATCAAAGGATTGAGTTTTTCAATTGCTGCCGGTGAGGTCTTGGGTGTAATCGGCCCCAGTGGATCAGGCAAGTCGACATTGGCACGCCTACTGGTTGGTGTATGGCCGGCTGTCGGCGGAAAAGTACGCTTAGATGGCTCGGATGTTTATTTGTGGAACAAAGATGAACTCGGTTCACATGTCGGCTATCTGCCACAAGACATTGAATTATTCAGCGGCACCGTTTCTGAGAACATTGCACGTTTTGGTGAAATTGACGCAGACAAGGTCATTTTAGCAGCCAAGCGCGCAGGTGTTCATGAAATGATTTTAAATATGCCGGAAGGCTATGACACACTATTAGGTGATGGCGGCGCAGGTCTGTCAGGTGGACAAAAACAGCGTCTTGGCCTGGCACGCACCATGTATGATGATCCTTCATTGATTGTACTTGACGAACCCAACTCAAATCTGGATGACGTTGGCGAGCAGGCATTATTGGCAGCGCTGATTGATTTACGCAAACGTGGGAAAACCATTGTTCTGATCACGCATCGAACCAGTATTATCAGTGTTACCAATAAATTACTGCTACTGCATGATGGCATGGCAAATATGTTTGGTCCAACGGATCAAGTATTAGCAAAACTAAGCGAACAACAAAAACAGGCACAACAAGCCCAATTGACACAGCAGCAGGAAAAGAAACAAGCAGAGCAAAAACAAGCAACACCAACAGTCAATGTGGTTGACACCAGTGCTTGATCAATTGGTAAATGATCATGTATAGATTAATTATTTCGCTGATAACCCTACAGGAAAAGTTATGAAGTCCTTGGTTGTAGAAGAGCAAAAAACCACTCAAATTATTCCAGCTAACACACTGCCCAGTGATCTCGTTAAAACAGATGATACCGTGCACGCACGTTTGGGATGGTGGATTGTCATCGCGGGCTTCGGTGGTTTTTTATTATGGGCTTTCTTTGCACCGCTTGACAAAGGCGTGCCGTTGTCCGGCACCGTAACCGTATCGAGCCATCGTAAAGCGGTGCAACATCAAACGGGCGGCACCATAGACAAAATCCTGGTCAAGGAGGGTGAAACGGTCAATGCAGGGCAGGTATTGGTTGAGATGAATGATGTTCAAGTCAAGGCAGAGGCGGAAATTACGCGCGGCCAACTCAATTCAGCGCGTGCCGTTGAGGCGCGTTTAATTGCTGAACGCGATAATGCAGCCGAGGTCGCCTTTCCACCGTCGCTGCTTGCGCTACAAAATGACTTGAGAATCGCCAACACCCTGAGCTTACAAAAGCAGTTGTTTGCCTCACGTAAATTATCCTTACAACATGAATTGGCGGCGGTTGACGAAAACATTGCGGGTTTAGAAATTCAATTACAGGGTCTTAGATCATTACAAAAAAGCAAACAAACGCAGTTATCTTTTCTGGACGAACAGCTTAATAGTTTACGTGAATTGGCAACTGACGGCTTTGTGCCGCGTAATCGCGTGTTTGACCAGGAACGTACTTACGCGCAATTAACCGGTGAAATTTCTGAGAACAATGGCAACATGGGCCGCATTCAGCGCCAAATTGCTGAATTAACGTTACGACGCGTGCAACGGCAGGAAGAATACCAAAAAGAAGTGCGCCAGCAGTTATCGGACATACAACGCGAAGAAGAGTCATTAAACAGCCGACTAATGGGGCAGGACTTTGAGTTGGCCAATGTCCAGGTAAAAGCGCCTGTTGATGGCATTGTCGTAGGCATTGATATTTTCACAGAAGGCGGTGTTGTCGGTTCAGGGTTTCGCATGATGGACATTGTACCCAACGAGGACATGCTCGTAATTACTGGGGAGGTGCCGGTACATTTAATTGACAAGGTGCATCCCGGACTGCATGTTGATTTGATTTTTTCCGCATTTAACCAAAATAAAACACCCAATATCCCCGGCATTGTGTCTCGTGTATCGGCTGACCGATTAACGGACGAGCATACAGGGATGCCGTATTACAACATAAAAGCCAAAGTTACACTGGAAGGCATGAAATTACTGACGCATCATCAAGTGCGTGCAGGCATGCCGGTGGAAATATTCATCAAAACCGGTGAACGCTCGCTAATGAACTACATGTTCAAACCGATTCTTGACCGGCTTCATTCATCCATGAGCGAAGAATAATTATCATGTTATTCACCGGCAAAAAACTTCTTGTTGCAATTTCTTTTACGCTCATGGGTCAAGCAGGTATTGCCCAGGCACTGGGGCTCCTGGACGCCTATGAAGCGGCGTTACAACATGATCCGGTGTATCGTTCCGCCATCCATGAAAATGAGGCCGGACAACAAGAAGCCACAATCGGGCGTGCAGGATTGCTCCCCAATTTATCCATCACCCACGTGCAAAGTAGAAATACTGGAACACAGATTTTTAGTGCTACCGATGCTACCGCCACCTCCCCTGCCACAGCTCGTACGCAATCGCCACTCAATTTTGACAGTAACGTCAGCACACTATCTTTACGCCAACCGCTACTAAATATGGAAGCTGTCGCCACCTATCGTCAAGGCCACGCGAGAGCCAATTCCAGCCGGGCCAGATTTACCGGTAACAGCCAACTACTCGTTGTACGACTTTTTGAAGCCTATGTGGAATCATTATTGGCACAAGATCGTTTTAATCTTGCCAAAACACAGCGGGATGCACTGGAAGAACTCATGCATGTCAACAAACATATGTTACAGAAAGGCGAGGGCACCACAACCGATGTACTTGAAACACAATCCAGGTTTTCTTTAGCGCAAGCACAAATCATTGAAGCCAATGATGAAATGGAAATCGCACAACTTAGACTTGAAGCAATCGTAGGACAAGAAATAAAACAACTCAATCGATTATCCGATACATTCCAGATTCACGCCATTCAACTACCCGACTATGATAGCTGGCAAGCATTAGCACTTGAGCGCAATGCTGAGCTTGCAACACAACGTCACACAGTGATGTCTGAACAACAAGAAATCAATAGGAGCCATGCAGGGCATGCGCCGCGTGTCGACCTGGTTGCCAGCCTCAGTAGAAATAAAGCAGCATCATTTATTGTTCAAAACCGTGACGCACGCTTTGCTTCTATCGGGGTTGAGGTCAATATCCCCATATATTCCGGCGGTCGTGTTAACGCTATTACCAGGCAAGCAAGAGCAAATCATGCGCGCGCTGAAGCTGATCTTGATGCCATAAAGGATGGCGTACTTGTCGAGATACGTACACAACACAGACTTCTGCAAAGTAGCACCCAAAGAATTAAATCATTGGAATTAGCGGTAGAATCAGCAGAATTACTTGTCCACGCCACGCAAAAGAGCATCCAGGGTGGCATTCGCATTAACCTGGATCTATTAGACGCACAACAACAGTTATTTACAACACGACGTGATTTGACTGAAGCACGATACAACTATTTGCTGGCGTATCTGCGTTTGCAATTTGCCGCAGGTACGCTGGTTCTGGATGATTTACAAAAAATCTCTGCTTACTTTACAGCTAGCAATTGATTTCTATTTTACCGATTAATCAATGCGTTTCCGTTGGAATGGCATTTTTTAATGCGGCCTGATAGGCAAGTTTTGCGGTACTGGCTACGGCTAATTTCGCTTTCAATCGTGCAATCTCGCTCTCCACAAACTGTAGATTACCAATCTGCGCCTTCGCTTCATCACTGAGTGATGACAATAAATATTCATTACCATCAATTACTATTTTTTGTTCACTGTCAGTCATTTCTATCCTTTGGTTAGTTTACATTTACAACTTGATCACTATGCCGCAGCAAGATTAAGCAAGTGTAATTCATAACCAATTAATATGCTATAACCCGTCAAAATCATGTATTTCAGATGACGTACATACAGTTTACTCGTAAGCCGCACATTATGATGAATAACCAATAAGATAAGCGCCAAAGATGTCAGCGCTAATTTAAAAGCAATAAATTTACTCACATTGTCTTCAATGAGCACCGCCATAAACCAATTCAGCTCTTCACCGCCATTCGCCAGTATCCTTAATGTAAAAACAGCATCACATATACTGAGTAACAAAATACCAATGACACAAAACATTAAATGATTCGAATAGCGGTCAACATATGCCGCCCCCCCTTTACTGAATCTACGCTCATTCATCCGTCTACCGGGCCTAATCCCCATATGATACGCGCAGAAAAATGGCATGCCCTGACGACGATCTTCAGATCGATGATTAACTACTGCCGCAAAATTCATTATTGTTTTCCTCCCCGAACCCACTGAAACTTTATTGTTAAGTTATCTGTATTGTCAGTGTAATTCCACATTTTAAGAAATGCAACGATTGAAAATTCATTGCATACTAATCTGAATATTCCAGCAACTGATGCAATATTCAGGCTAATCCCGTGTAAACGCTAATCCACAATATATCTATATATTTCTTGTTGGCAAATTGGCCAAAGGTACAGTGTCATCAAGAAACGCACATTTCTTTTATACCGACAAATCAATCAATTTGAATTATCGCTAAAATACAGTTGACATCAGACCCCATAACAGGTTGTAATAGCGGGTTCTATTGACTTAAGAATTTGAGAGAGAAATGAAACGTACTTATCAGCCTTCAGTTATAAAAAGAAGGCGTACACATGGTTTCCTTGTACGCATGAAGACACGTAGTGGCGCAGCTATTATTAGAGCGCGTCGCGCAAAAGGTCGTACTCGACTGGGTGTTTGATTTTTATTGGATATCAAAAATCTATTATTAGCTTTGTAGAAACTCATTCCCTGCCAAAAAGCCACAGATTACATAAAGCAGAAGAGTTTACTGCGGTAATGCGTTTTAAGTGTCAGGCCAGCAGCGATCTTATTCAAATGTACGTTAAGCCCAATAATCTTGCTTATCCTCGATTAGGGCTTATTGTTGCCAAAAAAGTGGAGCGGCGTGCAGTTAGGCGAAATCGGGCCAAACGCATATTTAGGGAAATGTTTCGCATGCATCAACGGGATGAAAAAACTATACAGTTGGATTGGGTAATCCGATTGCGTCGTCCTGTTGCAAAGAATAATACATTACAATTAACCACTGAAGCCAAATTACTCATGCTTCAACTACAACAATGTCACGGTTAGTTATTGGTTTAATTAAACTTTATCAATACTGCATTAGCCCATTACTGGCGCCTTCCTGCCGTTTTAGCCCGACCTGTTCACAATATGCTTGTGAAGCTCTGGCTAAACATGGATTCTTGCGTGGAATGCGGCTGAGCATCTGGCGTATACTGCGTTGCAACCCTTGGGGCAAAGGTGGCTATGAACCTGTGCCTTAACAAACAAGCTTATTGGGTTTAGATGCCCGACTACAGCGTGGCTATTTAAAGCATATCGACAATAATAGTGCTGCAATATGCAAATAAGGCTAACCCTGGAAACTGTGAAATGCACAACAATTTAAGGATATTGTCGGAAAAATTAACCTGACCAAATAAAAATGGAAACAAAAAAACTTCTACTCATTATTATTTTATCCACTTCACTGCTGTTTCTGTGGGAATCGTGGCGGAAAGAATTAAATTCCACCGCCCCGCAATTAGCATCCGGCGGCGCAGTAACCAGCACCACCGATCAGCGTCATGATCCCCTGCCTGTTCCAGGCGATGAACTTGCCCCTTCAACCGGAGGTTCCGGCATTGCTGCTGGAATAGAGAGCACCGACCCATCCATAACACCTAACTTATTGGATATTGGCGAAAAAGTTCAAGTCACAACGGATATGGTGGTGGTTGAAATTGATACAGCGGGCGGCGATATACGTCAGCTTGGTTTATTGGAACATCCTTCCAGAGAGGATGAAAGCAAGCCCTACAGCTTATTACTGGACCAGGCCACGCGTTTTCAAGTGGCGCAATCCGGATTGATTGGTGACGGCTTGCCCAGCCATAAAACAAAATACACCGTTGATTCGAATATTTATAACTATGAACTGAGACCGGGCGAAGACAAGGTGGTTGTCCGTCTGTTGGCACCGGAAGTGAATGGTATACAAGTCGCAAAAATTTACACCTTCCATCGAGGCCAGTATGTCATTGATGTTGAGTTTGAAATTGTAAATCATAGCGATTCTACAATTATGCCATTCTCATACTTCCAGATGCTGCGTGACCCAAACAAGCCAGTGGGCACAGGCTTCCTGTCGCACTCCTATACAGGGCCAGTGCTCTACACGGAAGAAGAAAAGTTTCAGAAAATACATTTTTCCGATCTGGATAAAAATAAAGCGGAATATCCCACCAATGCCGATAATGGCTGGGTTGCCATGCTTGAGCATTATTTTCTGACCGCCTGGTTGCCGGAAGACGGTAGCCCGCGTGAATATTATGCCAAGCGCTTGGCGCCTAACCAGTATACGGCGGGTGTTATTGCCCCCGTGGGTGCTGTTGAGCCGGGCCAAATACATAGCATCAGCATGCCGTTTTATGCTGGCCCACAAGAACAAAAGAAACTGGCTGAATTATCTCCAGGGCTTGAGCTAACCGTTGACTATGGTTGGTTAACTATACTGGCAGTGCCATTATTTACGTTGCTTTCCTTCTATCACTCTTATGTTGATAATTGGGGGGTCGCCATTATTCTCCTGACTTTAACCGTCAAACTGATATTTTTCCCATTATCTGCTGCCGGTTACCGTTCTATGGCTAAATTACGCGTGGTCACACCTAGATTGCAGCGCATACGCGAGCAATATTCCAGTGACCGCCAACGTATGCATCAAGCCATGATGGAGTTTTATAAAGCGGAAAAAATTAACCCAATGGGTGGTTGTTTGCCGATCCTGGTTCAGATCCCGGTATTTATTGCTCTGTTCTGGACGTTGTTGGCGGCCGTTGAGTTACGTTATTCGCCTTTGGCTTTATGGATCACGGACATGTCCGTACCCGACCCCTATTATGTACTCCCATTGGTAATGGGTGTTTCCATGTGGGTACAATCCAAACTCAGCCCCAAACCAACAGATCCTATTCAGGCAAAAGTCATGCAGATTATGCCTGTTGCGTTTAGTATTTTCTTCTTCTTTTTCCCATCCGGGTTAGTACTTTACTCACTGTGTAACAATATCCTCTCCATCGCTCAGCAATGGCAGATCACGCGCATGTTTGAGAAAAAGGCCGCAGCCGAAGAAGAAAAGAATAAAAGCAGAGGTAAGGGCACAGCCAAATCCACTGATGATGAGGAAGAGACGTTAGAGCTGCCCGCGCCTTCTGATGACGACGTGGAAGCTAAAGACACAGACAGCAAAGTTGAAGAAGAAGCAAAAGAAAGTTCTTCCGACGACAAGCCCGTCAAACAAGAAAAACCAAGCCAACCTGCTGCAGCGGCTACGGCTAAGACTGCAACTACGGCCACCGACGCTAATTCCAAGGCCAAGCCTAAGCCTAAGCCAAGGGGCAGACCTAGAAAAGCAAGAAAGAAGTAATATTTATATTTCAGGGCATCAGTGCATGATGCCCTGTTAAAATTTCTAAATGCGGCAACCATATGGGAAGGCCTCAAGCTGAAATTATTGCAGCCATTGCAACCCCGCCCGGTCGCGGCGGGATTGGCGTTATCCGCATCTCTGGCAACAATCTGCAGCAACTGACCCAAACCCTGCTTGGGAAACAACCCAAACCCCGTTATGCTTCATTAAGCCAATTTCTTGATGCCGATGGACAAGTCATTGATCAAGGCATTGCGCTCTATTTTCCGGCACCCAACTCTTACACCGGTGAAGATGTCCTGGAATTACAAGGGCACGGTGGCCCGGCCATCATGAATCTGCTGCTCGACCAATGCATCGCAAGCGGTGCCCGTCTGGCGCAACCCGGCGAATTCACGCTGCGCGCCTATCTCAATAACAAACTTGATCTGGTTCAGGCTGAAAGCGTGGCCGACATTATTGAAGCCAGCACCACACAAGCGGCACGCTGTGCAATACGCTCATTGCAAGGCCATTTCTCAACAACCATCGACGAATTGGTCAGCGCACTAACAACCCTGCGCATACTCATCGAAGCCACGCTCGATTTCCCCGAAGAAGAAATAGATAACCTGCAAACATTACAAATAAAAGACAAACTGAACGACATCCAGCAACATCTCGAACAAGTGCTAACCTCAGCACAACAAGGCAAGTTACTACAAGAAGGCATAAAAGTCGTGTTAGTCGGCCAACCCAATGTCGGCAAATCCAGCCTGCTCAACCAATTGGCTGAAGATGACGTGGCCATCGTCACAGAAATTCCCGGAACAACCCGTGACACCATTCAACAAGCCATTAAAATCGAAGGCATTCCCCTGCATATCATTGACACCGCAGGCCTGCGTGAAACCGAAGATATCGTCGAACAAAAAGGCATTGCGCGTACCCATGCAGCGATTGAAAATGCCGACATCATTATCTGGCTGATCGATTGCAGCCAGCATATTAGCGATACAAAACCGGAATCTTTGCTTAATCTGCTCGCCGATAAACCGCTGCTCACCATCGTCAACAAAATAGATTTATGCGATGAAGCCCCAAGAATTGAAGAAATCAACAACAATTTTGTCATCTACCTCTCCGCCAAAACAGGTGCCGGTATTACCCTGCTACGGAAAAAATTACTCGACATGGCCGGCTGGCAATCCAACAATGCCGGTGAAGGCCTGTTTATGGCCAGACAACGCCATCTGGCAGCATTAACCGCAGCAAAAAACCATTTGGAATGCGCTCAAACCTACACCCAGAATGAATACCAACTGGAACTACTGGCGGAAGAACTGCGCCTTTCACAAGATGCTTTATCAGCGATTACCGGAAGATTTACGGCGGATGATTTGCTCGGCGAGATTTTTTCGCATTTCTGTATTGGGAAATAATCTCTGATAGACTAAGAAAACTTTGATTGCAACTTAATTGAAATAATTAATGAATGAAATTAACTGATTCCCAGAAAGCGAGACCTCGACGACGTAAAACCGCGGTAAAAATAGTAAATAGCTTTGGCAAGGACACCATGACGATTGTGGAGGTGAAAGTGTGAGCCCGCCAGTTTGTCGTATTATCGCTGGCCCCAATGGGGCAGGGAAAACCACTTTTGCACTAACCTATCTTCCAGAAATTGCACATTGTCGAAACTTTGTTAATGCTGATTTGATTGCCGCAGGTCTATCACCCTTATCACCTGAAAAAGAGTGGTTAACAGCAAGCCGGTTGTTTCTAACAGAGATTCGGGATTATATTGAACGACGTGAGAGTTTTGCTTTTGAGACAACGCTTTCAGGTAAAACCTATTTGCGATTAATTCAGAAGATGATTACTGATGGTTGGCAAGTGTATTTGTTCTACTTGTGGTTACCCAGCGTCGAAATGTCTATTGAACGTGTTGCGGAGCGAGTGGCACATGGTGGTCATGATATTCCACGTGAAGCGATTGTCAGGCGATATCCGCGTAGTATCACCAACCTTCTAAAACAATATGCGCCCATATGTCATTCAACAATTTGTCTGGATAACTCAGGTTCAGAACCTGAAGTAATTTTTGTCCAAGATGCAAAAGGTCAAACCATCGAGAATTCGATGCTTTTTAATAACCTACTAGAGCAGATGCAGCATGACTGAAATTCAACATCAATCACAGCAAGTTAAAGACGCACTCAGGCGTGCTGTAATGGCCGCTTTGGACAGAAAAAGACGCCTGGGACAATATGCCATCATCTTCCAGAATGGCAGGCCAGTACGTATAGACCCCGGACAGGTAATTGACCAAGAAAAAACATAACCATGACTTAGCACTCCGCTTTCCCCGAAGAAGGAATTGGCAACCTGAAAGCATTGGCCGAAGAATTGCGCCTTTCGCAAAAGGCTATATCAGCGATTACCGGAAGATTTACCGCAGGTGATTTGCTCGGCGAGATTTTTTCGCATTTCTGTATTGGGAAATAACGCGATCTTGCCGTACTGCGCCATTCGGTCGTCCCTCCCTCCTTGCTTGCAGTACTACTTTGATTCTTTTTTCCTGCCCCTCCGGGGATTATTGCTCACGGGAAAGCCGAACGACTAACCCACTGACTGGGGGAGAAGAACCAACCGGAAACCAACGTAGTCGCCACGGTGGCCGGGTAGATACCTGCCCCGATACGTAGCGCGGCAGTCCAGCGGGTTGTCGAAAGAGCCGCCGCCACGAATGACACGATAGTCGCCATTGCCAGGGCCTGTTGGGTTTTCGATTACGCCTTGTTTCTGACAACCTTCATAATAATCCTCACTGTACCAATCCGCACACCATTCCCATACATTGCCACTCATATCATAAATACCTAATTCATTCGCCAGCAGCAAACCAACTTCATGTGTTTCATCATTACTGTTTTCACTATACCAACCCACTTGTTTCAGCTTGTCGCTGCCTGAATAAGTGTAACCCTGACTATATTTGCCACCACGCGCCGCATATTCCCACTCAGCTTCAGTGGGCAAACGAAATTGTTCACCCGTTTGTTCATTCAGCTTAAGTATAAAATACTGCACATCAGACCAAGAAACACTATCCACCGGACGATTTTCACCCTGAAATCGAGAAGGGTTCTCACCCATGATTGCTTGCCACTGGCTTTGCGTTAACGGGTATTTACCAATATAAAATGAAGAGACTTTTACTTGATGGGTTGGCCTTTCTCTACCAAACTGACTATCGTCGTTGCCCATAACAAATTCACCGCCTTCGACAAAAATGAAGTCAATGGCCTGACCGGAGGGAAGAGAAACGGTGATGGTGGATTGCATTTTCTCTGCTTTCACAAATTTGTAGAATTGTTTTGTTGCATGATATCTTTTCTAAACTCAGTCGCATCGGCATGTTGGGTGAACGCAATCAATGGCAACACACGCCGTTGGCATTCTGCCTCGCTCAATGCACCGGTTTGGTATTGCTCATCCAGATATTGGAAATTTTTAGCAAAGCGCTTTTTACTACGCTGCGATAGCCGGATATGGTGCGGAAATATCAAATATCCGCAGAATGGCACGCCACGTTGCGCTAAATTCAGTAACTCAGGCTTCAAATTCAAATTAAGCCGTGTGTTTACAAAATCTACAATGGCATTTCGCGCATCCTTTAGATATTGTTTTTCACGATGCCAAAGCACCATATCATCCATGTAACGCACATAGTATTTGCAGTTTAACTGTTCCTTAATGAAGTGATCAAGACCGGCTAAATAATGGTTGGCAAAATACTGGCTTGTTAAGTTGCCAATCGGTATGCCTCGACCTGGTTGAGCCTCAAAACTATCAATGATCTTGCCGAAAATTTCCAACAAAGCATAATCCTTGTACATACGCGCCAATTGCATTTTCAGGGTTGCAAGATCAATACTTTGAAAAAATTTACGTACATCAAGCTTCAAAAACCAATTGTCAGAACGCGTAAATAGTGCAGCGCGTTTTAAAGCATTATGCACACCTTTACCAGGGCGACTGGCATAACTGTCAAACACCTGCGCCCGCTCAAAGTGGTCATGACAAATGTTCATTAATGCATGATGGAGCACCTGCTCGCCAAAAGCACTCGCGCAAATTAACCGCTCCTTAGGGTCATATACTTTAAAATAGTGGTAATCCCCCACCACCACTCTGGCAGTCAGGATTTGTTTGCGTAAAATACAAAGATTGGTTTCAAGGTCATGCCGATAGGCTTGCACTTGTCGTGAATGATTCTTGCCCTTTTTGGCTTTGCAGAATGCCAAGCGGAGATTATCCGGGTCAGCAATATCTTGCAGCAGATTATTCGCTCTTTTCATGATCTTTCTTGGTAAAAAAATGCGCACCGTATTTCTCCACTTTTTTCTCACCAATATTCTTTACACTGCGTATGGTAGCTGGTGTCAACACCTCTATTTTGGCAAGACCCGCCAACTCTTCATCGGTAAAAATCGCATAAGCAGGCACCCCATCATCTTTCGCCAGTTGCTTACGAATTTCTCTCATGCGTGAAAAACGTTTAAAACTTTCATCATCCAGCACCTGCCGGTAATCCACTTTTCCTCTGTTGATAGGCGTTGCATCGCCAAGATATTTAATGCAAAAACACCAAAATACGCCTTGTGAATTACTGACAAACTCACTCTCCACTTGCAGCACTTTTTTTGAACGTAAAAAAACATTCATTTCATCATTCATTTGCTCCCCACCAGGTATGGGGATAGTAAATATTTTGATTTGCATTGGTCACTTTCTTCAAAATCGATTCTAATTTATTCCTCACGCTTACGCCGTACTGCGCCATTCGGTCGTCCCTCCCTCTTTGCTTGCACGGCTGTAACAACTTGCTTCTGCCCCTCCGGGGTTTTAGCTCACGGGAAAGCCAATATGGCTAACCAACTGACTGGGGGAGAAAAACCAAACGAAAACCAATGCCCTCGCCACGGTCGTCGGGTACATACGAATACCGAGACCGATACGTAGCGCGGCAGTCCATGGAATCGTCGAAGCAGCTGCCGCCACGAATGACACGATAGTCGCCATTGTCAGGGCCATGTGGGTTTTCGACTAAACCTTGTTTCTGACAGTCCTCATAATATCCCTCACCATACCGATACCAATCCACGCACCATTCCCATACATTGCCACTCATATCATAAATACCTAATTCATTAGCCAGCAACAAACCGGCTTCATGAGTTTCATCATTGCTATTTTCTGCATACCATCCGACTTGTTTCAACTTGTCGCTGCCTGAGTAGATATAGCCCTGACTGTATTTGCCACCCCGCGCGGCATATTCCCATTCAGCTTCAGTCGGCAAACGAAATTGCCAGCCCGTTTGCTCATTCAGCTTAATAATGAAATCCTGCGCATCAGACCAGGAAACCCATTCCACCGGACGGTTTTCACCCTTATCCTTGGAAGGGTTTTCACCCATGATTGCTTGCCACTGGCTTTGCGTTAACGGGTATTTCCCGATGTAAAAGGAAGATAATTTTACGCGATGAGCTGGCTTCTCTCCAGCATAGTCACTATTGTCGTCACCCATCAGGAACTCGCCGCCTTCGACTAAGATGAAATCAATTGCTTCACCATCAGGCAAGGAAATATTAATGGCTGAATTCATTGTATGTTTTTAAACATTTCATAAAAAGTTACCGCTGGTCTTTAATGCTAATCATCACCATTAAAAAGCTGTTTCAGGGATTTTTTTCCTTCTTTGAAGGCAACCCATTCCTGACGCAGTGATTTCAGAAGTGTTTTGGTCTCCCAACTGAACTCCTGTTCAAATGCGCCAAAAACAAACGGTATTTTGAGCTTCAGTTTGGTTTTCATATCCACATCGGACGACAATTGATCATTTGCTTCCTTCCAGCCCTTAGCAACCTTCTCAGTGGCTGGTAATTTGGAAAACACATTATTAAGCTGCGTATCCAGCAGTGCATTGACGCGAATAAGATCCTGATTGGAGTTTTCAAGTGCATCAATGTTTTCAAAATAGATAGGCATGTCTGGCTGATATTGGCCAGCTGCAAAGCCAACCAGGGTATTCAGATATTTTTGCTGTAATTCCTGATTGGATAGAATAGCCGAGGCCTTTTTATCCAGGTGGTCAAGACGGCTTATTGTTTCACGATCATCTATTTTTAAAATTAACTCCAATTTTTCAGCGCTTTGTTTTTGCTCACGCTCTTCTTTGGTAGATATTTTGTCTAGAAAATCACTTGAAACACTGAATACTTTTCCTAACTTTCCAATAGGATAGTCATCTATACCCATTTTCTCCAAGCCCAGTAGCTCCTCATAATCCACTTCGATATCCGGATGATCAGGAACAGGCATTTTTTGAGTGACCAGCAAATCTTCAAACTTGTTATTAATGGTGCATAACTTATGACAAATAACCGCAAAATACTCTCTTTTGCGCCGCTCATCGCCATTAACCTCAATCGTGATACGCTGATCATCCATGTCTGCTTTCACCAAAGCCGTGCAGCCATAACTGCTATTGGATAACAATGCACCGGTACGCCAAAGCATTTTCAGGTCATGAATATCTTCTTTCATACTGATCATAAACTGGGACATGACATTGGGCGGCAGGAAATCATATTCCACAATAAATGTTACCGAATGCACTGTATCAAGCTGTACGGGATTTACTAATTCTTTGGGCAACAGATCGGGGACTAAATAACATCCTTTTTCATACTCATACAATAACTCAAATTCTTTCATAATACTGACCAAGTACAACTGCTCAGCCGAACTGTATTGAATCGATTTATTTTTGCTTGGATCATATTCTTGATTTTTCTGGGGTTCACGATTCAGGATAAAATCAAGATCTTTTTCTTCCAGAATACCGTCAGTAATACTTGGCGAATTCATGATTTTATAAACACCGATGGTTACCCAATGCGGATCAAGGACATAAAATTGCTGCAGTGAAAGTTCCTGAAAATGCAGCACAACACCCAAAGAATTAAGATAACTCAGCAATGTACTTTGAGCAACCGGGTCGTTTACGCCGTATTGCTCACATGATTTAAGAAAACGCTCCCGGTCGATATATTTTTTTTCTTTTGTTTCACGTTCCAGTTGATCTTTGATATTCAGCCAGCTTTCGCTAATCGGTGTATTGAAAAGCGGTGTTTGCGGAATCAGTTCAGCCAATGTTTCGGCAAATTGCTTCAAACCCGCCTCGGTTTTACAGGACATTTTGATGAAACGGTTTTCGATGAATCCGTACTTCTTGTTCAATGATGATTCTTCAAGGCTGTAGCTTGTATTGTCATCCATTTTGTTGATGGCAACAATCGCCGGGGATTTTCCACCAAACTTCTGGATATGCCGCAACCAGTAGTCCTTTTTGTTGTCCGTACGACTGTCGAGCACGAAAACATAAATAGAGCGGTGCGTGAGAAAAAACTGGTGGGAAGCATGCATGATTTCCTGCCCGCCAAAATCCCAAAACCTGGCTTTAACATCCTTTACCTGTTCATAAGGTTTAAACATTGGAAGCTTTCCCAGTTCAAGCGTTTCAACATTCACTCCATGTGTTTGGTTTTCATGTTCGCTAAAAGGCAAGTCTTTAATTTTCTTAAGAAGGGATGTTTTACCAGCCATGCCTTCTCCCACCAGGAGAATCTTTATTTCACGAAGAAAATGCTCTTGTTTGCCCGTATCTTTTTTAAACGATGCAAACCAAGCCAATATAGCCTTATTGCCTTGCTGCACCACCTCAGGCGGCGGTGCAGTAAGTGGGTTATCGCTTAAGTAAATTTCCTGTAACGCATCAATCTTGTTTGGATCAAGCTTAACGTTCGTTAATTGATTTTCACTTAAATCAAGAATTCTCAACTGTTTCAAAGCCTGTGGCATTAGAAATTCCGTCAATTGATTTTCACTCAAATTTAACGCATGTAAGCTTATTGCTTCGCTGTCCAGCAAATCCACTATTTGTTGCCATTTCGTATTATTTAACTCAGAGACAGACAGATTCAGACCAATCAGCCGCCCTTCTGCATCAAGTAAGAATTTATGCAGCGCATTTTTCTGGATGGCTATCAACGTCCTCAGCGGATCAAGTTGATCTTCCAACGGGCTTTGCGCCAGGGTTTTTCCTAAAATTTCTTCAATTTTTAATACAATTTCAGGCTTCATAATGAGGGGTCTTTTCATTTAAAAAAGTGGTGGAATCTTCGCCCATAGCTACCAATGCCACTACTACATGCAGCTGTTTCCAACTGCCTTTTCGTCTTGGTATTATAACCAAGAACAGGACCATCACCTGTTCAGTGGAAGCCATCCGGCTTTCCCGTGAGCTGGGGGAGAAGAACCAACCGGAAACCAATGTTGTTGTCACGGTTGCCGGGTTGATTCCTGTTCCGATTCGTAGCGCGGCAGTTCAGCGGGTTGTTGAAATAGCTGCCGCCACGAATGACACGATTGTCGCTCCTACGGTAATGATCCTACAAAACTAGGAGGCTGCCCGAGAATAGAGCGATCTACTGCGTGAAAGCTATTTTAGCCAGATTTCCCGATCATTTTTGTTAAATAGAGTCTCCTCAGAAAGTCAGCAAACATTGTGAGTATAGCCTGACCTTTCCCTGAGACTTTGAAATATATTCAAGTAGTATGTAAACATCAATAGGCAGTATTTACAGCCACACGCGCGAAGCCAAATAAAAA
>JAJFJK010000037.1 GCA_021774075.1 Nitrosomonas sp. | reverse complement strand
TCTCTCTTAACTTGCTCATTTATAGTTGCTTTTAGATTGTCTTTGATGCCTCTACTTTACCATTTATGAGCAAGTTCTTTTCTTTCTTGGCTGTTCCAGCCACATAATTCCCTTTATTTTTATGAGTTTTGCAAGAGGCTCCACAGTGTGGCTCTATCATCGGTTTAATTTAAGTCACCGTGATATTGAAGACTTATTAGCTGAAAAAGGAATCGTAGTGACCCATGAATCAATTCGTCTATGGTGCAATAAGTTTGGTTCAGCATATGCTAAGAAGCTGAAACGTCGACATCAAGGATACGGCGACACTTTCTTCCTTGATGAAGTATTCGTAAAGATTCAAGGCAAGCAACTGCATTTGTGGCAAGCGATAGACCAAGACGGTGAAGTAGTAGATGTTTTGCTGCAGGCACGCAGGGATGGCAAAGCTGCTAGGCGTTTCTTCAAACAACTTCTCAAGAAATGTCGAAATAAACCGAGGAAAATCGTCACAGATAAGTTAAGAAGTTACGGCGTCGCCCACCGAGAACTTATCCCTGACGCAATTCACGATACTTCTCAATACGCAAACAATCGTGCTGAGCTTTCACATCAACCAACCCGAGTAAGAGAACGAGGTATGCGTCGTTTCAAATCGATAGGTCAGGCTCAACGATTCTTGGATGTGCATGCTACAGTGTACAATCTATTTAATCTTGGCCGTCATCTAGTGTCTGCCAGTGATTATCGGAATTTAAGACAGGGAGCCTTTGCGTCTTGGAAAAAGGTAACAGTAGCTTAAAAGTCAGTAATTACAGTATTTCGGTCGCACCGGAAAGTTAACTTGGCAATACCTACCTTGCGACACACCGCTATTACGCATCTTGTTCAAGCAGGCGTTGATTACCAACAGTTAAACGTATTTCCGGACACAAGAATCTAAGTATGGTAGAACGATATAGCCATCAGAATGGCTCACATATAGAAAGTGCAATGGATAAACTGGCAGAACGCTACCGAAAAATGTAATTATCCTGACACAATTACACAGGAATTACACAAAACGATCAAAATAAAAAAGGCCTGCATCGCTGCAAGCCTTTAAATGTCTGGCTCCCTGACGAGGGCTCGAACCTCGGACAAACGGATTAACAGGTGTTTTAACACGCTATTTTTATTAATTTTACACTCGCCAGTGCTCGCCAACAACCATCATTTTTGTCACACCTTATTTTTAAAACTGTAAAAATTCTGAATGGCAATTGAATAAGCTCAACAATTCCTGGTTGTCCATGCTGTTTGTACAAACTATTTACTTGGTCACCACCTGGTGTCCGCCAGCCATTATCGAGGTTTAAGGCAAGTGCCTTTGCGTCTTAAAAAGATGTTACGTTAGCATAAAAGCGATAACCCAGCGTTGAGGCACTCCACAAAAAGTTAACTTGGCAATACCATTCGCACACAACAGGCTACTCGAACCTAATACAGTTCTCATATCACTCCATTTTTTGCAGCTTCATCAACAAATTTTTCAAGGAGATTACTACCGTATCCTTTCCTATGGGAAATTCGTCATCCCCACCATAAACGACATATTTCTCAGTAGCCTCCACATCCTTACAAGCAAGATGGAAGCCTTTTCCGATTTTGGGCGCAACGCTGCTTTTAATTTCTATGGCCCATAATTCCTTGCTGGATAATTTAAGTAGCAAGTCAATTTCCGCGCCCGCCGTCGTACGGTAGAAATAAGCCTCTGCCCGGCTGGGCAAAATAGAAAGAATATTTTCAATCACAAACCCTTCCCAACTTTTGCCAATAACAGGGTTGGAAAGCAATGAATCATAATCTCTGATACCAAGAAGTCTGTGCAGGATACCGCTGTCACGGATATAAAAATGCGGTGACTTGACAATGCGTTTTTTGACATTAGCGTACCATGGCTCAAGGCGACGAACCAGCAATAGATCAACCAGAATATCGACATAACTGGCAACCGTTTTACCATCAACCTCCAGGTTCCCGCCCAATTTGGAAAAATTAACACCTTCACCCTGCAAATGTGCCAGCATCGTCCAGAGTCTGCGTAGCCGCGTCGCCGAAACACGAAAACCCATCTGCGGCACATCTCGTTCTAAATATGTGCGTATCAGATTCTCAAGCCAATCCATGCTGATTGAATCAGTTTCAGCCAAGTAGCTTTCTGGAAATCCACCACGTAACCATAATTTATGGATGTCTCCCGGCTTAGTGGAAGATACTTCCAACACATTCAGACCAGCCAGCTCGATATAACTGATGCGCCCAGCCAGGCTTTCGGAAGATTGCCGGAGTAAGTCCATAGACGCCGAACCCAAAAGAAGGTATTGCCCGCCTTTATGCCCTGTTCGCCTGTTTTTGTCGATCAGCCCCCGCAGAACCATAAACAAATCGGGAGAACGCTGTATTTCATCCACAATGACAAGTTTATCGCTATGCAGAGTCAAAAATGCAGAAGGGTCACTCAATTTCAGTAAATCTTCTGGATTCTCAAGATCCAGATAGAGTGCTGACAGATTTTCTGCCACCCTTTGCGCAAGCGTTGTTTTTCCGACTTGACGCGGCCCCAACAAAGTAACAGCAGGCACATGCCGCATTGTTTGTTCAAGTTTATTTACAACCCATCTTTCTAACATACCTATCATTCTCGGATATTAATTCCGAAAATACAAGCAAAACTCTACAGGCAAGCTGTGCATAGCGGATAGTACTGACAAGTTAAGCCATTGAAACGAAGAAAATCCTGTACTGTGCGAAATACTAATTTATGCGCAGAATCGGTTTTAGTTTAACTTGTCGTTCACCTACAAGCGTGTAAGATAAGCCGGATGACCAAAAAGATTCAATTTTTGATTCACTTTTTTTGACTCTTGCCAAGCTCATTAGACCGGGTGGCGTAAAAACAGTGATGACAGAAAACTTGATGTTAAAGCATCAACTGATCACATTGACACGCCAACGATCACGTGCACCTAGACTGACTACTTTTGATCGCTTATTGTTCGGTTATCTGGCATTTTTTACCAGCAAAGCAAGACTTCAAAGAATAGCAGTTTCATTGAAGCCCGCTACAATCTTGAAGTTCCATCAAGCACTGACTAAAAGAAAATATCAAGACCTATATTCTCGTAAAACACGAATAAAACCCGGGTGTAAAGGACCTGAACAGGACTTGATTGAACTTGTCGTTGAAATGAAGCAGCGGAACCCACGCTTTGGATATGGCCGTATTGCAATGCAGATATTTAAGGAATTCGGTGTCGATGTTAGCCGATTCTCTGTGGCACGAATTCTGCGCAAAAATTATAAAAAGTTACCGGATAACGACGGCCCGTCGTGGCTGACATTTATCGGTCACACGAAGGATAGCTTGTGGTCAGTAGACTTATTCCGTTGCGAGTCAATTCTGCTAAAGTCATACTGGGTAATGCTTATAATCGACATTTATAGTCGAAGAATTATCGGTTTTTCTGTGCACACTGGCAGCCCTGATGGTATCGCAGTTTGTTGCATGTTTAACAACATAATCATCGGCAAGGCTCTCCCCAAATGTTTGAGTTCGGACAACGACCCGTTATTTGAATCTCATCGCTGGCAAGCAAACCTGAGAATATTAGGGATCAAAGAAATCAAAACGATTCCAGGCACACCCACATCTCATCCTTTTGTCGAACGCAGTATAGGGCTTTGCCGACAAGAATTTTTGAACCATGTATTATTTTGGAATGCTGAAGATCTGACTAGAAAACTTGGTCAATATCAGAACTACCATAACAAAACGAGAGCGCATTCATCTTTGGATAGAAAAACGCCAAATCAGAAAGCAACAGATAACGATATTCCAAATAAAATGATATCTCTGAGAAATCACCACTGAAAATCATACTGTCATGGGCTATTCAATTTACCAGTTGTCGCTTAAAAATAGTAATTCGCACATAACAGGCAAACTGAGCAAGTCTGGGTACTGCCAAGTTAACTGTATCTGGGTGACAATAGCGGAATGGAAAATTCAGCGACCCTATACAAACGCTACAGATTTCCACCAGAAATCATTCAATACACAGTGTGGCTCTATCATCAGTTTAATTTAAGTCACCGTGATATCGAAGACTTGTTAGCTGAAAAAGGAATCGTAGTGACTCACGAATCGATACGTGTGCATGGCGAATTCATAATGCTAACGCATTTTCTCCAATAATCACAGTCTTGTGCGATGCCACAAAAACGGCATAATGGCAGATATGCGAGATGCTGCCCTACTCTTCATTCATTTGATCACAACTTTACTTAAACTAGCTAGACTAGGTGGTGTACATGCGGTCATAGCGGAGACCTTACTGGTTAAACATCAATTGATTGTTATGAAACGCTCTCAACGAAGAGCAAAACTCTCGTCGTTTGATCGCGTTGTGTTTGGCTTGCTTTCATTAATTATCAACCCCACCCGTTTTTCTAAAGTTGCGGTTATTATCAGACCCTCCACCTTGTTGCGCTTTCACCAGGCTTTAGTTAAGAAAAAATACCAACAGCTGTTCTCTTCACGCCAGTATTCAAAGCCAGGTCCAAAAGGGCCTGCACAGGAACTCATAGATGCCATCGTCGAAATGAAAAGACGAAATTCACGGTTTGGCTGTCCCCGTATAGCGCAGGAGATTAACAAAGCGTTCGGAGTAGACATCGATAAAGATGTTGTCAGGCGCGTGCTTGAAAAACAC
>JAJFJK010000036.1 GCA_021774075.1 Nitrosomonas sp. | reverse complement strand
TCTCTCTTAACTTGCTCATTTATAGTTGCTTTTAGATTGTCTTTGATGCCTCTATTTTACCATTTATGAGCAAGTTCTTTTCTTTCTTGGCTGTTCCAGCCACATAATTCCCTTTATTTTTATGAGTTTTGCAAGAGGTTCTTACGATAAAAGTTAAATTACCTCCGGTAAAAAAAAGTCGCGGGGTCACCACAAGTCGCGGGGTCATAAAAAAGTCGCGGGGTCAGGTCTACGCAAAGTCGCGGGGTCAGGTCTATATTCGAAGGCTACAAATATAGACCCGACCCTAGTGCGCGTGCTAGTGCGCTGTGGAGTCTACATGATTACAAGAGTGTGAGAAATACTTACGGGATTAGGAATTTATCTTCAAGATTATTGTATGAATATGATTGCAAGGAAGAACAGGTGATGATGCGTCTTCTATATCTACACTCTGGAAATATGGGAAGAGGTGAGGCAATACAACTCAACGGTGAATATTGTTGCTGGTGGAGCCATGTCTCGTCTGGAACCATAAACGAAACATTATGGAAACACGCCTGTGATAAGTGATGAGGGATTGGGAACAATACTTGTTGCGATCATTGGGGTCAGTTTCGATTGAAAAATCAATTTTAAACCAGCGTCAATATTTCACGCCCTTTTCACCCACTACTTCACAACAAACGGAAACCGCTCTGGATACTCAATAGACTCAATCCCCAAATCAACATCCAAATCAGGCCAGTAGAAATGGCCGGGGGTCGGTTCCGTAATATTGAGCACTTTGCCAATTGGCTCATCCTTAAACCACGGAAAGTCAGTATATGACATAAATAACTCTTTATCCCCAGTAAGAAGCCATACGCCGTGACTGGATATATGGGTTATTTCAGTCTGAGAAGTGACGTTTCCAGTTGCTTTTGAATTCATCGTAATGTTCCTCAAATAATAGCTTCGATTTGCCTAAGCTGAATCCGTTGCAGCTAGTAGTTCTATGCAATCTATAGATATAGCTCTATTTGGGTTACCGCGAGTATTCCTGCATATTTTTAACACAGAGAACACAGAGTTTTCTCTGCTTACCTTGCTGAGTTATAAATCAGTCAAATATACTCCTTGGCCTCTGTGGTCTCTGTGGTCTCTGTGGTCTCTGTGTCTATTCAGCCAATCACATCAGAGTGTAACCCTCCCCTGAACTCGAATTTCCGATATCGGAATGACAAATATCTTATTACTATTTTGCTTCAAAAACTCTATACTCAGCGCTTAAAAATGTTTGACAAATATACTGAGTACTAATTATGACTGACAATAAACTCAAAAACTGTGTTCAAATTCCATCATCTTCTCAACCCAATGATAAAACACAACATTCCATGTCAGATGAACCCGAGATGCCAAACGACACAGAGAATCCTCCATTTGATAAACAAAAATTCTTCATCACACTCTTCGTCATATTTATAACTATTTGCTCATTCGTTTATCTCGTATTTTTCGACGAAACCAAGTCATCATTTCCTGCAACAGCGTCATTTACAACTACAGATGAAAGCGGGGTGCCACTTTTCACTAAACGAGAAGTGAGCGCACCCATTGAGGATGCCAGCGAGAGCTTAATGGAATCCTTGCCTGTTGAAAAAAACGAACCATTAGTATCTGATCAATAATATTCGTGTATTTTTTTCAAGCGTTTAATCTCACGTTCCAGGGTCAGGTCTACACAGGTTCCAGGGTCAGGTCTATATATGTAGGCCTCTTATATAGACCTGACCCTAGCGCGCACTAGCGCGCAATATAGTGACGGCTTTTAGATAGTTTGGGATAGTAGCAAAGTCGGTTTCAACAGACATTACTGGTAAAATCCTGTTCGTGGGATCAGGCCATGTTTCTCTGGCAAATCGCATTTCCGCTCTGGTATAAGTTCCATCACGAATCGATTCTGGGCTAATCAAAAAAATAAAAAGATCGCTAGACCGGATCTCATTAAGGATAGCTCTGTCAAATTCTTCGCCAGGAGGAAGGTTGGTTCTATCAAAAAATACTTGATGTCCGCTAGTGACCAAGGTCATATATATCTGTTCCGAAAGACTTCCCTGGGAGGAGGAGTACGAAAGGAATATTCGAAGCTTTGCGTTGGTTTCAGGTGGCTGACTCATTTCTTTCTCTACTAGAAGATGTACTTTTAACCCTTGTTCACCGACATTGGAGCATTTATATTCAGTCTTGTCGACATCTTTATCAAGATGCTGTAGGGAGCAAATAAACTGGAGCTATGAACTGCAATTCTGGGTGCAATTCTAGAGACACCTAACTTAATTACACCCCCAGATCAGACCAAATCGCATCAACCTTTTTCTTAACGTCATCATCCATAGCAATAGTCGCCCCCCATTCCCGGTTCGTCTCCCCCGGCCATTTATTCGTCGCGTCCAGCCCCATCTTTCCACCCAACCCAGACACTGGGCTGGCGAAGTCTAAATAATCAATTGGCGTATTCTCAACAATCAACGTATCCCGCGCCGGATCAACCCTTGTGGTAATGGCCCAGATCACTTCTTTCCAATCGCGGATATTCACGTCGTCATCGGTGACAATAATGAACTTAGTGTACATAAACTGACGCAAGAAGCTCCAAATACCAAACATCACGCGTTTGCTATGCCCGGCGTATTGTTTTTTCATGCTCACGACCGCCATGCGGTACGAGCAGCCTTCGGGCGGCAGGTAAAAGTCGATGATTTCCGGGAATTGTTTTTGCAGTAGCGGCACGAACACTTCATTCAGCGCCACACCGAGAATGGCCGGTTCATCCGGCGGTTTACCGGTGTAGGTGGAATGGTAAATCGGGTTGCGGCGCATGGTGATGCGCTCGATAGTGAACACCGGAAAAGTCTCTTGCTCGTTGTAGTAACCGGTATGGTCGCCATACGGGCCTTCCAGTGCGGTCTCATCAGGATAGATCGCGCCTTCCAGTACGATTTCGGCACTCGCCGGGACTTGCAAGTCATTACCGATGCATTTGACGACTTCTGTTTTGGAACCGCGTAGTAATCCGGCGAACTGGTATTCGCTGAGTGTATCCGGTACGGGTGTCACGGCACCTAAAATAGTGGCGGGGTCAGCGCCTAAGGCAACGGCTATCGGGTAGGGTTTACCGGGATTGGTCAGGCTGAATTCACGAAAATCCAGCGCCCCGCCCCGGTGCGCCAACCAACGCATGATGACTTTATTCGGACCGATAACTTGTTGCCGGTAAATGCCTAAATTCTGGCGGATTTTGTTGGGGCCTTTAGTGACGGTTAAACCCCAGGTGATGAGCGGCGCAACGTCGCCCGGCCAGCAGGTTTGAATGGGGATTCTACTGAGATCGACATCGTTACCTTCCCACACAATTTCCTGACACGGCGCACTGCTCAATACCTTGGGTGCCATATTCAGCACTTGTTTCAATACCGGCAGTTTATTCCAGGCGTCTTTCAAGCCTTTGGGTGGATCGGGTTCTTTCAGATAGGCTAATAATTTACCGACTTCGCGTAACGCTTCAACCGATTCCTGCCCCATACCCATGGCAACGCGTTTGGGTGTGCCGAACAGGTTGCCCAATACCGGCATATTATGCCCTTTGGGGTTCTCAAATAACACGGCAGGGCCTTCTGCTTTCAGGATGCGGTCGCAGATTTCGGTCATTTCCAGCGCCGGGTCGATTTCAGTGTTAATGCGTTTGAGTTCACCCAAGGCTTCCAGTTGTGCGATAAAGTCGCGCAGGTCTTTATATTTCATGGCTTGTCCCTTTATGCCTTAGCCTTGGTATATGAGAAAATCGAGTGCAATGCCGACAAACACCACCAGCCCTACCCAATTGTTATGCAAAAACGCCTTAAAGCAAAGCGCCCTGTCACGGTTGCGGATTAGGCTGTATTGATACACCATCAGGCCGACCGCCACCAACAGCCCGCCATAATAGGCCAGCCCCATTTGTTGCCACTGACCGATAGTGACCATAAGCGCAATAAAAATAACATGACACAACATCACGCCCAGCACATCAAAACGCCCAAAGGTGATGGCCGATGTTTTAATGCCAATCTTCAGATCATCCGGCTTGTCGACAATGGCGTACGCCGTATCATAAGCGATCACCCAAAACAAATTAGCCAGCATCAAGATCCAAATAATGGATGGCAAACTATTGGTTTGTGCGGCAAACGCCATTGGAATGCCAAAGCTAAATGCAATACCGAGATACGCTTGCGGCATGACAAAAAAACGCTTGGTAAATGGGTAGCTTGCGGCCAAAAATAATGCCGGCACGGATAACATAATGGTCAGGCTATTCAATGGCAAAATGAGCAGGAAGGCACATAGGCTCAGCCCTGCGGCCAACAGCAATGCTTCCTTGGAACTGACTTTCCCGGCAGCCATCGGACGGTTTTTGGTGCGTTCCACATGCGGATCAATTTTGCGGTCAGCGTAGTCATTGATGACACAACCGGCTGAGCGCATCAGGATTGTTCCCATGATGAAAATAAAAAGAATAGGTATATCGGGAAACCCTTGTGCGGCAAACCACAAACCCCACAGCATCGGCCACAATAGCAGCAGTATGCCAATCGGCTTGTCCAGCCGCATTAATTGCCCATATGTTTTCAAACGATTTGAAACGCTCACGATGTTAAATCCAGAATGCTCGGTAGAAATACTTCGGTTACTAAAATTGATTGGCCATGCAGCGTAAACAATGAACGCCGCGCCCACAAGTTGCGCGGCCTGGTTTGCAATCTGTCACAAGCCTGCTGATACAAGACATGGCCGCTGTTGATGCGTTTAAACTCAAGTGGCGTACGTTTTATTTTTGGGTTGGTAAATAATACCGTACCCAATGATTTGTTACCCAGGCCGCTTAATCCACGCCATGCGCCGCGTAAATTTTTGCGTGAAACGACCGAGTGTGCAAACACCACCGGCGTATCGCAACAATATAAATACACTTCGCGCACCATTGCCCGCTCATTGTGTCGCAAACCCATCACATCAAGCTCATCGCCATACACTCTGGCCAGCGCCTGAAATACCGGTTGCACACGGAAATTGTTACAGCGGTTTTGTATGCGGCGCGTGAGTGAGCCGCGATCCTGGAGCCAGCAACGAATCTCGGGAGAAACCGAATTTAACGCAGGATACCACGCCAATGGATGGGCAGTATTCATCGCAGTTTAGTCACAGAATGGCGTTGTTGCATTATGAGTGTGCTAACACTGAAGCAAAGTCAGTCAGTTTGGAAAATGCGCAATTATACACGCAGATACTCTGTTTTCTCACCTAACCAGCGTTGGATATGCCGTTGCGCCAGTTCAGGAAAATGCTGCAACATGTCATCGGCTGCGGTTTGTGCGGCATGCAGTAATTCACCATCCTGTTCCAGATCAGCGAATCTCAACATCGGCACACCGCTTTGACGTGCGCCGAGGAATTCACCAGGGCCACGGATATGTAAATCCTGGCGGGCAATCTCAAAACCATCGCTATGTTCATAAATGATTTTCAGCCGTTTACGTGCAATTTCGGACAACGGTTTCTGATACATGAGAATACACACGCTTGCATCCGACCCACGTCCCACACGACCACGCAATTGATGCAATTGCGACAATCCCATGCGCTCGGCGTTCTCAATCACCATCAATGAAGCGTTCGGCACATCCACCCCCACTTCAATAACCGTGGTGGCAATCAACAACTGAATTTCACCTTGTTTAAACTGCGTCATCATGGCAGATTTTTCCTGTGTTGGCAGGCGCCCATGCACCAAACCCACTTTTAAATCCGGGAATGTCTGACTCAGGTTATCATAAGTTTCCATCGCCGTTTGCAATTGCAAGGTCTCCGATTCTTCAATTAACGGGCATACCCAATAAACCTGCCTGCCTTGGTGGCAGGCCTGCTGGATACGCATAATAATTTCATCACGGCGATTATCAGCGATTAATTTGGTAACAACCGGCGCCCTGCCCGGTGGCAGCTCATCAATCACCGACACATCCAAATCCGCAAAATAGCTCATCGACAATGTGCGCGGAATCGGCGTGGCACTCATCATCAACTGATGCGGCACCGTATCGGACAGCATCCCTTTCATGCGCAACGCCAGCCGTTGATGCACGCCAAAACGGTGTTGCTCATCTATAATAGCTAGTCCCAATTGATGAAATAACACCTGCTCCTGGAATAACGCATGCGTACCCACAGCGAGCATGGCGCCGCCTGATTCGATTTCCGCCAGCGCCGCTTGCCGTTGTTTCTTTTTCTGACTGCCTGACAACCAAACAACCGTTATATCTAAAGGCTCAAACCAGGCGAATAGTTTTTGAAAATGCTGCTCAGCCAGAATCTCCGTGGGCGCCATCATGGCCACTTGATAACCATTCTCAATCGCCTGCAATGCGGCCAGCGCGGCCACTATGGTTTTTCCACTGCCTACATCCCCTTGTAATAAACGCTGCATGGGATGCGGCATGGTCAGATCCCGACTAATTTCAGCCGATACTTTTTTTTGTGCTGCGGTAAGTTTGAAAGCGAATTGTTTCAACAGCGCCTTCGACAACGCACTCTTTTTACTCTTTTTTGTTAGCGCAGGGGCTATGCGGCTGCGCCGCTGGCGATAATGCAGGCGCATGGATAATTGTTGTGCGAGTAATTCATCAAATTTGACGCGATGCCACGCTGGATGTGTACGCGCTTGCAATGCATCAACCGACGCATCCGGTGGCGGGTGATGCAGATAACTTACGCTATCTTTAAAACCCGCCAGCTGATATTGCGTAATGATTTTTTCCGGCAGCGTTTCCGCAAAATTCTGTGCGTTTTGCGCATGACTTAACACTTGCTCAATTAATTTCCCCAATGTTTTTTGGGTTAACCCTGCGGTAGTGGGATAAACCGGCGTCATGGCACTTTCCAGCGGTTCATCTTTATGCACGATGCGGCATTTGGGATGCACCATTTCAACACCGAAAAAACCAGATCGTATTTCACCCAACAGGCGCACGCGCTTGCCTACCGCATACGCTTTGATCTGACTGCCATAGAAATTCAGAAAACGCATCACCAGAATGCCGCTACTGTCTTCAACCTGACAAACCAATTGGCGGCGCGGACGCATCACCACTTCATTATGCACAATCTCCCCTTCAACCTGCACCACCTGACCTTGCGGCGCATCATTGATCGGAAACAAATGTGTTTCATCCTCATAGCGAATGGGTAAGTGCAGCATCAAATCCAGTTCGTTATTGATACCTAAGCGGGATAATTTTTCCTGCACGTTTTTACTGGCCGTGATAGCGGTCAGCGAAATGACAGCATCAGTCAATGGGTTGGTTTCTTTTTGATATTATTGTTGCAAAACCATCTCCGCATCCATCTCCACCAGTGCATCACGTGGCAAAGCGCTCACACCAATGGCTGCACGAGCTGGATAAGGTTGTGCAAAATAAGTAGCCATTTTTTCATTAACCAACGTAAAATTTTCCAAATCGATAAGAAAAATATTCAATTTAACAATGTCACTGAGGCTACCGCCACTGGCTTCAGCAACGGCTTTAAGATTCAGGAATACCTGTTGAATTTGTGCTTCAATCCCACTCACCATTTGCATGGTAACGGCATCCAGGCCGATTTGCCCTGACATATAAACCGTCTCTCCACCACTTACGCGAATTGCCTGAGAATAAGTGCCAATCGCTTGCGGGGCATCATTAGTCTGAATTATTTGCTTACTCATTTTGTCTCCTGACGATAATTAAAAACATTTTTTGTTATAGTTCATTCACGAAAATGATTCCTATTGCGTTATGATGCAGTGAACTCAGGTATATTTCAACCTGATCATAACTGTAAGGGCGCTTCTAGAAAATTCAGAGTTCGCCCAAATGTAAGGCGCGGAAAAAATTTTGCAGCGCAGCATATGATTAATATGTAAGCAAGAAATTTTTTTCGCAACACAGCAGTTGGGATGAAATCTGGATTTTTAGAGGTGCCCTGTAGTTTTCTACTCACCTTTTATCTTTAAATACTCAATCAATGCAAAAACTGATTATTCAAGGTGGTTCGCCGCTGCGTGGTGAGATACGTATTTCCGGCGCCAAGAATGCCGCACTACCGGTTTTATGTGCTGCTCTTTTAACCAGCGATACACTCAGCATCAAAAATGTCCCGCATCTTCAGGATGTCACAACCATGCTGTCACTGCTTGAACAAATGGGCGCCGACATTTTAACCAACAACCAGTCTGAAGTTGAGCTGACAGCGACCAATCTGATCAATCCCGTGGCACCCTATGAGATGGTTAAAACCATGCGTGCGGCTATTTTGGTTTTAGGCCCATTACTCGCACGCACGGGCGAAGCCAATATCTCATTACCCGGCGGTTGCGCCATTGGATTGCGCCCGGTTGATCAACATATCAAAGGCTTGCAAGCCATGGGTGCTGAAATCACCATCAAGCACGGCTATATCCATGCTGTAGCCAAGCAACTGCGTGGTGCGCGAATTATGATGGACATCGTAACCGTCACCGGTACCGAAAATCTGATGATGGCAGCCACGTTGGCTGAAGGCACAACCATACTGGAAAACGCCGCGCACGAACCGGAAATTATTGATCTTGCCAATTGTTTGATTGCCATGGGCGCAAAAATCTCTGGCGCGGGCACTGACATCATTACCATTCAAGGTGTTAAGTCACTGCATGGCACCCAGCATACGGTTATGCCAGACCGTATTGAAACCGGCACTTTTTTAGTCGCCGGCGTGGCGACCGGTGGAGAAATCCATTTAACTGAAACATATCCGCATTTACTCGACGCAGTGCTTGGAAAACTTACAGAAGCCGGTGCGAATATCGAATCAGGTGACAACTGGATTCATTTGAAAATGTCTGCCCGACCGAAATCAATTAGTTTGCGCACTGCACCCTACCCAGCTTTCCCAACCGATATGCAAGCACAATTTATGTCTCTGAATTGTATTGCTACGGGCACAGCAATGATCACCGAAACAATTTTTGAGAATCGCCTCATGCATGTGCAAGAATTAAAACGCATGAATGCAGATATTGAGGTTGAAGGGCATACTGCGGTTATCCGTGGCATTCCTGAATTAGATGCAGCTAATGTGATGGCAACTGATCTACGTGCCTCGGCCAGTCTGGTGATTGCCGGTCTTATTGCCCAAGGTGAAACCGTGATTGATCGAATTTATCATCTTGACCGTGGTTATGAATGTATTGAAGAAAAGCTATCCAATCTAGGCGCTCAAATCTTGCGAACAAATTAAAAAATTGCTAAAGGGCGCCTCTAAAAAACTCAGAGTTCGCCCAAATGCAAGGCGCGGAAAAAATTTTGCAGCGCAGCATATAGTTAATATGACAGTAAGAAATTTTTTTCGCAACACAGCTGTTGGGATGAAATCTGGATTTTTAGAAGTGCCCTAAATAAAAAAAACCCTTGGCATTACTGCCAAGGGATTTTTTACAACACTTTACCGAATCGCTTAATTCAATTTAGCTTGGTTATAGCTAACAATTACTGTAGCAATACGGTTATTTAATCCCATTACAGGAACAATCAATAATTTTTGACCATCCACATCAGACTTTACGGTGATCTTACGCAGATTCAAAATTTCTCTTGGATAAAGGTCCTCGCCTTCGGCATCTTCAAGACGCTTATCGGTAGAAACCAGCAATTGTCCATCTTCACCAACTAACACAACCTTTTCAGTATCTCCCATCTTAACGATTTCACTTAAATACTGGTCAATTGTGTCTAGATTATTACGAATTAGTTCACTACGTACAGCCCAAGATAAAACCTGACCGAAACGTTCTTCTTCTTTGTTATATTGTCTGTCGGCATATTCACGCGCCTGCAACTCCATTGATGCCCTATCGCTTACAAGCTGTTTAGCCATATCAGATTCAACTTTACCAACAGCGATTACTTTCCAAGCAAAAATCACTATGATGATTCCTACACCTACCAAAGCATACCAGCCAGGCAACTGCATGTGAGGAAGTTTGGCAAGCGGCTCAAACTTGTTACCTAACATTGTAAACAGATTGTTGGCCTTTGACTGCATCGATTCGTTTTGCTTGTTCTCATCCGTCATGGATAGCTCCTTGTTTTGGTGACCGGGGGAAAAACTCTAATTATCCACTAATCCTCATGGAAGTGAAAGCAGAGTACATTAAAATTTGGCTATTACCCAATAACACGCCAATGATAATTATTGCCCTATGGAATCGTTGTTTAATTCATGCATCATTGCATTTTGTTCCATTAAAGTAAGACAGCAAAATAATTACTCATATATTTTGTTTTATAATTAACATGTTTCGGAGTCTGCGACCTAATACAAAACCAAATTGTTACGTCGTATCAGACACGCATACACCCATGGATTATAACAATTTAAGTGGAGAAAAACTCATCAGTGGAAAACAATAAAAAAACCTGGTCAGGGCGATTCAATGAGCCGGTATCGGAACTGGTGGAGCGTTATACCGCATCCATCAGTTTTGATCATCGCTTGGCGACGTATGACATTCAAGGCTCACTGGCCCATGCCGCCATGCTTGCAAATCAAGGCATTATCAGCAATGACGATTTGGCTGCCATTGAACAGGGTTTAGCGCAGATCCTGGATGAGGTGCGTAACAACCAGTTTATTTGGTTGCAAGAATTGGAAGACGTCCATTTAAATATTGAAAAACGCTTGACTGCATTAGTCGGCGATGCCGGCAAACGCCTGCATACCGGTCGGTCACGCAATGACCAGGTGGCCACTGATATCCGTCTGTATTTACGTGCCAGCATTGATCAGATTATTGACTTGATTAAAGCCATGCAACAGGCTTTATTGGATCTTGCCGAATTGCACACAAACACCATTTTGCCGGGATTTACACATTTACAAGTCGCCCAACCAGTTTCTTTTGGCCACCACCTGATGGCCTACTTTGAAATGCTAAAGCGCGATGTAGGGCGGCTTTCCGACTGCAGAAAACGCGTTAATCAACTACCACTGGGTGCCGCAGCACTGGCTGGAACCAGTTATCCCATTGATCGTGAGTTGGTTGCGCAGAAACTGAATTTTGAGGGCATTTGTGACAATTCATTAGATGCTGTTTCAGACCGGGATTTTGCGATTGAATTTTGTGCTTGCGCGTCTTTGATCATGACCCATTTGTCGCGCATGTCTGAAGAGTTTATTTTATGGATGAACCCATCATTTGGTTTCATCGAATTGGCGGATCGTTTTTGCACCGGTTCATCCATTATGCCGCAAAAAAAGAACCCCGACGTACCGGAATTAGTACGCGGCAAAACCGGCCGCATTAACGGTCATCTGGTCGCATTACTGACTTTAATGAAGGCACAGCCGCTGGCTTACAACAAGGATAATCAAGAAGACAAGGAGCCCCTGTTTGATACCGTCGATACACTTGTCGATACCTTACGTATTTATGCCGACATGCTAACCGGCGTGCGGGTAAATCAGGAGGCCATGCGCCAGGCAGCAATGCGCGGCTTTGCGACAGCGACTGATTTGGCCGATTATTTGACTAAAAAAGGCGTGCCTTTCCGGGATGCGCATGAGATTGTTGCAAAAACGGTACAGTTTGCCGAACAAAAAAATTGTGACTTAAGTGATCTTGAATTGACTGAATTACAAAAATTCTCGCCGCAAATTGAAGACAACATCTTTGCTATTTTAACGCTGGAAGGCGCAATAAAAAGTCGCAATCATACAGGCGGCACAGCACCGGAGCAGGTACATGCTGCGATTGAGAAAGCCAAAAAATGGTTGTCTGGTAGTCTTTAAGAGCGCTACTAAAAATTAAACTGGACATTTATGCTCGACTGGCCCGAAATTGCAGCACAAATTTCCAATGTCACACAAAGCCGTTTTACTGTGCAAGAAGTCACCGCCATCGGTGGCGGCTGCATCAATCAGGCGTATTGTCTCGCGGATGAAAAACAGCGTTATTTTATCAAATTAAACAGCGCACAAAGCCTGCCCATGTTCGAGGCGGAAGCTGCGGGACTTGAGGAAATCGTTCAGTCGAATACATTGCGTGTTCCGCGCCCTGTTTGTTGGGGACAAAATGACAGCACAGCATGGCTGGTGTTGGAACATATTCAACTCGGCCATAACGCACACGAAAATGCTGCTGATTTGGGTGCGGGACTTGCTGCCATGCATCGCACACACGCTGCAAACTTTGGTTGGGTGCGTGACAACACAATCGGCGCTACCCCGCAAATTAATACCCAATCATCCGACTGGTTGTTTTTCTGGCGCACCCATCGCCTGGGTTACCAATTGGAATTAGCCAAAGCGAATGGTTACACCGGAAAACTGCAAAGCCTCGGCGCACAATTATTAACCCATTTAGATTTGTTTTTTAGTGGTTTTTCACCACAAGCTTCACTGTTGCATGGCGATTTATGGAGCGGTAATTACAGTTTTGATGACGCGGGTCAGCCGGTTTTATTTGACCCGGCAACATACTATGGTGACCGTGAAACAGACATTGCCATGACCGAACTTTTTGGCGGATTCGCCAGTAACTTTTATTCTGCGTATCGACATGAATATCCGCTTGATTCCGGGTATAATGTGCGCAAAGTGATTTACAACCTTTATCATGTTTTAAATCATTTAAATCTTTTTGGCGGCAGTTATCGAAACCAAGCCGAGCAAATGATGAATCGCTTACTCGCTGAAATTCGCTAACAATACCGGAATACTGGATAACATTGTCCAATCAAATGTCATACAAACGCTATCTTTTTGTTCTTAAACACAACGCTATTTGCCTTGACCGTCCATGACCAAGTATGTTTTTGTAACCGGTGGTGTTGTTTCCTCCTTGGGCAAGGGTATCGCCGCTGCGTCGTTAGCAGCGCTACTTGAAACACGTGGTATCAATGTAACCATGCTCAAGCTTGACCCCTATATTAATGTCGATCC
>JAJFJK010000035.1 GCA_021774075.1 Nitrosomonas sp. | reverse complement strand
CTTGTTTTCCGGAAGGACATAATGAATGCTGTTCAGCCAGGTCATCAAACTCAGCACCATCAGTAATTTGGTTTTTTAGGTCATTACATTCTTCTTCAGTTTTTACCAATATATGACGTGCACTTGCTCGTGCCATAAGTTTCTCCAATTTGTTTGTTGTTTGGTTAGATTAATATGGTGCTACGTTTACATGTTACATTTAAGCACAGATTAGTATGATAAATGAAGTCTAGGCGGTAATTACTGCTTCAGGTAAACAAATAATGCGACTTTCTTTAAATTTTTTCATCATGGATTGTAATTGATTATGCTTGAATTGCGCGATATCAACAAAGCTTACGGCGAGCAACGGCAAGTGTTGGTTGATTTGTCTTATAGACTAAAAGCGGGTGACTATGTGGCTGTAATGGGTGATTCCGGGGTGGGGAAATCAACGTTGTTGAATCTCATCGCTGGCCTGGACACGCCTGATTCCGGTGAAATACTGATTGACGGTGTTGCGATTTCATCTTTGGATGATGATGCCGCAACCCAGTTGCGCCGCAAAGATTTCGGTTTTGTTTTTCAGGCGTTTCATATTTTGCCGCATCTGACATTGGTGCAAAATATTGCCTTGCCTTTGTTACTCAATGACGCGTCGTTTGAACTTGTTGAACAGATGCTGGCTGATGTTGGACTGGCCGGTCGAGGGCATGATTTTCCACGCCAATTATCGGGCGGTGAATTGCAACGCGTGGCAATTGCGCGTGCGTTAATCCATCGTCCTAAATTAGTCTTGGCAGATGAACCTACAGGCAATCTTGATCCCGATACCGCGCATGATATTCTCATGCTGATGCGCCAGGAAATCAAAGCAAATGGTGCATCCGGCATTATTGTGACGCATTCCCATGCGGCTGCGGCAACAGCAGATTATGTTTTGAACTTGACTAAGCATGGGTTGCAGCCTGCGACCTCTGAGCATAGCGAATGAAAACGGCGTCCTTATCACGTTGGTTGATGTTTGGTGAATGGCGTGCGCATTACGTGCAGTTGTTGGCGGTTATTTTGGCGATAGCACTGGGTGTTGCGTTAGGATTTTCCATTCACCTGATTAACACCGCTGCTTTGAATGAGTTCTCGGCGGCCAGCAAAAATCTTACCGGTCAATCTGATTTGCAGGTGCATGGCAAACAATCAATGTTTGACGAAGAACTTTTTCCGATGCTGGTGCAATATCAGGGTGTGGAATTAGCGAGTCCAGTGCTGGAATTTGATGTTGTGGTCCCCGAAAAACTGGAAAACAGGCGTGACCATAAATTGAAAGTAATGGGCATTGATATGTTCCGGGCAACAGAAATTTCACCCGATTTGTTGGGTGTAACAGAAGAAGGCAATCAGTTGGATGGTTTATCCGATGATGCAATTTTCTTATCACCTGCCGCCATGGAATGGCTGCAAGTTGAGCGTGGCGACGCATTGCAGTTGCGTGTGGGATTACAAACCATCACGTTACGTGTTGCCGGTGGTTTGGTGCGTGCACGTGCAGGTCAACGCCTTGCTGTGATGGATATTGGTGTGGCGCAGTGGCGTTTTGAATACCTTGGATTGCTCTCGCGCATTGAGCTGAAACTTGCGCCGGGCATCAACCATGAGACATTCAAAGTGAAGTTGGACGATACCCTGGGTGAACATTATTTTGTTACTGAGAGTATTGAGCAAGACGCACGCGTTGCCAACATGTCGCGTGCTTACCGGGTGAACCTCAATATGCTGGCTTTGATGGCACTATTTACCGGCACGTTTTTGGTGTTTTCAACGCAGGCGTTATCGATTATTCGACGACGTCATCAGTTTGCATTGTTACGCGTGTTGGGGATGACACGCCATCAACTTTTGCGGCAAGTGATCTTGGAAGGTATTATTCTCGGCATTATCGGCTCGTTACTGGGTTTGGCGTTTGGTTATGCCATTGCTGCTACGGCGATACATTTTCTGGGTGGTGACTTGGGCAGTAGTTTTTTTCCGGGTGTGCAGGCAAACATCCATTTCAGTCCGCTGGCCGCAATAATATTTTTTATGGTGGGGATGGGCGTTACCTTGTTAGGCACTATTGTGCCGGCATGGGAAGCTGCACAGGCGAAACCGGCGCCAGCGCTTAAGTCAGGCGGTGAAGAAATGGCGATTTCCAAGCGATCCATGCCCTGGTTTGCCATAATTTGCTTGACGCTGGCAATGATATTTACGCAGTTACCGCCTGTTTTCGAGTTGCCCATATTCGGTTATTTGGCCATCGCACAACTATTAGTCGGCGGTGTAGCATTAATGCCTCGTTTTGCGGCGTGGATATTCGCTTTTTTAATGCGTATCAGAGGTCAAAATAATTCGGGCGCTGTGGCAACATTGGTTATGGCACGTCTGGCCAATGCGCCGCATCAGGCTTCCATTGCGCTGGGGGGCGTGCTGGTCAGTTTTAGCCTGATGGTGGCCATGGCGATTATGGTGACCAGTTTCCGCGTATCGGTAGAAGAGTGGCTGGGACATGTGTTACCGGCTGATTTATATGTTAAAGCCGCTTCAATTGGGGATCAAGGCGGTTTCCAATTGAACGAGCAAAAAGCGCTGGCTGACTTGCCGGGTTTTGCGCGTGTTGATTTCTTTCGCTCACTGCAATTAATTCTGGACCCCGTACGTCCGGAAATTACCTTGATGGCCCGTCCTATTGATATGAGCGACCCCAGTAATACGATACCCATGACGGATGCCATGATTGCGTCCACATTGTTGCCGCAAGATGTGATACCCATCTGGGTATCAGAGGCAATGGTGGATTTATATGGCTATGATGTGGGCAAGTATGTCACATTACCCGTTGGCATGGGCTCGCAACAATTTTTTGTTGCGGGCGTATGGCGTGATTATGGTCGCCAGTTCGGTGCTGTGCAGATGCAATTGACCGACTATCAAACACTGACAGAGGATTATAGTAGTAATACAGTTGGCTTATGGTTGCAGCCTGGCACGACTGCAAGCAAGGTTGAAAGTGTTCTGCGCCAGTTACCTTTTGGTGATGCGCTGGAAATATCGTGGTCGGGTGATATTCGTACATTGAGTCTGCAAATATTTGATCGTAGTTTTGCGATAACGTATTTATTGGAAATGGTAGCTGTGGTGATTGGATTATTGGGTGTGGCAGCCAGTTTCTCTGCACAGACATTGGCGCGTGTTAAAGAGTTTGGCATGTTACGCCATATTGGTGTCAAGCGCCGCCAGATTCTAGCATTATTGGCCGCTGAGGGTGGTTTATTAACGGGGTTAGGGATCATGCTGGGTTTTGTATTAGGTTGGAGCATTAGTTTGATTCTGGTATTTATTGTAAATCCGCAATCTTTCCATTGGACCATGCAAATGCATCTGCCATGGGGTTGGTTAACTATTATTGCGGCGGTTATGTTGGTGGCCGCCGCTATTACCGCTCTAATTGCCGGTCGTCATGCGATTTCTGGTAGTGCGGTACGCGCAGTACGGGAGGATTGGTGATCCTAAAAACCGCAGTTGACCACTCTAAATTATAGGTAACTTAATGAATAATTGTAATTTGTATAGGGTTATAAAACACACCTTCTGGATGAGTGGCGCTATGATGTTTATAGCACGCTGTTCTTTATTTCTTACTGCGTTGCAATTCGTTGTAATAGCTCGCTATTACGCCTCATTGCGTCTTGCCAGAAACAAACAACAACGCACTCTAAACACCATTCAACTGCGGTTTTTAGGATGATGCAGCGATCTAAACATAATAAATATCTGTTTTCTTTTGTCAGGATAGTCATGCTGTTAATCAGTTTGCTAGCTGTAAATACTTTTGCGGACACCGCGAAATTTAAAGCGGTGGTGCCGGATTATACGCTGACCTTTCCACATGATTACGGGGTGCATGATGATTTTCGCATTGAGTGGTGGTACATAACAGGGTGGCTGGAAACAGAAAACAACAAGCCGTTGGGATTTCAGGTTACTTTCTTTCGTTATGCTACTGGCCAGAATAAGGATAATCCAAGCCGTTTTGCGGCTAAATATTTAATTATTGCGCACCTGGCATTATCAGACCCAGCAGTGGGTAAATTGATGCACGAAGAGAAAACTGCGCGTGAAGGGTTTGATCTGGCCTATGCCAAGCAAGGTAATACCGATGTAAAGCTGGACGATTGGGCGCTGGTGCGAGAAGAAGACGGTCGTTATCTGGTTGATATGCAAGGCAGTGATTTTGGATTGCAACTATCGCTGACGCCGACGCAAATGATGCTGTTGCAGGACAAAAATGGTTTCTCACGTAAGGGTCCAAAATCAGAGCAAGCCAGTTATTACTATAGTGAGCCACATTTAAGTGTGACAGGTACGGTTATCCGTCATAACAAGCCTGTTTCTGTCACGGGGCGGGCCTGGCTTGACCATGAATGGTCATCAGAATATCTTGACCCGGATGCCGATGGATGGGATTGGGTCGGTGCGAATTTAGATGATGGCTCTTCGCTAATGGCTTTTCAGATTCGTCGCAAAAATGGTGGTAAGGTATGGGCCTATGCAGCGTTACGTGATGCATCCGGTCATGTCGTATTTTTTGAGCCTGAGCAGGTTGAATTTACACCGATACGCACCTGGCAGTCACCGCATACTGACGCGGTTTATCCTGTCGCGATGCGTATTCGTACAGATGAGATTGTATGGCAGCTCACTCCGCTATTTGATGATCAGGAGCTTGACTCACGTCAATCAACCGGAACGGTTTATTGGGAAGGTGCGGTGACGCTTTCCAAGGACGGTCAACCAGCCGGGCAAGGTTATCTTGAGTTAACTGGCTATGTGCAGCCTTTGGAGATGTGAATATTTTCGGTAATATGCTATTCTGGAAACGGATTGACAGTGCAGCATATTATTTCAATACTTTCATTATCTGGAAATCTGCGTTAGAATAAATGTTCGTTGTAGTCAAAGTAGTTGTGATTACTGCGAAATATATAATGTACTCAGTTGGTTACGCTAGGGAGCGAAGCAGTAATAGCGCTAAAAAACTGGGGGAAATAATAAAATTTGTAAGCAGTAGTGATATACAACCCTATTATTTGTGTGGTTGTGTAGTGGAGGGTCGGTATTAATAATCGGCTTTAGGAAGTAAGTGAAGTAAAAATATCAATCAAGAAGTAAAACTCAACAAGGAGACAGTAATATGAGTGAAGAAAACAGAAGAGAAACAGACGCACAAGTGCTAAGATTGTTCGGTATGTGTGTAGTAGGTTTTATCGCTATTGGACTGGTTGTTTATAGCGTATTCTAAATTCAAAAAATTTAGAAATATCAGTATGTGATTTAAGCGCTTAGCTTATTCACATATAGATAAGAAGTGCAAACCCATGCTTCTGTTTATTAAACAGAAGCATGGGTTTTTTAATTGTTTTTACGTTTTTTTGACTAGTAAAGTATCCAGCCAGTTTTTCCAGTGCTTATATTTCTCCAATAACGCATTATTCTCATAGTCTATGGATATTTCCTTAGCTTGCGCCTGGTGTTTGCTCTTGATGCCAGCCGCAAGTTGTGCTGCACCCTGCAGACTGGTTTCTTTTTGTTTCGAATGATAGATTGGGATAAGTGCACACTGGGCGATGCCTTGTTGTAAGCAGGTTAATTCGGAGAGTCCGCCAGACAAATAGGCTTTTGCAATCGGTGATTGATGGTGAAATTCTTCCAGAATACGGGAGACTCGAAAAATGATCGCTTCAAGGAGTAGGGCGGTAGTTTGATGTGTGGTGAGGTGTGTGGTGGATTCGGAAAAGTGGATACCCCAATCATTGCGAAAATAGGGGGCACCCAATCCACTGGGTTCTGCCAAACAAAAAATATCGTTTGTTGCCAAATCTTTAAAGTGACATTCATGGGTGGGATAGGGTGCCAGTGCGGCGGCTATTGAATTGAGTGTGCCTTCAATGGCAATCTGAGGCCGACCATTGTTATCCTGATAAATCAGCGTTTGTAGATAACCGTTAATTGCGTTGTTTTGTTTATTTGCCAGATAGCGAATGACAAAACCACCGGTGCCCAGATTAATCAATGCTTCATTATTTTTGTCGACACTCGCAATAAGTGCGGCTGATTGATCACCAACACTCGCTTGCAGGGTCAGGCCATTATCCAATGGTAGATTCAAACCTGTGGAAGGTTTTATTTTTGGCAAGATGGATACTGGGATTCCAAACAGATCGCATAAACCGGCAGACCATTGCTGCTGATGAATATCCATGAGTAGGGTACGTGCAGCCATAGAAGCATCGGTACAGAAATGTTGACCTTGGCTCCAGCGCCAGATTAGAAAGGTGTCTAACGTGCCGACAAGCCATTTAGTTTTCTCTAGTTTTTCACGCCATGTCGGATTATCTTGTAACAATACACTGAGTTTTGGCGCGAAATAATAAGGTGTCAGGCGTAATCCAGTATGTTTGCGTATGAGGTCGAGGTCTTTAGCATTTTGTATAGCGTCGCAGCAACGCATACCACGATTGTCTTGCCATGAAATGAGTGGCGTAACCGGCATGGCACTGGCTTTATCCCAAATCAGAAAAGATGAACGTTGGCTGCATAAGCCCAGTGGCGGAATATTGTCAGTTTGCGTACGGCATTCTTGCAGTACTTGTTTTGCTGTCTCAACATAGCAATTTGCATCGCTTTCATAGCGGCCATCTGAGCCATTGATGCTTGGCGCAGGTTGGGTGGTTATATTGGTGAGACGGCCATGCTGGTCCAGTAGTGCAGCTTTGATGGAAGTTGTGCCAAGATCCAGGGCAATGGCTGAATTAAGTGCGCTATCCATTGATGTATTAATGCAATATTTGCGGTAGGCAGCGCCTGATTTCCCGCTTAATGGTGGCTTCATCCCAATTCATAATGTTGGCAATGCGTGTTGCAATTTGACGCAAATTATCTTCAGTCAGCTTGGCCAAAATTAATAAGGGCAAACGGCGGCGAATCAAATCATCCAGGTGTACGACCATTTCGTTGCTGGCGCAATGTATTAGATCGGCATAGATGAAAGGTACCGATGGGATGATGCGTAGCGCCAAATCAGGTTCACGTTCAATTTTGTGAAAAATCTCAAAAACTTGTTTGCCATGACGACGTACCAGCCATTTTGCGCTTTCTACATCGATATTAAGCTGGATTGCACGTATCTGCATGAAAACCGACCATTCAACATAATCGCCACGTGGCGCCCAGGGAAATGCTTTATCCTGTGTTGCGCAGCCTATATGGTGGTCAAGTTGTTCGCATACGGTGTCGACAATGCTGGCCGCATCTGAGCGTGATGACGTCAGCTTGCCACCAATTGCATAATGCACCCCGTTGGGCGCGGTTTTTAATTCCCAATCGCGGCTGATACTTGATGGAGTATCTGAGGATGCTGATTGGGCGGGTTGTTTCAATACACGAACGCCTGCAAAGCGGCCTATGATGTCTTTTTCACGCCAAGCATGCTTAAGGTAATCATTGGCAGCGGTGAGTAAATAGGCAACATCTTCTGCATCAACAGTGATTTGTTCCAGATTGCCGTGATATTCGGTGTCCGTCGTGCCCAGAATTGTGAAGCCATACCATGGAATCATAAAAAAAACCCGGCCATCTGATTTCGCTGTCAGCAGCAGGGCTTCGTCTTCAAGCACAGCAGGCATGACCAAATGAACGCCCTTAGTCAGACGACACCAGTCATGGCTTTGTTCATCGTCGGTTAACCATTGACCTGTGGTATAGACGATTTGTCTGGCATGGATTAAGTGCTCAGTTTGTGTATGTTGATCCTGCACAGTGGCGGTATAAGCATGCGCATTATTTTCTAATAAATCGGTTAGTTTGCAGTAATTAACACAAGTGGCTCCGGCCCGCATGGCGCCCGAGATTAATTCAATTACCAAACGGGCATCATCAGTTTGGGCATCCGCATAGGAGAATCCGCTGGTTAAAGCTTCATCAGTCAGGAGCGGAAAATGCTCGAGGAAATCGTTACGGTTAAAATAGCGGTGACGCATTGCCGGATCGGCATCTTTAGAGAAAGAATCATATAACATTAACCCCGTTTTATATTGTAATCTGCCCATGCGGCTGTGTTTGTACACAGGTAAGCCGAAACGAAGTGGCCAGACGCGATGAGGGGCTGTTTGCAGTAATATCTGGCGCTCTTTGAGTGACTTCTTAACTAACTTGAAATCGTAGGTTTCCAGATAACGCAGGCCGCCATGAATTAATTTGCTGGAGGCGGATGAGGTTGCACTTCCCCAATCGTTTTGCTCGACAATCACTACTTTGAGACCGCGTAAGGCTGCATCATAAGCCGTCCAGGCACCATACACGCCGCCACCGCAAACCAGCAGGTCAAATTGCTGGTTTATTAATGCCGAGAAATTTCTTTTCATGGGTCACGTATCACGCATTGTCAGCGCTTTGTGTGGCACATCACTGATGAGAATATCAACTCCCAATTGCAACGCTTTGTTAATCTCTTCCTCACTATTACAAGTGTATACGGCGACGCATTTGTTATGCTCACGCAATAAATCGACCATCGCTTGATTCAATGTTTCGATAGGCAAACAAAGCCCGTGCAGGAAGGGTTGCGCTGCTAATACTTGCTGTGCATCCGCAATGCTTTGGTCTGTTTCAAAGTTGTAAATCAGCGGAAATTCTGGTTTGTAGTGATGTGCATACACCAGACTTTCAAGATTAAATGAAGAAACAAAAGTGCGCTGGTCATTATTTTGACCAATCAGGTCGAGTGTTTTTTGAATTTTGATACCATGGCGGGAAACAGGTTCCCAGTCACGATTTTTCACTTCAATTAACAAATGGCAACGTGCGCGATAGGCATCAATAAAAGCTTGCAGCGTCATGAAGCCTTCATTGCCAGTCTCAGGGAAATCCAGTGACTTTAGCTCATGATAATTAAAATCATCAATATGCTTATCAGCCAGCCCAAGTTTATTCAGAAAGCGATCATGCCATAGCACAACCACTTCATCACGGCTCAGTTGCGCATCTGTCTCAATGCCATCAATCGCGTATGCCAGCGCCTTGTCAAAAGCATGCCGGGTATTTTCCATGGCCTCCTTATTGGCGCCACGATGTGCAAATATCAAACAATCTTTAGGTTGATGACGGGCATGTGTTGACATACGCTTACATCCGAAAATCCTGTGTTGGGGTTAATCAGACGTGACTGCTTTGAGTAACGCAATAATTTCCTCATCTTTGGAAATTTCTAACGCGGTTTTATCACTTTTGCTTTTAATGTTGGCATTGGCATTTTTTGCCAGTAATGCTTTTACTGTGTCTGTATGGCTATGTAGCGCAGCCCACATTAGCGGCGTTACACCGTCTTCATTTTGCAGATCAATCTTGGCACCTTTTTCCAGCAATAGTTCAACCACAGGCGTGTGCCCATTTTGCGCGGCCAGAATTAATGGTGTAAAGCCATTCTTGGCCTGATGATCAATACTGGAACCGTTTTTAATCAGTGTTTGGACAATTTCCACGTAACCGAACAACGCAGCCATCGTGAGCGGTGAGGCTTCATTATTATCTTTTTGATCAACATTTGCTCCTTTGGCTAACAGTGCATTGACCGCATCAAGATGTCCATTCTGGGTGGCAATATGAAGCGTTGTGGTTCCATTAATTGCCACCAGATCAAGTGGTGCATTTTTAGCCAATAATTTCTCGATAATAGCTGTATGCCCATTACGTGCGGCCATATACAATGCAGTTGTATTATCTGAAGCTTGTGTATCAACCTGCGCATTTTTGGCCAATAATTTGTCAACGACGGCGGTTCTGCCTTCCAGTGCTGCAATCATTAAAGCGGTAGCTTTTTCCTCGGTTTGTGCATTGACATTAGCACCTTTGGCTAGCAGTGCGTCAACGATACCTTCATGACCAGCTTGCGCTGCCAACATAAGTGCGCTGATGCCATCTTGGGCCTGTATGTCAACCTTGGCATCGTTAGCCAGTAAAGCATTAACCACTGCTTCATGCCCATTTTTTGCCGCCACAGTCAATGCTGTCGCATCCCCTGCATTTTGCAGATTAGGGTCGGCCTTATTTTCCAGTAGGCTATTAACGATATCGGTATGGCCATATTGGGACGCAACGATCAGTGGTGTAAAGCCCATTTCATTTTGCTGATTGGGATCAACACCTTTGGCTAATAACTCATTGACGGAATCTATTTTTCCCGAAAAGGCAGACTTGAGTAACTCAGTTTGGTCATCTGCCAGACTGCTGGTAGCCTGCGTGAGTAATATTGCTGTTGCACCAGCAAATAATAAAAATGTACGCATACAATTAACTAATTTTTTCATATAATTCATTTATCGAACCTTATCTGCATCTTTTGTTATCGATTTTTGGTACATATGGTTATTTTTTGGGCCTTAAAGGCGCCATCAATCACCAATAGTCCAATAGTTTTGACCATGTTTGAAGTTACACGAGCAAAGCGCGTATTTTAACCTAGAAACACTCGTCTTAAGGTTTAATTCTCTGAAGGGAAGTATAAAATTCCATGTTTATCGAATCTGGAATGTCGGCAATTAAGCAAGGATATACATGAATATGTATGATTGGATTATTCCAGATTGGCCTGCGCCTGGAAATGTAAAAGCGTTATTTACAACCCGTAATGGTGGGGTGAGTGGTGATGCGAGTGGTAGTGGTCGGGAAATTTACGCGTCTCTGAATCTAGGTTGCCATGTGAATGATGATCCGGCTGCTGTTGCACAAAACCGAGCTTTATTATGCGAGCATTTGCCACAAGCACCAACATGGCTGAAGCAAGTGCATGGTACTTTGCCGGTCTGGGTTGAAAATGTAACAGCGTCACCGGAAAGTGACGCAGCATTAAGTCGTCAGCAGGGTATTGTATGTGCCGTGATGGTTGCCGATTGCTTGCCGGTATTTTTATGTGATACAGCAGGAACAGCCGTGGGTATTGTGCATGCCGGCTGGCGCGGATTAGCCGGGGGTGTTATTGAGCAATCAATCGCGGCAATGCGTTTGCAGTTGGATAATAGTGAATTGATGGCATGGTTGGGGCCAGCTATTGGTCCGCAGCACTTTGAAGTCGGTGAGGCGGTTTACACGGCGTTTGTGAATCATGATGCGCAAGCTGCGCAGGCTTTTGTGCCAAAAGATGCCGGTCACGAGAAAAAATGGCTGGCGGATATTTTTATATTGGCACGGCAACGGCTGGCTGCCATAGGTGTAATGAAGGTGTATGGTGGGGGTATTTGTACCTATAGTGATGCGGCGCGTTTCTATTCATATCGCCGTGATGGTGAAACCGGACGTATGGGCGCATTAATATGGCTTGAGAAGCCGTAACTTGTTATTTGTTGCCTTGCAACAGCGTATAATCCCGCCTTTCCGTTTTAAGAAATTTTATGTCAACGCTTTCCATGATTATTGTCGCCAGCTTGCTCGGTGGCGTATTAAGCCTGTTAGTTGCAGCACTGCTAACACTCAATACGCGTGCATCGTGGCTGTCCATGCTGGTTTCTTATGCTATTGGCGCTTTATTGGGCGCGGCTTTTCTGAATACCTTGCCGGAGGCATTTGAGCTTTCAGAAAACCCGACGCAAGTCACCACCATTCTATTAATGGGTATCCTGATGTTTTTCATCCTGGAGAAATTGGTGTTGTGGCGGCACTGCCATTTGGAGGACTGTGAAGTCCACGTTCCACCCCAGGGTTTGGTGGCAACGGCTGCCAATCACAACCAAAATGGCCATGAACATGATCATGGCCGTAGCGGGATGATGATTATTGTAGGTGATACCTTTCATAATTTTGTTGATGGTATCTTGATTGCTGCGGCTTTCATGGTGGATGTGCAGCTTGGTATTGTCACATCTATCGCGATTATTGCGCATGAGATTCCACAGGAAGCGGGGGATTTCGTCATTCTCCTGAATTCCGGCTATACGCGCCGCATGGCGTTCCTGATGAATTTGTTGTCCAGTTTTGCAACATTGGTAGGCGGTGTGCTGGCTTATTTTATGCTGCATCAAATGGATTTCCTGATTCTGCCATTATTAGCGCTCGCGTCATCCAGCATGATCTATGTGGCCATGTCGGATTTGATTCCCGGATTACACAAACGCCCGGAGATCAAAGCGACCGTCCAGCAAGTTGCGTTGATTTTGTTGGGTATCGGTACTATTTGGCTGGTGGGTGATGTGTTTGTGCATGGCCATTAAAAACGATCAGGCTTGTAAGGAATCGTGTTGACTACCGACTAATGAAGAACTGGTTACATGTTTATGCGTTCTGGCATTTACACAACTGACTGGGAACTCATTACTACACGGCGAGGTCAAGCAAACTATGAAGTTAATTAAACAATTTTTTTTGCAATTCCTTTGTGTTCTTTTTCTGTTGCTAACGGTTAATGTAACAACAGTATCCGCTGCTAAATTAGATCATAGTGTTTGGGACAATCTGTTGCAGAAACACGTGCATATGATCCGTGATGGGCAATCCAGCGAAGTGGATTATCGTGCGTTCATGAAAGCGCACCAGGAATTGCGGACTTATTTGTCTCAATTGTCAGCGGTCAGCCACAATACGTTTGCTGGTTGGACTAAATCAGAACAATTGGCGTTCCTCATTAATGCTTATAACGCTTATACGGTTGAGCTGATACTCACGCGTTATCCAAGATTGGATTCAATTAAGGATCTGGGGTCTTTACTGCGCAGCCCATGGAAGAAAAAGTTTGTGCCCTTGTTGGGTCAAACGCTTTCGCTGGACGATATTGAGCACGAGATTATCCGTAAACCAGGCGATTATAATGAACCGCGTATTCACTTCGCAGTTAACTGTGCATCAATTGGCTGCCCAGCGTTATTGAATGAGGCTTTTACCGGTGAAAAACTTGAACAACAGTTGGAAACCGTAACACGCGCTTTCCTGGCGGATCGCACACGTAATCGCTATAACCCCCAAAGAAAAAGGCTTGAGGTATCCAAAATTTTTGATTGGTATGATGATGATTTTGAGAGAGGATGGGGCGGCTGGCGTTCATTGAATCAATTTTTTGCACAGTATGCAGATAGTTTGACCGATACGCCCCAAGCCGAGCAGGCAGTACTTTCTGGTGGTGTCAGAATAAGACATCTGAATTATGACTGGAAGTTAAACGACAAAAACTAAGTATGGCTATGATAAAAAGTAAAAGATTCCTATTACTTGGCCTTGTATTTTTTATTGTCGGTTTTGGCTGGTTGGCTGGCGCTAATGCCGCATCACAACGCTTGGTGCTAACCGGTTCCAGTACCGTGGCACCATTGGTCGGTGAGATTGCCCGGCAGTTTGAATCCATTCATCCTGGTGTACGTATTGATGTGCAGACCGGGGGTTCCGCGCGGGGTATTAATGATACCCGTAACGGTATTGCCAATATCGGTATGGTGTCGCGGGCATTAAAAGCAAATGAAAATGATTTACATGCCTATACGATTGCGCTGGACGGTATCAGTGTTATTTTTCATGCCAACAATCCGGTCGCTACACTCAGTAAGCAGCAAATCGCTGATATTTATACCGGCAAAATTACCAACTGGAAATCTGTAGGCGGACCGGATGCCCGTATTACGGTCGTGAATAAGGCTGAAGGGCGCTCGACGCTGGAATTGTTTTTGCACTATTTTCAGCTCCGTAACAGTCAAATCAAACCACATATAATTATTGGTGATAATCCGCAGGGCATCAAGACGGTCACGGGTAATCCACATGCCATTGGCTATGTTTCCATCGGCGCGGCGGAATTTGAGGCAGAGCGGGGCGCGCCGATTCGCTTATTAGCGTTGGATGGGATTGCTGCTTCGGTTGCTAACGTGCAGCGTGGCACTTTTCCATTGTCGCGCCCACTCAACCTGATTACCACCCAGGTGCCGCAGGGTTTGGCGCAGCGTTTTATTACGTTTGCCCGCTCACAGCAAGCCCATGCCTTGGTCGCAGCGCAATATTTTGTTCCGGCCGGTGCTGACTGACACGCTGATACGTTGGATTTTACGTGCTGGTGCCGTTGCTTCAGCGCTGGTGATGTTACTGATTTTGGCTTTTTTATTGATTGAATCATGGCCTGTTTTATATCAGATATCACCCGCACGCTTTATTAACGATGCATCGTGGCATCCGTTAGAAGGCGCTTATAACCTGATGCCCATGCTGTCTGGCACATTGCTGGCCAGTGTTGGTGCATTACTGTTAGCGGTACCGCTCGGTATTGCTTCTGCATTATTCTTGGTTTTTTATGCACCGGCCAGTCTTGCTTTGCCTTATCAACGCTTGATTGAATTACTGGCGGGTATTCCATCCGTGGTTTTTGGTTTCTGGGGGTTAACCACGCTGGTGCCTCTCATCAACCAGTTGCACCCGCCGGGTGCCAGTCTGTTGGCGGCCATTTTGGTATTAACCTTAATGATTCTGCCGACCATCACATTGACAGCCTATTCAGCCCTGAAAGCAGTGCCTGATGAATTTTTACATGGTGCCGCAGCATTGGGATTGTCCCGTTGGGGGATGATTTATGGTGTTGTGTTTCCAGCCGCTCGTGCCGGTATTGTGGCGGGTATTGTTTTGGCTGCTGGCCGTGCTATCGGCGAAACCATGGCTGTTTTAATGGTGGCCGGTAATGTGGTGCAGCATCCGCAAGGCTTGTTTGATCCCATGCGTACCCTGGCGGCCAATATTGCGTTGGAAATGGCCTATGCCATGGGTGATCACCGTGCTGTGTTATTTGTATCCGGTTTGCTGCTTATGCTACTGGTAATGCTGCTCTCAGCAATGGCTGGCAGAATGGGGAAAAATCAATATGCTTAACGTGGATACGGTCAATCAGTGGCATCATTATCGTGATCGATTGGTACAGTTGACGATCTATTTGCTGGTGTTTTTGGTCAGCGCAGTTTTTATGTGGATACTGTTTGATCTGATACGTGGCGGTTTGGCGCATATTTCCTGGGAATTTTTGACCGAATCCCCGCGCGATGCCGGACGTGCCGGGGGTATTGGTTCCATCCTGATTTCCACATTATTAATTTTGTTGGTCGCTTTGTTTGCCGCCGTACCACTGGCATGGACAACAGCTGCATTGCTCGCCGAATATGTGCCGACCACCAGCCAGTTTGGAATGACGGTACGTTTTAGTTTGCAAGTGCTGGCTGGCGTGCCTTCCATAGTTTTTGGGTTATTCGGCAACGCTTTCTTCAGTATTTATCTGGGCTTGGGGTTTTCTATTTTATCCGGCGGTTTAACACTGGCGTGCATGCTGCT
>JAJFJK010000034.1 GCA_021774075.1 Nitrosomonas sp. | reverse complement strand
TTTCAGCCATAAAATGAAATGATTCTGGTGAAGCTTTTTTGAGAAACTTGGATGGCAGATTATTCAGCATTAATAACACCAGGAGAAGTGTTCTTCCTGAAGTTGGCGGTGGGCAGGAGAATACCTGTGTATTGCGGTATTTTCTTTTTAACGGTCTGCGTTCCACTGGCCAAGGAATCAATGCAAGATCTTCTGCGCGTAGAAAACCACCATGGTTGCGCATATCTTCATCTATTTTTTGTGCAATTTCCCCCAAATAAAAAGGGTGAACACCTTCAAATGCAATATTCTCGAGCAAATTTGCCAAATCATCTTGTTGAAACAGGTCGCCTTCATTATAGGGCTGACCATTCTTGAGAAAATAATCAGCGCCAGATTTTGAATCGACACTATGGAATGCTTCCATCTCACGTGTCTGCAGCGTATGTTGAAGCTGAGTAATTGCATAACCAGTTCTGGCAATGTGTATGGCGGGTTCAAGAATCGTTTTCCAGCGCAATTTTCCGTAGCGAAAGTGCATATGGCCAAGGACAGCGGGTGTACTGGGAACCGTTGTCGCTCGATACCCAGTAAATCGCTCTGTTTTTTCGATGCTGTCCATATGTGTCAAGGAAGGTACCCGACTGGAGCCGTCAATAGCAATCGTTTTGCCATTGATGTGCATGAGTGCCATGGACTGACCACCGATACCACTGGCTTGTGGTTCACACACGCATAATGCGAAAGCTGCTGCACAGGCTGCATCAACCGCATTGCCACCTTGTTCCAGCATTTGCACGCCAGCTGCCGTTGCTTCTGGAAACGCGGTGGAAACCATTCCTTTTGTTGAGATAGCAGATTTTCCATCTTCACTAGGACGAAAATTCTTCTCAACAGCACCAATAATCATGATTTAAAGTTAGTCGCAGCGCGATGAATAGTGAGTGCCAATAAAACCGCTCGATCAATTAAGCTGTCACGAACCACATATTCATCTTTTCTTCCGATATTTCCAGTAACGGGGCCAAATCCATCAAGAGATGGAATTTCATCAGGCACATGGCTTAGCGAGGTGCCAATATCACCGTGTGATTTTTTTGTGCGAACTTCCACAATCTTCGCCAATTGTTCAATTTTTTTATAAAAAGACAAGTCATCTTCAGATTCCAACAGTGGTCTACGTTGGTGCCCGCGAGTGATATGCACATGGATAGGCCATTTTGGATCGGATTTGAACAACTGGTACACTTCTTTTTCAAGATTATCTTTCTGTTGAGGCTGTGGATAATGAATGCGAAACGAAAGTGATACATGATCGGGCGCCGTGTCTTCTCCACCTTTGGTTTTTATGTTGGTGATAATGACCGAAATACCCGTTTCTTTTATGCCAATCTTCTGAAGTTTTGAAATTTTATCGCTGACATAAAGCAGCGGGTCAGTTTGTTTGTCTGTCAGCTTCGTGTTGATTTTATCCGAAGAACGGTTAATTTCAATACTGTAACGCAAGATTCCCGAACAGGAAGTAATGATTTCTCCAGCTAGTCCAGCGCCTCCCAGACCAATCACATAAGAGGATTTACGGGAAAGTTCTTCAATCAGCTGTTTGGAAGAGCGCCCACTGAGTGATTCGTCAGAGATAAGAAGAATCCCGCATTTTACTTTTTTTAAGTTTCGCGTGTAATGCAGTGCTCGCAAAGCACTAAGTAAAGTGACCAGCCCCCCTTTTCCTCTAGACACACCTGAACCATAAATTCTTCCTCGCTCTTCACGAAAGGGTACAAAATCAGAAAAGGGAATGGCATTGTCCAAGTTACCCAGTATTAATATATCGTTATGATCACTGGCATGATTGCTGAAATATAAGTTGTTGGCGAATTCTGCTCGTGGATAAACCTGACGTTGAAACTTAAAGTTCTGAATTTGATTCGCGATCAAACGACCAAATGAATTGATGCCTTCAATATTATGAATGTAAGAATTAATGCCAACCATTTTGGCAAGGTCTTCTTCCATAGTACCCAGATTGCCGCGTAGGTAGCTTCGAAGCCGCACATTGACAGGTGGTTTATTGTTTTTTGTTGAGCTTTGAGTGAGCAGTTTTTCATCAGTTGATACCTGATCAATTTGCTGGTTTCCAAAATACCGTTCGACTGCAACATCGAGCATTCGGTTAACCAAGGAATCATAGGTATATCCAGCTGCTTTGGCTGCTGTAACGTAAGATCCTGTAAATCCCAGGCTGGCCATGGAATTTAATTCCAGCACAAAGAGGTTGTTATTTTCATCCATGCGGAAATCAATTCGGCAAAAATCATAAATTCCTAGAACATGAGCCGTTTCTTTGGCAAGCCGTCTCAATTCTTCGGCTAGTTTGTCATCAACGAGTGCTGGGCATATTTTCGCTTTTGGGGTTTTTAATTTGTCATCCAGGCTTTGAATTGCATTGGGATCTCCTTCCAAATCAATCTCAACAATAGGTAAGGTTTCAGGGGCTTGGTTACCTAAAACGCCAACAGCAAATTCACGCCCCGGAATGAATTTTTCTACTAAGACAGGTTGGTTAAATTCTTTAACTAAATTGCTGATGGCTACTTGTAATGCTTTTTTATTATCAATTACCTCAATACCCATGGATACTGCTTCCATTTTGGGCTTTATGATCACTGGATAGGGTAGATCGTCGGGAACCAGGTCTGGAGACATGAGAACCCAGAAAGGTGCCGTTGGGAGTCCACTTGATTCAAGCATCATTTTGGTGGTGACTTTATCCAGCGCGACACCATGCCCGGCTGGGCTTGATCCGACATAAGGGATGCCGCTCATTTCCAGCAGGGAAGGAATGTGAGTATAGCGACTGACGCCCTGTAAACCATAAGCCATATTAAATACCATTCCGGGCTTTTCGCCTTGTACAACGCGCGGCATAAAAGCGGTCAGTTTTTCTATTACATTGATATTGCCCTCAATGATACGGACATTATGACCACCCTTTTCCAAAGCAGCTGCAACCCGTTCAACGGTTTGTGGGTTATAGACTTCCCGATTCTGCATGCCGAAAACATTGATGACACCTTCCACATCCTGACTTTTATTGTAAATAACCGCGACTCTCATGAGTGAATCCTTGGAAATTAAGAGGAATTTGCCCTCAAAATATAGTGTCTAATTTAAAAATAGGGATTAACTTCGTTAGCACTTTTGGTAGGCTTGTTCCAAAACGCCGCAAGTGATTTGTTGTTCTAACTCGGTTGCTTTTTCAGTAGGGCAAAAAACAATAATCGTGATTATATGCTTAGCATATTCATTCGTGCTAATAATTATTCGCGGTTCAGCCCCCGGAAAATCCACGCCGGTATGTTTCTCTATATAAGAGTTATATCGTTTAGCGACTTCAATGAATTCAATGGAAAAACTATCGATCTTTGAGGCAATCCAGTCACATAGTTTGGATACATTAACACTCGGTTCAATAACAATGTCAAAACTGTGAAACACGTAGCGTTTGGAGAAATTCAGGTTCTTTACAGGCTCGGATAAAAACAGGCTATTAGGAACTGCAATTGTCTTGCCTGTAAAGGTATAACTATTAGGTGTTTTATCAAGTTCCTGCAAAGTTGTG
>JAJFJK010000033.1 GCA_021774075.1 Nitrosomonas sp. | reverse complement strand
AGGGTGAGTTGTTTTTGGCTTTTGTATCTGATCATGTGCAAGCTTTTTGGGAGTAAATGGCTGTTTTGCTTGCACTATTATACCAAAATATTACGAAATATTCCATGCAATCATATGGTTATTGTTTCTGAGCGGACTCTAATTAAATGACCCGTCATAACAATCAAATAAGCGCGTATACCATTGGCAATAATGGGTACGATGATTGAGAGAGCAATAAATATTAGCCGTCTGTTTAAACTATGATAAGTTAGATAAGCATAAAGTGTACCAAGTGTTACTGAAGAGCGATGAGATAACGTAGTCCACTGCAGTAGATTGGTGCAATCTATAAAAATTAAAGACTTGACCATAACCAATGGGCGAAGAATTATAACTCACTGAGGCAGCAAGAAAGAAATCAGAATAAATTCCACTGTCATTTATACCTATACCCGCTAGAATTCAATGTGAGATAAATAACTCAACATCATCAACTCACAAAACAAAAAGGATAATCCAGCATGAAAACAAGAGCCGCTGTTGCTTGGCAAGCGGGGCAACCGCTTACAATCGAGGATATTGACCTAGAAGGTCCCAAATCCGGTGAGGTCTTGGTTGAAATCAAGGCAACAGGCATATGCCATACTGATTACTATACACTTTCAGGTGCCGATCCAGAAGGCCTGTTTCCAGCCATTCTGGGTCATGAGGGTGCAGGCGTGGTGGTTGAAACCGGCCCAGACGTCAAGTCTCTGCAAGCAGGTGACCATGTGATTCCGCTTTATACGCCTGAGTGTCGTGAATGTAAATTTTGCCTGTCACCCAAAACCAATCTGTGCCAAGCCATTCGCAGCACGCAAGGGCGCGGTTTAATGCCTGATACAACTTCACGCTTTTCATTAGACGGCAAACCATTGTTTCATTATATGGGTACATCAACGTTCTCAAATTACACGGTGGTGCCTGAGATTGCATTAGCCAAAATCAGGCAGGACGCACCTTTTGATAAAGTTTGTTATATCGGTTGCGGCGTTACAACAGGTATCGGCGCCGTACTATTTACCGCCAAGGTGGAAACAGGCAGTAACGTCGCCGTATTCGGTTTGGGCGGTATAGGGCTGAATGTCATTCAGGGCGCCAAGATGGTGGGCGCTGACAAAATTATTGGTATTGATATCAATCCAAAACGTGAAGCCATGGCCCGTCAATTTGGCATGACACATTTTATTAACACCAATGAAGTGCCTGATATCGTTGATGCTGTCATACAACTAACTGATGGTGGTGCTGATTACAGTTTTGAGTGCATTGGTAACACCCAGGTAATGCGCCAGGCGCTGGAATGCACGCATAAAGGCTGGGGACGAAGCATTATTATAGGTGTTGCAGAGGCTGGCGCGGAAATTAGTACACGCCCGTTCCAACTGGTCACGGGCCGCAAATGGGAAGGATCTGCTTTTGGTGGCGCACGTGGTCGTACCGATGTACCCAAGATTGTTGATTGGTATATGGAAGGCAAAATTAATATCGATTCATTAATTACCCATACTTTAAAACTGGAAGAGATTAATGAAGGCTTCAATCTAATGAAAGCCGGAAAATCAATACGCTCAGTGGTTATTTATTAAGCATAAAAACATGACAACACTGCAATTACGTAATAAACACCGCTGTTTCGATGGCAGTCAGGAATTCTATCAGCATGACTCTAAAACCATTGACTTACCCATGTGTTTCTCAGTTTATCTGCCACCACAAATAAAGCATGGTCCTGTACCCGTACTATTCTTTTTAGCGGGACTCACATGTACTGAAGAAACTTTCATGATTAAAGCGGGTGCACAACGCCTTGCTGCTGACTATGGATTAATGCTGGTCAGCATGGACACCAGTCCACGCCAAACAGGCATTGCAGGAGAAACTGATCATTGGGATTTTGGTGCAGGTGCAGGATTTTACCTGGATGCCACAATTGCGCCATGGTCGAGCCATTATCTAATGGAGCGCTACATCACCCATGAATTAACAGAAATAATTACACAACAATTTCCGGCTAAAAAAGACCGTATGGGAATTTTTGGCCATTCAATGGGCGGTCATGGTGCTTTGACATTAGCACTTCGCCATGCCGGACTATACCAATCTGTCTCAGCTTTTGCACCAATCTGTGCACCCAGTCAATGCCCATGGGGACAGAAAGCCTTTACTAATTATTTAGGCGAAAATCCGGAAGACTGGCGCGCTCATGACACGATTTCATTGCTTGAGGATGGTCACCGCACTTCTGAGTTACTCATTGACCAAGGGCTTGACGATCAATTTATGGCTGAACAATTACACCCTGATTTGCTTGAAAAAACCTGCCAGAAGGTCGGGCAAAAGCTCACGCTACGCTACCAAGAAGGTTATGATCACGGCTATTACTTCATCAGCACTTTTATGGCTGACCATTTAAAGCACCATCATGATGCGCTAAACCGTTTATAAAACCCAGTATCAATACGCATTTGATTGCAGCTGCTCAACTAAGCGCAGCAATGCTGTGCCCCGATGACTAATTTGATTCTTCTGTTCGGCGGAAAGCTGTGCGGATGTTTTACCAAGCTCATGCAAGTAAAAGTAGGGATCATAACCAAACCCCCCTTCTCCTTTGGGTTCTAAAATAATTTCCCCGTGCCATGCACCATCCACAATAATCGGTTGCGGATCATCAACATGACGCATCATAACCATAATGCAATAATAATAGGCGCTGCGATCAGTTTGGTCTCTCAATGCTTCGACCAGCTTTTGGTTATTGCGTTGATCAGACTTTGGTTCGCCAGCATAACGCGCTGAATTAACACCGGGCGCACCATTAAGAATATTGACGCAGATACCCGAATCATCAGCCAGGGCAGGCAAACCGGAACATCGGCTGGCATGACGTGCTTTGGTCAGCGCATTCTCAACAAAAGTCCCATAGGGCTCTTCGACTTCACCCACGTTAAACATTGATTGCGGCATCACTTCAATCGACAAAGGCAGAAGTAAAGCGTTTATTTCGCGTAATTTACCCTGGTTATTACTGGCAATAACCAGTTTTTGTATTGCCGTCATAGTGTCACGCTAAAGCCAGCGCTGCTTTCTGAGCGGCTATTAATTCTTGTATGCCTTTTTCAGAAAAATTCAACATGACATCCAGCTCTTGCCGGCTGAATGAAACACCTTCTGCAGTGCCTTGTACTTCTACCATACCCATGCTACCTGTCATGACCACATTCATATCTGTATCACAAGAAGAATCTTCTATGTAATCCAAATCCAACATTGGCACAGCGTTATGAACACCTACCGAAATTGCGGCAATATGATCAAGTATGGGCGTGGTTTCAATCAATTGTCGATAAATCAAATTCTCAACAGCATCATGTAATGCCACAAATGCACCGGTAATACTTGCTGTACGCGTTCCACCATCTGCCTGAATCACATCACAATCAATTTGAATGGTGCGTTCTCCGAGTTTTTCTAAATCAACCACAGCACGTAAGGCACGCCCTATCAAACGCTGAATCTCCATGGTACGCCCTGATTGCTTTCCCCGTGCCGCTTCACGCTGCATTCGCTCATTGGTTGAACAAGGCAACATACCGTACTCGGCAGTCAGCCATCCTTGCCCCTTGCCTTTAAGAAACGGCGGCACTCTTTCACTCACACTTGCGGTACAAATCACCTGCGTATCACCACATTCAATCAAAACCGCACCATCCGCATGTTTGGTATAACGACGGATAATCTTTACGGGGCGAATCTGATCAGCGTTCCTATTATTGCTACGTGTCATAATTTTCCATTAATTGGTTATTTCTGAGGAATAAAACTAAAGGGCACTTCTTAAAATCCAGATTTCATCCCAACTGCTGCGTTGCGAAAAAAATTTCTAGCTTACATATCAACCATATGCTGCGCTGCAAAATTTTTTCCGCGCCTTGCATTTGGGCGAACTCTAAATTTTAAGAGGCACCCTAAAGATTAAACTGTAAAACGATATTCCGGTTTAGGCGGCGCACCATCTGACAGCGTGAGTACTTCATGCCCATCATCGGTAACCAATATGGTATGTTCCCATTGCGCTGACAAGCTACTATCTTTAGTGGTTATGGTCCAGCCATCGGGCAAATGCCGAATAGCCGCTTTACCAGCATTTATCATTGGTTCTATGGTAAAAATCATGCCCGGCTTCAGCTCCAATCCGGAACCCGCCCGACCATAATGTAAGACTTGCGGATCTTCATGAAATTTTTTGCCAATCCCGTGACCACAAAATTCCCGTACCACACTATAACCCACACCTTCAGCAAGCTTTTGAATAGCATGACCAATATCGCCAAGGTGATTGCCTGGTTTGACTTGATCAATACCACGCCACATCGCTTCCCAGGTTAACTCGCATAAACGTTTGGCCTGAATGGAGGGTTCACCAACATAAAACATCCGGCTGGTATCACCGTGAAACCCTTCACAGATAACGGTGATATCTATGTTGATAATATCACCATTTTTTAATTTTTTAGCGCCCGGCACACCATGACAAATCTGGTTGTTAATGGAAGTGCAAATTGATTTGGGATAAGGCGTATGACCTGATGGCGCATAGTTAAGCGGCGCAGGTATGGTTTTTTGAACATCCACCATATAATTATGACAAAGCGTATCCAGCTCCTCGGTCGCAACCCCTGCTGTTACATACGGTGTAATGTAATCCAACACCTCAGAAGCCAAGCAACCCGCAACACGCATTTTTTCAATCTCTTGTGGTGTTTTGATATGAATCTTCATAGTAAATTTATTTCGAAGCCAACAATCATTCTTATTTGAGCGGTATTAACTATAAAACCGCGGTTTATTTGTATTATAAGCGCTTGCAAGTTGCATGCACTAACTCGCTGCCGGGATATTTTTCCACTAAATCTTGCAGCTTAATTTCAAGCTTCTCATCTGGTTCATGAATAACGATTTTTTGCAGTTGAATGTTGCGCTCTTTAATCCTTGCCTCAGCAACCCCTTTAGTTTGTAATTCCAGCAGTAATTTTTGCGATGCCGCTCTATCATGCAACATTGAAAAAGAAATGGCATTCAACCACACGCCATGCTCTTCTACACGAAAACTGGCAATGCCCAAATTTCTTAATTTATTAATCTCTCGATTGGCCGCCTGCTGATCCGGTAAAGGCGGGATATGCACCCAATACAAATCAGCATGTTTGGAAAACGTCACGCTTAATGGATTATTAATATCCTGATCAACCAGTGCAATTTTTGCCTGCTGCGCCTCTTGTTCCAGGAAATCACCCCAGTTCAAACAATCCACCCTCTTAGACAGTAATATTATCTTTTCTGGTGCAAGCAAAGCGGACGCATCAGCAACATGCTCACCATCAGAACCAAGTTGTATGATAACAGCCATAGCAATATTAACAATTAGCAGAGATATAAAAATTAATTTCATTGAAAATAAAACATTAAGTTATTGGTCGTATTCACTGAATTTTCTTGTTAACAGACCATTGCCTTGATAGAATACGAAGTTGAGCTCAGACAGAGAGAGCGTACCAAATTTTTGCAAGTCTTATATAAAAACGGAATACGATATATGAAAATTATTACAAGTTCGGCATTGATAATTGCAATCGCATTATTGTCTGCGCCAATTTCATCTGAAACCATTGCTGACCTGCAAGATGATGATGCAGACAGCAATCAAGAAAATGCAAGCACTGCGCCAGAACCAGAAACACCCGCTGCGCCACAAACCACTGAAGAAATTGCAGGCGGTGTTTGTGCCGGTTGTCACGCAGCAGATGGCAACAGTATCATCCCCGTCAACCCTAGTCTAGCTGGTCAGCATGCAGAGTATATCACCAAGCAGCTCATTGAATTTCAATCAGTAGACGGTGAAACACCTAAACGTAACAGCCCTGTCATGACGGCAATGGTTGCTGCACTCACCATGGAAAACATGCAAGCGCTGGGTACTTATTATGCGCAACAGGAAGCCAAGCCTGGCATCGTATCTGATGATGAAGACTTGCTCGCACTGGGCAGAATTCTGTACCACGGCGGCAATATAGATAGTAACGTGCCAGCTTGCGCAAGCTGCCACGGCCCCACAGGATCCGGAATTCCACCACATTACCCTGGTCTGGCTGGTCAACATGCGGCTTATACCCTGACACAGCTCGGTTTATTTAATACCGGCGAACGTGCTAACGATAACGGTGTTATGCAACAAGTTTTGGCACGCATGAGTGCACAGGAAAAAAGAGCCGTTTCTGAATATATTTCAAGCTTACGCTAAATTATTCTTGCCACAAAAAAGGCGGCTACAAACAGTAGCCGCCTTTTTTATTTACCCGGTGTTTTGCTTGTCTTGATTATCTGATTGCCTGATTTACCACTCACTAAAAATCTTATCCGCAGCTGCTATCGTTTGATTGATCTCAGCATCGCCATGTACAGAAGAAACAAAACCCGCCTCAAATGCTGATGGTGCAAAATAAACGCCTTCAGCAAGCATTGCATGAAAAAACCGATTGAAAGCATCCTTGTCACATGACATCACTGCTTCAAAACTTACGGGTATTTCCTTACTGAAATAAAAACCAAACATACCACCGATAGACTGCCCTGATAAATCAATGCCATGTTGTCTGGCAGCAGCCGTTACACCATTGACTAATTGTTGCGTTTTAGCACCTAATTGTTCATAAAACCCTGGCACTCTAATTTGTTTCAAAGTAGCCAACCCGGCAGCAACGGCCACTGGATTGCCTGAAAGTGTCCCCGCCTGATAAACAGGGCCGATTGGTGCCAAACACTGCATAATGTCACGGCGACCGCCGAAAGCGGCCATAGGCATGCCACCACCAATGACTTTACCAAGTGTCGTAAGGTCTGGTTTAATTTGATAAAGTCCCTGCGCACAACCTAAACCCACACGAAAGCCTGTCATCACTTCATCGAAAATCAATACACTGCCATATTGGGTACACAAAGCGCGTAACGATGCCAGAAAACCTTCTTTAGGCGCAACAAGATTCATGTTACCAGCAACCGGCTCCACAATAACGGCGGCGATTTCATTGCCGTATTGCTTAAATGCAGCTTCCAGTCCCGTCAAATCGTTATAATCCAGCACCATCGTGTGGCCAACCGTTTCTTCCGGCACGCCTGCAGAGCTTGGATTACCAAACGTCAAAGCACCCGAACCAGCCTTAACCAACAACGCATCATCATGCCCGTGATAACAGCCTTCAAACTTGATAATACGACTTCTGCCGGTATAACCACGCGCCAAGCGAATCGCACTCATGCCTGCTTCGGTTCCTGAACTAACCAGTCTTACTTGTTCAATGGACGGCAGCAATTCACAAATCAATTCAGCAATTTCTAATTCCGCTTCGGTGGGTGCGCCAAACGTCAAACCATTTTGCGCGGTGGACTGCACCGCTTTAATGACTTCAGGATGTGCATGACCCAAAATTAATGGGCCCCATGAACCTACATAGTCGATATATGATTTGCCGTCGACATCCCAAACATGCGCACCCTGCCCACGTTGAAAAAATATTGGATTACCACCGACGGATTTAAAAGCCCGCACAGGAGAATTCACACCACCGGGTATTACCTTCTGAGAAAGTTCAAATAATTGTTGATTACGTGAAGTCATTTAATTACTCGCTATGTATTAATAAAACGCTTTAAAAATTTCAGGGCACTTCTAAAAATCCAGATTTCAACCCAACTGCTGTGTTACAGAAAAAATTTATTGCTGTCATATCTAACATATGCTGCGCTGCAAAATTTTTTCTACGCCTTGCATTTGGGCGAACTCTGAATTTTTAGAAACGCCCTTAAAAAAGTCCTGAAAATTGTTGCGCTGACGCTTGAATATCCTTGGCCTGGAATAATGCGTTACTGACCGCTATTGCATCACAACCCTGTTCGATCAAAGTCGTCGCGTTGGTTAAGTTAATTCCACCTATGCACACGACAGGCGCTACGATCTTCTGCTTCGCCTGGCATAATAAATCAATTGGCGCTGTGACTGTATTTTGCTTGGTTACCGATGTATAGAATGCACCGAAAGCAACATAGTCAGCGCCTTCTTTTTGTGCCTGAATCGCTAAATCCAAACGGTTATAACAAGAAACACCAATGATTTTATCGCAACCAAGTTGATGACGTGTCTGAGACACGGAAACATCCTCCTGCCCAACATGCAGTCCATCCGCATCCAATTCAATCGCAATCTCTAGATGATCATTAATAATGAATGCAGCACCATGCGCCCGGCAAAGTTGTTGTAACTGCCTGGCTTGTTCTCGCAGCAATGACTGATCAGCAATCTTGTTACGATATTGCATCAGTCGCACACCGCCTGCCAACGCCTGTTCTGCTACGCCTCGCAGTGCTCCCGTATCAAGCAAATCCGGAGTAATCGCATACAACCCACTGATAACGGGGTTCTTCAATTTAAACTCAATCTTTATCTACAGCTTTATTATTTTTCTCAAGACTAAAAAGTCTGTTTGGAATATATTGCCCCATGCCGGGTTGGAAGCCCGCATTCAATGTTTGCCAAGTATAGTCCTGTGCTTCAAATACACTTTGCTCTATCGACAATCCCTTTGCCATCAACGCCGCAATTGCTGACGACAACGTACAACCCGAACCATGATACGAGTGCGCCAATCTTTGCCATGAATCTGAGCGCACGATCCCATTTTCGTTAAATAAAATATTCGTCACTTGAATGGTATTTTCATGCGTGCCCGTGATTAAAACATGCTCACAGCCCATGTCCAATAGGCTGTGCGCACACAGACTTAAATCTAATTTTTGTGGATCCTCATCCTCATCTTGCGAAAGCTGCCTTGCCTCCAAACTATTCGGTGTTAACACAGTCACCTGAGGAAGCAATAATTCACGCATCGCATCCATCATTTCTTCATCGACCAGTTCATCACCTCGACCGGAGATCAATATTGGGTCAAGCACTAATGGAATGGCCGGATAATCAGAAATTACCTCTGCAATGGCTGCTATAATCTCGACACTGCCCAACAAACCAATTTTAAAAACATGCACCGGCATATCTTCTAAAACTGCTCTTGCCTGATCGGCCACCCACTCAGGATCAAGCGGAAAAATATCCTCCACGCCGGCTGTATCTTGCACCGTAGCTGCAGTTATTATGGGTAATGGATGACACCCCAAACTGGCGATGGTCAGTGAGTCAGCTTGAATACCTGCCCCACCACTGGGGTCATTAGCTGCAAAAGAAAGTACAATTGGGGGTGGCTGTAACATGCATTAATACCGTAAAATACCATTTTAACCTAAAAGGAAGTTGCTATCTATCATGCCTACTGAAGAGAATCACGATTACAACAAATATATGTGTCTTATTTGCGGCTTTATTTATGATGAAGCCGAAGGGTCTCCCGCAGAAGGCATTGAACCCGGCACACGTTGGGAAGATGTGCCTATTAACTGGACCTGTCCGGAATGTGGCGCACGTAAAGAAGATTTTGAAATGGTAAAAATATAAATGCGTATTTTGCATACCATGCTAAGAGTGGGCGATCTTAATAAATCGCTAGAGTTTTATACCCAGGTTTTGGGTATGAAACTACTACGCCAAAAAGATTACCCTGATGGTAAATTTACCCTTGCGTTTGTTGGTTATCAGGATGAAGCCAGTAGCACCGTATTGGAATTAACCCATAATTGGGGCACCTCCAATTACGATCTGGGTGAAGGATTTGGTCATATTGCCATTGAAGTTGAAAACGCTTACCAGGCCTGTGAAGAAACTAAAAAGCTGGGCGGAAAAGTAACCCGTGAAGCAGGTCCCATGAAACATGGCACAACGGTAATCGCCTTTGTCGAAGACCCGGATGGTTACAAAATTGAGTTTATCCAGAAGAAAACAGCCTAATCAATTACAACATATTCAATCACACCACACTGCTTTTCGGTATTACCCATGTAACAAAAAAATTGTTGGAATCTTATTGATATCAGGTAATCCTTTTTTCCAGGCTCTAATTGGTTTAGTGATTATTCTCTCATTGTCAGCGGTCAGGTGACTGGCGACACATAGCTCAGTACTATCGCGACAAGTTTTAATCAATTGTTCCAACAATTTTTGGTTACGGTAAGGTGTTTCGATAAAAATCTGCGTTTGATCACCGTGCATTGATAATTTCTCAAGCTCCATTATTTTTCGTACACGCGCATCAATCTCAATTGGCAAATAACCATTAAAAGCAAAACACTCACCATTTAACCCCGATGCCATGAGCGCCATCATAATGGAAGACGGCCCAACCAAAGGCACAACAGTAATGTTCTTTTGATGCGCCAAGCGCACCAACCCGGCACCCGGATCAGCCACTGCCGGACAACCAGCCTCTGACACCAATCCCACATCATGACCAGCCAATAAAGGCTCAAGCAAAGACAGCAAATCTTTCGCCTGAGTATGCTCATCGAGCACTTGCATACTGATCTGTTGCAAAGGCAATTTACAACCCACTTGCTTCAAAAATTGCCGAGCCGTCTTGGGATGCTCAACAATATAATGAGAAATATCCGCCACCCGTTGTTGTACCGCAGTGGGAATGACCCAATTAATATTTTCTTTGCTGAGTGGCGTAGGTATTAAATATAGCGTGCCAAGCATGTTTAACCTAAAACTTTAGTTTAACCTAAATTCCTCAGTTAACCGCAAAACAAGCATTGATTCAATCCTAAGGTAAAATCCAGCTCTAACTGTCGAAAAAATTTACAATATAATTTTCATCTAGTTAACATGACATTACCCGTTCACATTAAATCAATACGTTACATCTATAAAGAAACATCGGTATAATTCTTGCTTATATAAAAATAGATCAACGAAATAACAATAAACAGTATTACGAAAAGAATAACTTATTTTATGAGTACTTCGCTACTGGAAGAAATACTCTAAAAACTGAGGCCCAACGCTGATAGTGTGAATAATGGGTATATTCCCATCATAAACCACTCTCCCTCTGTACAAGTTCATACAAAAATACAAGACGGCAAGTCTGTATTGTGAACTTCTGTACTGTTCTTTGAATTTCGTGACAAACCCACTATTGCTTAAAACACTTTGTAGCCCGCGAATTTTCGTGGCGCACTTCTGTAAAATTTTAATTTTTGGAGGAAAATTATGTCAGCAGGACCAGGTCTGCGTGATTACGGCAGTAACTTAACAGAATCGAATAAAAATGTAGGCGAAATTCGCACATTAATAGCTGATATTGATGACAAAATAGATAAAGTTGAGTTAGCGATCGACGCGGTTGATGCTGTCGAACGAAAAGCTGATGAATTCAGCGGTACCCTAAGTAAGCTTAAACTTACATTGAAGCTAATGGACAAAGCGGGACCATTAAAATTCATTGCCAAGGTTGGCATCAAAATACTTGATGCAGTACAGAATGTTACCAATAAAGTCAGGAAAAAAGCGGAAGAACTCGCAAAAAAAATTGATGACAGCAAGCTGGAAGAGAAGCTTGATAAGGCACAAGAAAAGCTTGAAAGCTTTGATACAAAATTGGCAGGGACAGAACAAGTCTTGCTCAAAAATATTGTTTCCGTCGGTCAACTGGTCACTGCATTGAACAAAGTGGATGAGATTGACCCAAACGGTGATCCGGGGGCACCAGCAGCCGCGGGCGCAGATGCGTTGGTAGCGCAGCCCAATGCCGCCATTTCAGCCATCAACGACACGTATGATGAAATCAAGGAACAGACACAAGTCTTGGATAATGCAGTACCAAGCGCTACTTTTCTACCGATACTAGGTGTCAGAATAGCATTTGATGGAATTTCCTCCTCATTAAGCTTCCTGCGTGGTCCACTCAATGCCGTTTCAAAAGTGCTCAAGCCAATTGAGGGTGTACTGGATGCCGTTGGGTTTGTATTCAACGCAACGGTTGGACCGGTTATCAAATATATTACAAAGACACTTGGCATTGATCGTATCATCAATTCAGTCTCCGACAAGATTACCAGTTTGTTACCAAATCCGGGCATCTTCGATAATATTCTGGAAGATTTTGACACCGCATTTCTGGAAATTGACCCATTAGGACAACTTGACGACCATCTTGGTATTTCGGCATGGCTGGATAATTTACGCCAGAAATTGCTTGATCCGGTAGGTAACCCGCAAACCGGCCCTATTGGTATCGGAGATACACAAAACGATCAGTTATTTGGTACTGCCAGGAATGACTTGTTGGATGGTGGTGAAGGTGACGATACATTGAATGGCGCAGCAGGTGATGACATCCTCATGTCTGGACCCGGGCATGACTTACTGGACGGTGGCGCAGGTACTGATACTGCAGCATTTCGCGGAAACTTTACCGAATACAGCTTCTCTCAGACAGACAATGACGGCGCAATTATCTTCAACCATCTATATCCAACAAACCCAAGGATCTCTGACGGCACTGAAGAAGTTCAAAATGTTGAGTTTTATTCCTTTGCCGATTTTGGTTTAACACACAGTGAATTACTCAACAATGTTTTTGTTGCAGCCCTCGGACAGACTGAATTAAACGGAACTGAAGGAAAAGATTTCCTGTTTGCCAGGACAGATGAGTTCTTCATTCTTGGCGCTCCAGTAACTACCACAGCAATAACCATTAATGGGCTAGGTGGCAATGACGTAATCGTTGGGAGCCCTTTCAACGACACGCTGAATGGTGGTACAGGCGACGATGTCATTGTCTATAGCAAAGGTGATGATGTTTTTGCTGGTGGAAATGGCAATGATACCTGGCGGTTCCCCGTTGATAATTCATCTGGCAATCCTACGGTTGATGCAGATATAGAACGCGGCACCATTAATGTAAGTAGCAACCAATCCACATTAAACTCTATCGAAAATATTGTTGTTGAAGACAACCGTCAGACCTTCTTATTTGGAGACAACGCAGGCAATCGAATGGTCGCCGCTGGCAGCCGAGATTTACTTGATGGGCGGGGTGGTGACGATCTGCTGGATGGCGGCCCCAGCGAGGACATCCTAATCGGTGGGCCCGGCAACGACATACTGTATGGAAGCGAGGGTAATGACACACTAGTAGCTGGTGAACGCGCTACATCTGGAACCACCAACTTTTATGACGGCGGTGAAGGAAATTTCGACGCATTAACATACGCTTCTGACATCCGCGATATCGTTCGGCGTGAACATATTAACGATGGAATGCAGTTAAAAGCACGCAATCAAGAAGCATCCGGCCCCGTTCAAGTGTTTGCTGAGACCGGTCTGATCGAACGGATGTCAAATGATGGCAGCACTGTAATCGCTACTGATACTGCCGTCAACATCGAACAATTTGTTGGTTCCGACTTTAACGACACATTGTACGGTGGTCCTGGCACCCATATTGAAATAGATGGTGGTGATGGCAATGACACACTTTATGGTCAGCTTGCCGGACGTTTTGTAGGTGGTGGAGCGGGTGATGACACGATCTTTGCAGGGCTTGGTGGCGCTAACTACGATGGCGGCGGCGGGTTCGATGTGCTGCATTTAACAGAAACACCAGACGTACGTTGGCTAGTACGTCTGGATGGCTCTATTGGCTCTTCACTAAGAGCATTTACTGCCTTGGAAGGTGGCGAATTGGCCGAGCCCGGTAAAAGTCTACAGAATCAGGGTGGCGCATTGGCTTCTGGGAATGTAGGAGAATTTGATGTCTACTATTCCGGCGATCAAAACGATTATTTCGAACTGCGCGATAAAGGCATGATTACCGTACATGCGGCAGGTGGTGAAGATTTTCTGTTGGGCAAAAACGGTGGTGACAATAATCCTTCTTTTAAGCTCTATGGCGAAGCGGGCGACGACGAAATTGTTTTACAGGATACTGGTTTGGCAGACGGTGGTGAAGGCGATGACAACATCAGTATTGATGCCGGTTCCAGCCATACTGTACAAGCTTTAGGTGGTTTGGGCGATGATATATTACAAATACGTAGTGGTACCGTAAGAATAGATGGTGGTGATGGCTATGACGTATTCTCAGCAGCAAGCAGGAATCCACTGGCGGGACTTGATGTCGACTTAATCATCGGCACGTTTAGCAGCAATAACAGTGATCGTTTTTCTGGATCAATAAGTAATATCGAAGAATTAATTGGTTCGGATGAACATACCGATTTACTGCGTGGCAACAATACAGGTGAACGGTTGATCGGTGCAGGCGGCAGTGATGTTATCGAAGGCCGAGGCGGTGAAGATGCATTGTACGGCGGTGCAGGAAACGATACCTTAGACGGCGGTAACGACGATGACTTAATGCATGGTGGCGCAGGAAGCGATTTCATTGATGGCGGAGCCGGTATTGACACGGCGTCTTGGGCTTTTGCTTCACCAGGCAACAACACAACTGAACTTGAGGCCAGCAGTTTTGGTCATTTAGATGTTGACCTGCTTTCAGGCAGCGCTCAATTATCACGTTTCAACGGTGGTCAAGAAACCGATACCCTCAATAACATTGAAAATATTTTAGGGGGTGATGGCAACGATACCATTCGTGGTGATAATAATACTAATTTGCTGGCTGGAGGTGCTGGCAATGACCTACTTGATGGGCGAGAAGGCGATGATGTACTGGTACTTGATGGTAACGACACCGCTCTCGGCGGGATTGGTAACGACCGATTTGTCATTGGGTTGGGTAACGTAACCATTAATGGCGGTGAAGGGTTTGACGTACTTGATTTTGGTACATTGGGTGGAACGATAACTGTTGATTCCGTTGCAGGCACTTATATTGCAGAGCTTGAGATTGACCAGCCAGTTTGGAAAAATAATTCAAGCACAGGACAATCCAATGCTGGTGACATAGTACCACTCAGCGTCGGTGGATCGCAACTCACACCACAAGATGTTTTGGAAGCGGATACAACTTTTGCCAATTCAACCAACGATCTTGGACGTACTGTACCAGTTGACGCAGATTTTGAGATCGAATTTGTCACTGAGCTCCAATCAGTCAGCGGCACTTTCACCAATATTGAGCAATTTGTCTCTGGTGCCGCCAAACTGGTCGGTTCATCCATTGACGATAACTTCAGTGGAGATGATGGTGTCAATGTGTTTGAAGGACTACAGGGCAACGATATCTTTGACGGCGGTGCAGGATCTGATACTGCTGTCTTCTCAGGCCCAATAGCCAATTATGCGATTACACGAACAGCCAACGGATTCGACGTAATGGACACCGTCGGCAGCGATGGTCAAGATCAGTTGATCAACGGTGAACGCTTACAGTTTCTAGATATTGGTATCGCCTATGATTTAAATACCAGTGCAGGTGAAGTGGCAAAACTTCTGGGTGCCGTTTTTGGCCGTGAATCTGTTGCGAATAAAACATTCGTCGGCATTGGTCTGGATCTGAAGGATGGCGGCATGTTTTATGAAGACCTTGCCGAACTGGCAATTAATGCAGCAGGCAAATCTACTCCACAAGAAATTGTAACGCTCCTGTGGACCAATGTCGTCGGATCACCACCTAGCGCACAACAAGCTCAACCCTTTGTCGACATGCTTAATAACGGCATGACAACCGGTGAATTAGGCGTACTTGCAGCGGAAACAGACCTGAATGTCGCCAACATTAACCTGGTTGGTCTGGCAAATACCGGAATAGAGTTTATTTGATCAGGCGCTTATGAAATCTGTGTAACTGTTCATCCTTTGCAAAAAATGATGTTAAACAGTTGCACAGTTTTAATTATTACAGTTTTTGTTTCGGTGTTTCGACATTGACAATGCCTCACTATAGCTAGCAAAAATTCAGTGATGTCCCTGATGAACGTCAGACACTTTGTGAGACCGCCAATAATTCACAATTTAGCACTTTGGTGCTGCCACTCGATCTGGACGATAGTTTCTATTTAGCTGTTTTTAGGCGTTTGTATACAAGCACTGTAATCAGATGTTTTGTATCGTGCAACGGCACTAATTTACTGTATGTATAAATAAGCGCTACATTTGAATTCCAGAAACTAGCCAGAGCATAGTGCATCAAATCCAACAGATGGGTTATTGCACAATAAAAGATCTACCCCTCTCCTTTGTTCAGAAGTATATTTTGCATCTACCATGCGGTGGATGACGTATACTTACCCATCCTACCTTGCTCCCCAAAAAGCGAATTGATTAGCCTTGCATGCCTGTTATACCTCAATATAACTATAATATGTTTCATACAATTGATCATGAAACCCCCACCCCATATTCACTGTATCACTCGTTATTTTCAAACAACGATCTTTAAACGTGTCTACCAGATTGGTATCGGTTATAAATTTGAGGGCACGCTCATACATACTTTCCATGCTTAATAAAACTGCTCATCTATATCTCCATAACAGTCGGTGTATTTGACGCCGGTTTCCACGTAAAAAACCATTAGCTCTGCTATTAGTGCTTTATCACTGCAAATTTTCTTAAATTCAGTAATCTCCTTTTTTGCAACTGATAATCTTGCCTTCCAAAATCCTTGTGCTTGATTAAGACTGATAAGCTATTATCGTCGCCATATTTTGATATGTAATAATCTTCCACAAATTCGCTCTTCTTGAAGAGATCAACGATATCTTTTATTAGCCGCTCTTTCGGCAACTCTTTAAGATTTCTTTTTAGTTCGGTAACCTTCATGGGGTATGATTCCTTTAGGGCATAATGATACATTCATGAGAATTCTCCGTGTTCTCTGTACCCTCTGTGTTTTATTCAATTCCGCATAACTTAACATTGCTCAATGAAAGGCTTGGCTATTTCTATGTAATAAATCCCCGCCGTCGCGGGGATGACAACTTATTTTGCAATTTCGTAACTACGTATCACACAATAATTAGCTACCAGTTTACTCACTATTCGGCGCAACCTCCACCACATCATCTGCCGCATTGGTCGTTTCAAAACCCGGCAAATGCTGATAATCGGCGTCTTTCAAGTCGGCCATTTCAATGGAAATTTTCTCCCAGAGATTCCAAACCACAGCGATTTTATTATCTTGCGAGGCGATCTGGAACACAACAATCTAAGGCGCTGTCGTAAATAATCACAAGACGGAGCCAAGTCTCTAATCAAGAATCATTAATCCCAATCTGAATTCACGTGATCTTCGCGTGATTCACAAGTCGCGACCAGACCCAAGATTTTTATTCTTGAATTGCCCGTGCTTGAGGAAATAGACCACCTGCTCAATCACTGCATAATTCTTCATCATGAATGGATGAGTCGTGGGCAACGCGACAAAATCCTTCATACCTTTGACTCTGGTCGACGCTACCGAAACTTTCCCGTCATTTGGATCAGGTAGGAACGTTGACAAAATCAGGTTTATGCTTTGCGTTCCGGCGATGACACCGAGCTCGAACTCGACAGGCCCAATCGTTTTCGGAATATCTGTAGCGTTAGTTCCAAGCTGCATCCCCGCCGGCCCATTTAACAACTCAAACCCTGGAGCGTTCTTGAGATTGTCGACGACTTCGCTACCTTGATTCGGAGGACCAAGCATTACCACTCGGCCAATATCGTTACGTTTATTATCTTTTAAATAGACTCGAACCAAAATACCGCCGAGCGAGTGCGTTACGAAATTAATCTTCCTGATTACCCCTTAAGAGCCACCCATTCTCACGTATAATATTTGCCTATTAAAATACTTGAAAACAATAGATTAAAAATGTGCAAAAATAAAGTTCAATTTCAGAAAGGCCTAAGTTTATCGGAATTCATGGATAACTTTGGTACGGAATCACAATGTGAGGTTGCTTTAGAAGCTGCCAAATGGCCCAATGGTTTTTTATGCGGCAATTGTGGTCACAATTCTTTTTCGTGCCTGACAAGAGGCCGTACAAAACGACAGTGCAACAAGTGTAAGCACCAAACCTCTCTTATAGCCGGCACCATTTTTCATGGCACGAAGCTACCGCTGACGAAGTGGTTTTTGGGCATGCATCTGATGACCCAAAGTAAAAATGGCATCTCGCAAATGGAGCTTTCTCGTCAGCTTGGCATCGGAATCAACGCAGCAGCTCTGATGTACCATAAGGTAGCGCAAGTTATGTTGGAACGTGATGAAAGTAAGCCGCTTTCTGGAGATGTTGAGATGGATGACGCCTATTGGGGAGGTAAATAATCTGGCGGCAAAAGAGGACGTGGCGCTCCCAAGAAGACGCCTTTTCTAGCAGCCGTTTCAAAGGTTGATGGCAAGCCGGATCAGATAAAACTTAGCGTAATTAAAGGCTTTCGAACGGATGAAATAAAGCTGTGGTCGGATAAGAATCTTGAAGCAGGATCATCCGTTTTAACGGATGGATTGTCGTGTTTCCGGGGTGTGAAAAAGGCCGGGTTTAAACATCATTTTTTGGTGGTTGGGAACAGCCGCGACACAAATAAAACAGCTGCTTTTGATTGGGTTAACACCATCCTTGGAAATCTGAAAACAGCACTGGCTGGAACGTTCCATAAACTTTCTGCGCACCACTTGCAGAGACATCTGGCAACATTTCAATACCGCTTCAATCGACGCTATAGGCTGAAGGATATGTTGCCGCGATTAGCGTGGGTGGCTCTCCGTACTCCGCCTATGCCGCGACGCCTCTTAATATCGGCTGCATATTAGAGGTAATCAGGTTAATCTTTGACGCTTCTCTTTTTTCGCACTCACCGATCCCTTGTTCGACTGCAATATCTGCCAGCACTTCAACTGAGTGTTTCCGGGAAGGATAATCGACATTTGTCACCACATAACCTTCAGATACCAGTCTGTTTTCCAACTTTGTCATCGAATCTGCTGTACGGGCTAACCCATGCAACAAAACAACACACTCGGCAGACTGAGCAACATCACTCATCATAATTGCGAACGCCAACAGTACATATTTGATTTTAGAATTCAGCAAAAGTCGATCTAGTCCATTTTTTAGAGGTAAAGATACTTTGTTGGAAAGAATCGTTCAATAATCTATGCTGCGACAATTTGTCGCATTGATACTCATCTCTTATTCAAATAGCATCAACTGAATTTGGATAGAAAATAAGAATTTTCTCGATAGGCTACAGCGCATTCATTGACTCATATCGATGGACCTTCTTTAGAAAATATTTGGAGCATCAAATTGAATAAGTTCATTCTACTTTTTATAGGATTATTTTTGCTTTTTTTTAGTGTAATGACTATGGCTCATGAAGGTGAACCGAACATGGCGTTTTTATGGCGCGATGGCAATATTGAAGTAGATACCGCGCGTCAGGGAAGAGCACTGGGTGACCACACAGCATTTGTCATCTCTTTTACCGATTCATTCACCCCTTACCGCATGGGTGACTCCGGATTTACCGGGTCAGGTTTCGACCAAGGAGGCATAGCAAGTTATCAAACAGAAAGTACATTATTGAAATGGTCAGAAGAGCAATCACAGTGGTTACCAGATGGTTTTGCAGAACAATTAGTCATTAGCCGTCTAGCGGATGAAAATATAGTGACGGACACAGAAGGGAATGGGTTGCAAGGATTTATTGCATCATTGACAACTAGCAGCAATTTCGAAGCACATCCTATTTTTCGAATACAAAAAGCGGATGGATCTTTACCTGATGATGGCGCCTATATGGTTTTCATCAATATTTTAGGCTTAGATGAATCAGGTGAAGGTATTCTCTACAAACCCTCTGTTCCATTTGCATTAGTTTTTCATATCAATGCGCAAGCAAGCTTTGATCGTTTGGCACTTGTTCAAACTTTGGACGTGGTGCCGGAAATCCAATTGAACGATTACAATCGTATCGATACGCTATTTGATTGGGCGGAATCACAATTTAATGAGTTATTCCCAAATCCTGCAGAAAGTCGTTTCATGTTCGGATTCTATGCACGTTGCTATGACAATTCCGTTTGTGTCGGCAGCAAGGACGGCAAAATCTACACTGCTGGCGGCATTTTGGGCGACATCGTTGAACATGGTTCAATACAAACTTTTTATGACACAGCAGGGCTTTAATGCAGGCTCTGCAAATGTGTCTGCGTTATATTTTTCTGATGGGCTTTATTATTTTTTTTTTAAACCCTGTCTTTGCAAATGATCAAAGCATACACAAAAAACCAGTAACAGAAAATCAGTCTAATACCGGACATCCCAGCTCTAATATTCAGCAAGAGCCTGTCAAATTCGAAGCGATCACCATTGAAGCCAGTTCCGCACCTGCTGAACCAGTACAAACACTAGAAAGTCGAGAATTGCGTGTTCACACAGGCGAAACGCTTGGTAAAACGCTGGAGCGTGAATTAGGCGTCAGTAATCTGTCCTACGGACCTGGCGTTGGCCAACCCGTAATCCGCGGCATGAGTGGTCCTCGAGTCAGAATCATGCAAAATGGAATCGGCGCACATGATCTTTCTGCTTTGAGTCCCGACCTTGCAGTCGCTTTTGAAACCATGTTGGCAGATAGCATTACAGTGTTGAGAGGCCCTGCAACCCTGCGTTATGGTGGTAATGCGATTGGCGGCATGGTTAATATTAAGCATCAACGTATACCTGAAAAAATCCCACTTAATGGCGTTGCAGGTCGCATGGATTTTAGCTACAACCATAATTCTGCAGATAAAGCCGGAATGGTCGGTTTTGATGCCGGTAAGGGGATGTGGGCGATTCATGTCGATTATTTTCAACGTTCTTCAAATAACACCCATATTCCTGGAAATGCTTTAGACGAGTCAGCGATCCGGCAACAATTCCAAGTTGAACCCAGCACTAATAGTTCCAAAGTCATTCAAAATAGTCATTCAACCAGTCAGGGCGGTTCGGTCGGATTATCAATGATCGGCAGGCATGGCCATTTAGGCGGAAGTTATCATGAAATGGTCAGAAATTATGGTATTCCACCGGGTGTTCCAGGTCACACCGAACCAGGGAGCACCGGACAAGAAGCCATCAGGGTTGAAATGTCTCAGCGCCGCTATGATTTAGATGGTTTGTGGAAAACCTATTGGCCATCATTACCCAGAATAAATGCAAAACTGAGCTATATCGACTACGATCATAAGGACTTTGATAAGGGTGTGACGGATAGAAGCTCATCACTGACTCGTTTTAAGAATTCCGTCTGGGAGTCACGTTTAGAAATGAACCATCAACGGGGAGAGTGGCTTGATGGTACATTTGGTATGCAATGGCAGAATCGTTCATTCGCAGCGACAGGGATAGAAACGTTCACGCCTGCTGCTAATGTTGATTCATTAGGCTTCTTTGTCACTGAAACCGTGTTTATCACTGATCGCCTCGACTTTGAAGTGGGCGCTCGTATCGAAAATCAAACGACGACCCCCAAGAGTAATGAAATCACATTGTCAGGTATTTCGGCAGCGTTACCTTTGCCGAGTTCATTGAATTACCTGACTTACTCACTCGCCGCGAGCTTAAATTATGAGATCTTTCCAAAAACTGCATTGTATTTAAGTTGGCAACGCGCCCAACGCGCACCAGACGTACAAGAGCTCTTTGCGTCAGGGCCTCATTTTGCAACGCGTAGTTTCGAAATCGGTCGCCTCAATCTTAACGCTGAGCAAACGAGTCACTACGAATTAGGTTTACGCTATACCGGCAATCAAGTCTCGATGCATGCCAATGGCTATTACAAATCGATACAAGATTTTATTTACTTAGAAAACCAGGGCACCTTTTTTAATTTAGCGCCTGATCCACCCCGTTTTCAATTGGCTTGTGCGGATTTAAGAAATTGCCTGCCTGTTTTTGGGTATCAGGCCAATACCGCAAATTTTGCGGGTTACGAAGCTCAGATTACCGCTCACCCGCGCTTAGGCTTACCCGTCAATCCTCATTTAACTGTATTTTCTGATTATGTGCGTGGTTGGTTTCAGAATGAGGCTTTGGGAGATGTTCCAAGGCTTCCGCCATTACGCTTCGGGGGTGAAGTAGGATTTCAATGGACGCAGTGGCGAGGCGGTTTACGTTATACCCATGCTTTATCGCAAAACAAACCTGGAAATTTGGAAACCGATACGCCGAGCTATCATCGATTAGACCTTGATTTATCTTACGACTGGAGAATGTCCGATCATAGAAAAATCCTTTTTTTCGCCAAACTTTCAAATATGACTAACACGACCATAAGAAACTCCACTTCTTTTTTACGAAATTTTGCGCCTGAAGCGGGTTTTAGCGCAGTAGTGGGGATGAGTGCATCATTCTAGTGCTTCATTACAATAGCGTTTCTTATTAAAACTGTTTATAACCAATCACTTTATATGTATTTTCTATTTTATCTAATGCAAGCCAGATCAACTTATACTTAATTCTAAATATGACTATCTTACTTAAAAATTCACCCACAAATATTCTGCCAAATTCTCTTTTTAAGCCACGCAACATCACTATTAGTATTTTGAGTGGCGTCTTTTTATTGAATTCAGTGGCACTATTTGCCGGTGAATTGCATCAGCATATCGAAGTAACAATTGTTGACCAACGTGTACAAGCAAGCTTTTGTCGCCCTGAAAAAGGATGTAGTCTGGTAAAACCAGAAACCCTCGGTTTGCCTGCCGGGCAAATGCCCGTTGATCAACTGACCAGCACTCCAATTTATGTATCAGAATTCAGTATCTTTCCTGACCGTACCGCAATCGACAGCCCAGGTTTCGAAGGACTTGAAGGCGATATGACGCCCGGAGATAGGGTTAAATATCTAGCCAGTGGTCACTTAAGTTATTGGAATACAGAAAAACGTCAATGGTCATTGGCACCGGAAGACATACAGGTTCGCTTAGCTGGCGGTTTGGACTTGGCGCCTAATCAAGATTGCGGACAGGTAATTTGTATTCCCAATACTGTTGAAGGATTTACCCTATTCGACCGGGGTGGCGTAGACGGGGCTTTATCACTCATTGTCGGTGAAATCCGCCCCGATGGCTCCTTGCATACTCACCTCGATTGGATTATTGAATCTGATCAAGGCACCCCGAATGCACCTGTTGGCGCTTACATGGTTGAGTTACAGTTAATTACCGAGACTTATCCTGCACCCTCTGAACCATTGTGGATAATGTTTAATAATGGCCTAGCATTGGAGGACTTTCAACAAGCCGTAGCGGGACGTGTGCTGCAATCGAATACCGACACCGCATTAGCTGATCAACTGTTTAGCTGGGCGGAATCTAATTATCCATCCTTTTTTCCACATGCGACAACTTCATTCATAACACTTGGGTTTTATGCACGGTGTTATGAAAACGGAGTTTGTGTGGGCGTGAAAGATAATCACATCTTTGCGGTGGGTGGTAAATTTGGTGCCAATATTGTCACGTTAGGTAAATTTGATGAACTGACAGCGCAAGCCGGACTTTAAACGGACTCTGTTGCAAAAATACAATTGATCAGAGTCAGCGCTTTATTAGGATTGATATGTGGTGTAGATATCGAAGTCTTTTTGCGCGGGATATTTGTCAAATTTTAATGGCAGCCCCCTTTTTTATATTTCAGGTTCTGGTGAAGGAAGACCAATAAAGTATAGCCATTATTAAATCGGCGGATGGCGCTTCTCTTATCCGCCCTTGTGCTAGGAATTAAGTTGCACCTGCCAATAACCTACATCCAGCCACTCGCCAAACTTATACCCAACTTGTTTAAAATGAGCCACCTTTTCCATACCGAACTTTTCATGTATTGCAACGCTGGCAGGGTTTGGGAGCGTAATACCACCTATTGCTATATGTATGGATTTTTCTCGAAGGGTGGAAAAAAGCTCATTATATAACTTTGTGCCCCAGCCTTTAGATCTAACAGTGTGTGCCAGATAAACATGAACCTCTGCAGTATTTCGGTAGGCCGCACGCTCAATCCATCGTTATGAATATGCAAACCCGATCACGTCACCATCATCGACGGCAACCAGCCAAGAAAAACCTGATTTTTTAACTTTATTAATGCGTTCGATGAAATTATCTGTATTGATTTCATCTTCTTCAAAAGTAAACACCGTATTCCGAATGTAATAATTGAAAATCTTAGTGATCACTTCTGCGTCCTGTTCGGTTGCCTCTCGAATCATTCAGCCTCCCAATATCTACCACCCACATAAAAAGCAGAGCGTCAGGGCCGTAGGATGGATAAGCGAAGCGCCATCCGTCATTTGCATCATTGATCACAAACCAGCAATGTTTAAATTATTGCGTCTATAACCTATGGCGAATTGTCAAAGTTATCGTTTCACCTGGCTTTAAATAGGATTGACGGATGGCGCTTCGCTTATCCATCCTACCTTGCTTTAAACGACTCTGTTGCAAAAATATCATTGATCAGAATCAATGCTCTAATAGGGTTGAGTATGTAATGTAGATACCGATTGGAGCAAGCTAAAATTGAAACTCCCACGACAAACAGGACTACAAAATATTAAGGGCACTTCTAAAAATTCATATTTCATCCCAACTGCTGTGTTACAGAAAAAATTTATTGCTTACATATCTAACATATGCTGCGCTGCAAAATTTTTTCTGCGCCTTGCATTTGGGCAAACTCTGAATTTTTATAAGCGCCCTCAAACCATTATTGACTACCGTAACGTTACAGACTACAATTTAGTCATGATTAAAACCTTTAAGCACAAACGACCTAAAGCATTTTTTGAAACAGGCAATAAATCTGGTATTCAGCCACACCATGCACCACGATTAGCACGGCAATTAATAAGGCTTGATATCGCCAAAAATGCAAATGCGATGAATATGCTAGTACTCCTTCAACTTGATATTTTAGGGTACAGTTAGCTTTTCAGGGTTACTGGCAAGGCAGGTCTTGCAGGCAATGGCATTCCCTTGTCAAGAGATCTAACACCGCCAGTGACCCTGAAAAGCTAACCCGCAGGGCGCGCACAAGATGTCCCGTCACTGCGTTGCAGCACTTGCCAAAGGAATAACCATTCTCTGCGTGCTGCGCCGTGTGACGAAACATCTTGTGAGCGCTGTACCCTAAAATATCAAGTTGAAGGAGTACTAAGCTGGAAACTGCATCCCTTAACCGGCGACCTTGCCGGACATTACTCCGTAACAGTCAATGGCAATTGGCGAATAACCTTTGCCTTCCAAGACGAAGATGCAGTATTAGTTGATTATCAAGATTACCATTAAGAGGAACCAAACATGAGCAGAATGCACAACCCGCCCCACCCTGGCGAAACCTTGCGAGAAGACATATTACCCGCCTTGGGACTGTCCGTTACAAAAGCCGCTGAACAGTTGAATGTAAGCCGCCCCACCTTGTCAAGAGTATTAAATGAACGTGCTGCCATATCACCCGAAATGGCATTAAGAATTGAAGGCTGGCTGGGCGTGGAAAATGGCGGGAGCGCAGACTTGTGGATAGCACAGCAAGCAGCTTATGACCTATGGAATGCACGCAAGACAGGATTGCCCAAAGTAAAGCGCGCTGATATGCAAGTACAGGTATAACGAGTTAGCCGCTGCCTACCCTGTGGTTAATTGCCAACACATTGGAAACTAAAAACGGCATGACAGCCAAGTACCGATTGTAGTGATATAAAAATTCTTACGATATCTTCCTCTTTTCACTCAGTGTTGTATTTAGAACTTGTTCACCAATAAGTGATGCAATTAAGTGTCGTGTCGCCAGAACTCGGCAGAACTCGTTGTTGATTAGCACCCGATAATGGTTCATATAGTTAGCTGATGCTAAACACAAATCAAATTACGCGCCGCGCGCGCAACGGTTTATCTTTGTATGGATCATACGGTTGCGCATATTTGAGTATTTTGCTGAAAATCACAACCAAATACCGAAACGAGCGTTTTCCTGTCTTGAGAGACTTGTATTTTCTTTTAAACCAAACAGCAAAGAATATAAAAAATGCCGTTACAACCATGACCACCACTGAATACAATAAAGTATCTGTATTTGAATATATAGCTAGGGCAATCATCATTACCATTCCTAAAAATATGGCTACAATAAATAGCGCAATAGAAAATACTGTAAATACGTCTACTGGCATTGGCCGCCATCCTGTGAAGTTTGTTTCACTAATCGGCTTTACATTGAATGGAGAGCCTTCGTCGCATCCATACTTAATTATATGGTTGTAGTTCTCATAGCTATCATGCCAACCACGATAACACGCTGGATATGCTCCAAATGCCATATAGCGCTGTAGGAGCATAACAAATGCGGTGGACCGCCTAGCTGATTCGGTTTTTTGTATAAATACGGCAAGTAAAATAAGCGAAATAATTACCGACACTGGCGGAAAAAATAGTACGGCTGGATGTAACTCGGATTCGCTAGATGTTGTAGCTAACGTAACCATCGACCCCAGCAAACCAAATAATAGAGGTATAGTGATTAGTACCAATTGAAATTGGCATGTTTTTAAATTAAGAATGCTTCTATGGAGAGAATCAATATCTTTTTCAGCTAAGCCGTTTTGAAGTAGAAAACGTTGGCGAACAGATTTTGAGGAAGACTCAGGTATAGTCAGATATTCATTAAAGTCTCCTAAGCTTTCAGGCCTTAAGGTTGATTTGAACTTTATATGGTACCTACAAGGCACTCCTTTATCAGAGCTAAGTATGCTTTTTCTCGCCACGGAAGCACTTACTTGTTTCTTAGCATGACCTTCGTTATCAGAAAATGTTAAATAGAGTCTCCTCAGAAAGTCAGCAAACATTGTGAGTATAGCCTGACCTTTCCCTGAGACTTTGAAATATATTCAAGTAGTATGTAAACATCAATAGGCAGTATTTACAGCCACACGCGCGAAGCCAAATAAAAA
>JAJFJK010000032.1 GCA_021774075.1 Nitrosomonas sp. | reverse complement strand
CCAGTTGCATCGCATCCTGGATTTCATGGAGGTGACTACACAAAAAGATACCGCATTCTGGGATATTGTAGAATCCTTGCATCTTGCACCAAAACTGGAAGCATGGATTCGCAGCTGGAAAGAAGTAGAGTTGGACGTGGTACATAGTCTACAGGGCGATACTTTGCGTCGTTGGGGGTTTGAAACGGATGGTAGGTTGTGAGATACTTGTTGTGTCGACTCAATTCTTCCAATAATTAAACGTAGAGAACCTAGAATGACACACTCAGGATTTGGCCAGGCAGAGAAAAATGCTCAGGATGGCTTTCGTGTGCTGTATATCTTCTCTTCTGGTCGTAGCGGTTCTACCTTAACCGATATGTTCATGGGTGGACATTCCCAGATAGCTTCCTTGGGACAAATTAATATCCTTGGTAAGGTCATCAGTCTGGGTGCCAAATGCAGTTGCGGTAGTGAGTTGCGTACTTGTCAAAACGTAAAACTGCTGGTGGGGAATTGCTTAGACGATTTAGCCGAATTGACACGTCTGGCTGATCTGGATATTGTTTTAATGCGCAAAACTGGTTGAGGAAACATTATGTCGGTTAAACAAGTGCTGGTGCTCGGCACAGCGGCGCGTGGCGGTATTCAGTCTGTTATTAAAGCTTATGAAGCCGTTGGTTTCTATTCGCCAGGGCGTTCACGCTTTGTCGCCACACATATTGAAGGCAGCCTGTTTGGCCGTTTGACCACCGCGTTCAAGGCTTATAGGCTGGTTGCGGTACAGCTGCTATTACGCCGCATCGATTTGCTACATTTGCATATGTCAATGCGTGGCAGTTTTTGGCGCAAGTTCATTTTTTTGAACATGGGACGTCTGATGAGCGTGCCTGTTATTATTCATTTGCACGGTTCCGAGTTTGCCGTGTTCTATAACGGTAGCGCGCCCTGGGTGCAGTGGGCCGTGCGGTATCTTTTCAAGAAGGCGGATGGCGTTGTGGTGCTATCGGCATCGTGGAAAGATTTTGTCGGCACACTTACCCGAAACGAGGTGACTATCATCGGCAATTTCGTGCCGGACCATTTCGATGTGGCACGCGCATCGCAGGAACGTAATCGCCATCATGTGCTTTTTCTGGGTCAGTTCGGTGTACGCAAGGGTATTTATGACTTGTTGGCCGCATTTGCCGAGGTCTGCAAGCAGGTTCCAGATGCCATGTTATTTTGTGGAGGCAATGGAGAGGTTGATAAAGTGCGTGCAGTTGTCAAAACATTGGGGCTGGAAGATTCGGTCAAAGTGCCGGGTTGGATAAGTGGCGATGAAAAGGCTGCCTTGATGCATGGATGTGGCATCTTCGTACTGCCGTCTTATAACGAAGGACTGCCGATGGCTATCATTGAAGCGATGTCATTTTCAATGATGGTGGTTTCCACAACGGTGGGGGGCATTCCAGAACTGGTGGATGCTTCCAATGGTGCGCTTGTCACGCCAGGTGATCAAGCAGAACTTGCTTCAGCACTGGTCGAGTTGTTGTCTAGTGATAATGTTGTACAGATGAGAAAAGGATCGGCATCGCGCATGCGTTATGAACGGGCTTTCTCTCCGCATGCTTGTATTGAGGATATGCGGGCATTATACCAATCGTTGGGGGTGGTGCCATGAAACAAAAAAAACTGTTAGCCGTGGCTTCTGCTGGGGGGCATTGGGTTCAGCTGAATAGAATGATCCCTGCATTCGAGGGTCATCGCTTGCATTGGATTAGCACAGTGCCAGGATTGGAGACCAAAGTGCAGAATGGCACTTTCACTGCTGTGCGCGATGCCAGCATGTGGGACAAGCCAGGATTGTTGGTGATGGCGCTTCAGGTTGCGTGGCGTGTGCTGCTTTTTCGGCCAGATGTAGTAGTTACTACCGGTGCGGCACCAGGATTCTTCGCTATTTTGTTCGGGCGATTACTGGGGGCTAAAACGATTTGGGTCGATAGTGTGGCCAATGCGGAAGAGCTTTCTCTGGCAGGGCGCAAAGCTAAAAATTGGGCAACGCATTGGCTTACACAGTGGCCAGAGTTAGCACGAGAAGAAGGCCCGCATTATATAGGATCAGTATTGTGATTTTCGTAACGGTAGGGACTCAGTTGGCGTTTGACCGTATGGTTGGTGCAGTGGACAATTGGGCTGCCATCTCTGGCGATGATGTTTTCGCCCAGGTAGGGCCGACTGATATACACTTCAACCATATTCGGCAAAGCACATTTCTTGAGCCAAAGGATTTTGATCACTATTTTAATGCGGCGAGCCTTGTCATTGCACATGCTGGAATGGGGTCTATATTGACGGCAATGTCCTACGGTAAACAGATCATCATCATGCCGCGCAAAGCTGACCTAGGTGAGCATCGCAACGACCATCAGTTGGCCACAGCGAGGAGTTTCGTCGCACATGCTGGCGTTAGTGTGGTTTGGGATGAAGATGAATTGATAGCATTGCTTCATCGGATAGATAGAGCTGCTATCGAGCAAGACTTGGTTCAGATTTCTGGTACGGCGCCTGAACCATTTATCCGGAAATTGCGGGAATTGATCAATAGCTAAAGGAGTGAAGCATGAAATCCAGAGAGTTGATGCACATATTCAAAATAAATTTTGTGAAGAGAAGTGCCATTAATAAATAGGTCGGTAATCTTGGATGTGGGTGTTTCACGGCATGAACTGCAGTAAGGGGGAGGCTCAATTATTTTCTCAAAACCTCCCCAATTTGTCTGAGTTCTGTACAGGATTGTCGATAGAAATAGACACTGATTGTATGATATATAAAGAGCATTGTGTATTTGCTAATATTATGAATTTCTTCTGAACGCTTTGCGCTCGAAGGTCGGCTGCTATACTAAAAACAATCTTAACCTTCTTGGCTATGGTAATTTCGATCAATTAATGAAAGAATCAGCCGCGCGTAATTATAGAATTCGACTAAACCACTTGCTTGGTTGGTTCACGACCTTCACTTTTATGTCCGTGTACATAAACACTCTCTAGTTATATACCGCAAGGGCATTGTGGCTGATCTTTAATTTACTATGTTTGTGAGTGGCTATTGAGTCCAGTGAGTTGCCGTGTATTTACGTTCTGTGGAACAAGCGGCGACGTTTGTTTGATACCCAAATAAATCTAGAGAAATATGTTGAAACTATTTCGTTTGGCAATAACGATTTTGCTTGCGTTCTTAATTTCTCCGATAACGCATGCGTATGCATCACAATCAGCTGGCAATATTCCATTGCCAGCATGGTTTTCTCCTTGTTTTGATGGGTCAACGATTAAATTTCGTACTGGATTCGAGAGGCAGACACAGGTCATATCAAAACAAGCTAGTCAACAGGCCAAGTTTGTAGGTCTGGTTGATGTTTGTGAGAAAAAAAATCAAACGGTATTGCCTCAGGAATTTCGTTTGGGTAGGGCAAACATTCAGTTTCAAGGTGGCACCCATAAAGATCGCAGGGCGCAGATCATTGAAGAACCAGGTGTGCCAGGTAACCGAGTTCTACAATTCTGGTTGCAAAGACCGAATGTGCTTGGTAGCGACCAACTTCCGCTAAAAGGCCGGGTGCAGATGAATGTTAAGGACAATAAAGGCGTCAGACAAGTGAAGATGTCTGTGCGCATGTATCTTCACCCTGATTTTAATTACGTTCGCTCTTATCCTGGCAAGATGAATTGGCTTACCATTTCAGAATGGTGGAATAACCCTGGCAATGAATCATTTCCTTTTCGTATCGCTGTCCATATTAACAAGGAAAACCCAAGGGAACTT
>JAJFJK010000031.1 GCA_021774075.1 Nitrosomonas sp. | reverse complement strand
ACAATTCTACAAATCCTGAGCCTAACTTTTTTCTAGAAAACAACACTCGATCAATTACTTAAAAACATGAAGACACAAATGGCCACACAGCAAGACAATAACCAACTGAATCTATTTAACTAAATTGCCGGACACTACTGAATTCTCATGTAAATTCATACTTTCCTCATTTATGGGCAAATGAAAGATAAAAAATGTAAGTGTGATTTATCATATAAAATCCAGTATTTCTCACAGCATCATAGCTTCATTTACATGTCATCTAAACAGAATTCACAAAAAATTGGTTTTATTTCTCTGGGTTGCCCAAAAGCGCTGGTTGATTCAGAACAAATTTTGACACAGCTTAGAGCAGAGGGATATGAAATTTCATCATCATATGAAGAAGCTGATCTGGTTGTTGTTAATACTTGCGGATTTATAGATAAAGCGGTTAGAGAATCTTTGGATACGATTGGTGAAGCATTGGCTGAGAATGGTAAGGTGATTGTTACAGGCTGTCTGGGCGCCAAAGAAGATGGTGATGTGGTTAAGAATGCACACCCACAGGTGCTGGCTGTAACCGGCCCACATGCGCTTCCCGAGGTGATGTCAGCGATACACACCCATTTGCCGCAGCAACATGATCCGTTTACAAGCTTAGTGCCGCTTCAGGGTATTCGATTAACCCCTAAACATTATGCGTATATAAAAATCTCAGAAGGGTGCAATCACCGTTGCACGTTTTGTATTATTCCCTCGATGCGTGGTGATCTGGTTAGTCGGCCTATTCATCAAGTGATGCAGGAAGCAGAACATTTGGTGGCTGCGGGTGTTAAGGAATTATTGATTATTTCGCAAGACACCAGTGCATACGGTGTCGATGTTAAATACCGCGCCGGTTTCTGGCAAGGCAGGCCCATCAAAACACGCATGACTGAATTGGCCCAGGCACTGGGTTCTCTGGGTGTATGGGTGCGGCTTCATTATGTTTATCCGTATCCGCATGTGGATGAAGTCATTCCTTTAATGGCGGAAGGTAAAATACTGCCTTACCTTGATGTGCCATTGCAACATGCAAATACACGTATTTTGAAAGCGATGAAGCGCCCGGCAAGTGCCGAAAACAATTTGGCTCGAATTCAAAAATGGCGCCAAATTTGCCCGGATATTACACTACGCAGTACATTTATTGTTGGTTTTCCGGGTGAAACAGAAGCAGAATTTGAAGAGTTGCTACAATTTATGCAGGAAGCACAACTGGATCGTGTGGGCTGCTTTACCTATTCACCGGTAGAGGGTGCGACTGCCAACACATTCTCGGATCATGTTGCGGAAGAACTCAAAGAAGAGCGTCAGGCACGTTTTATGCAGTTACAAGAAGAAATTAGTCAACAACGGTTAGCAACCAAAATTGGCAAAAGAATAACTGTAATGATTGATGAAGTTCAAGACGGGCAACTGATTGCCAGAAGTAGTGCGGATGCTCCTGAAATTGACGGCTTGGTTTACGTGGACAATGCGAGGGATTTGCAGCCTGGTGAGTTAGTGGAAGTTGAAGTCACAGATTCAGATGCGCATGATTTGCGGGCTATTATGATTAACGCGTGAGCAAAATAATAGTCGACATTACGGTTTGAAACCATGCGGCGACGTTGGGATATTTTCTGCACTGTTGTTGATAACCTGGGTGATATCGGGGTAAGTTGGCGACTTGCGCGACAATTAGTGTTTGAGTATCAGCTGGAAGTGCGCTTATGGGTGGATGATATGGCAAGCCTTGCGCGTATTGCACCAGAGGTTATTCCGGGTGTTTTGAAGCAATTAGTACAAGGTGTAGAGGTTTGTCTTTGGCAACAACCATTTGAATACATTGCACCCGCTGATGTTGTGATTGAAACCTTTGCTTGTGATTTGCCGGAAGTTTATGTTGCAGCAATGGCAAAGCAAGTCCACCAACCTGTTTGGATTAATCTGGAATATCTCAGTGCTGAAGACTGGGTGCCTGAATATCATGGCCTGTCTTCACCGCATCCGCGTTTATCGTTGGTGAAAACATTTTTCTTTCCTGGTTTTGTGCAAGGTACGAGTGGTTTGTTGCGAGAGAAGCATTTGCTTGTCTTGCGTAATGAGTTTGATGTGTCTGCAGCGCAGGAATTTTGTCATCGTTATAACATTCCTGAACGTCAACCTGATGAATTTCGTATTTCTCTGTTTTGTTATGACTCTGCGCCATTGGAGAACTTAGTTAAGCTATGGATCAACGCAGCAAAGCCCATTTTCCTGCTGGTTCCGCAGGGGACTGTTGCTGATAAGTTAAGCGTTTTATTAGGCGCCCAGCAATCTGAAATAGGTAAAGTGTTGAAGTCTGGGCAGTTGTCGGTACAGGTGATACCGTTTCTGGAACAAACAGAATATGATCGGTTACTCTGGGTTTGTGATTTAAATTTTGTACGCGGCGAAGATTCACTGGTGCGTGCACAGTGGGCAAATCGACCGTTTATTTGGCATATTTATCCGCAACAGGAAGTCGCACATTGGCCCAAGTTGGCAGCATTTCTTAAATTGTTTACCGCCGATATGCCAGCAAAGAGGGCAGCCGAGTTTTGTGCATTATGTTACGCCTGGAATGGCAAAGGTGATTTAGATACAGCCGCGTGGTCTTCAATGATGAATAATTCAGGCGCATTCCAGCAGCACCAAAATACATGGGTTAAACAATTGCAGTGTCAAACCGACTTGGCATCCAATTTGGTGCGGTTCACAAGAAATCGGATATAATCAAAAGTTAACTCGGGTTTAGATACGGGGACGGCGACACAATAATGAGTTTGTTGCCGCTATGAAATTAATTTTTGGAATGAAATATGAAAACTGCAATGGAATTACGTTCAGGCAACGTTGTAATGATCGGAAGCGATCCAATGGTTGTGCAAAAAACAGAATTTGTAAAATCTGGCCGTAATGCATCTGTAGTGAAAATGAAATTAAAGAATCTCTTTTCTAGTGCAACAAATGAAACGGTTTATAAAGCCGATGAAAAATTCGATCTTGTTGTATTGGAACGTCAGAACTGTTCTTATAGCTATTTTGCCGACCCATTGTACGTCTTCATGGATGCTGACTTTAACCAGATAGAAGTTGAAGCAGATAACATGCCTGATGTTTTAAATTATTTGGTTGATGGTATGGAAGATGTTTGTCAGGTAACCTTTTATGAGAATAAAGCCATTTCTGTTGAACTGCCTACAATGATTGTACGCGAAGTTGAATATACTGAACCTGCTGTACGGGGAGACACAACCGGTAAGGTCATGAAAGCGGCACGTCTAAACGGTACTGGATTTGAGATTCAAGTGCCTGCTTTTGTGGAAATCGGTGACAAACTCGAAATTGACCCACAGAACAATGAATTTAAGAAGCGTGTTTAAGCTTTTACGCATCACTTTGATGAGTGGCGTTGTGCGCTACGCAATCGCGATTTTAGCTTGAAAGTTTATGTAGGCATGCACCCAAAATAATGTTATGAACTCAAATTTGAATCAGCTACAACCGTATCCTTTCCAGAAACTCCGCAAACTGTTTGACGGTATAACACGTAACCCAGCTTTAGATCCAATTGATTTGCATATTGGTGAACCTAAACACAATACACCAGCGTTTATTCGCCAGGCTATGGTGGATAATCTGAATGGGATGGCCAATTATCCAACGACGGCGGGAACGCTAGTCTTACGGAGTAGTATTGCTACCTGGATAGCACGCCGTTTTCATTTGTCTGCTATTAATCCTGAGACGGAAGTGATTCCTGTTAATGGCAGTCGTGAAGCATTATTTTCTTTTGCGCAGACAGTCGTTGATGCTAAATCGCCGCAGCCGGTAGTGGTTTGCCCTAATCCTTTTTATCAGATTTATGAAGGGGCTGCTTTATTAGCCGGTGCAACGCCTCAATTCATTAACACATTGCCAGATAATCATTTCAGAATGGATTTTACACAGCTATCTGATGATGTGTGGTCACGCACGCAGTTGGTTTATGTTTGTTCACCGAGCAATCCCACCGGTGGTGTAATGACGTTGGATGAATGGCAAAAGCTTTTTGCGCTCTCTGACCGCTATGGTTTCGTGATTGCGGCAGATGAATGTTATTCAGAAATCTATTTTACTGAGGGTCAGCCGCCACTGGGTGCTTTGGACGCGGCGCAACAACTTGGTCGCAGTGGTTTTCCCCGTTTGGTGGTGTTTAACAGTTTGTCAAAGCGTTCCAATGTACCGGGTTTGCGCTCTGGTTTTGTGGCCGGCGATGCGCAGTTGTTGAACAAATATCTGCTTTACCGTACTTATCATGGTTGTGCGATGAACCCCGTTTCTCAGGCGGCCAGTGCCATGGCTTGGAATGATGAGGCGCATGTGGCGGAGAACCGCCGCTTGTATTTGGAGAAATTCACCACGGTTATAAACATGTTATCGGATACCTTACCTGTGCAGATGCCTGATGCGAGTTTTTATTTGTGGGTCAGAACACCGATTAGTGACACGGAATTCACTAAACTGCTTTATCGCGATTATAATGTAACCGTATTGCCGGGAAGTTATTTAGCACGAGATGTGCGTGGTATGAACCCCGGTGAAAACTATGTGCGTATTGCACTGGTAGCATCACTACAGGAATGTATTGAGGCTACAAATCGAATAAAGAACCTGGTGCAAACGCTCAGAACTTAACATTATTTAGGAAAAATTATGAATGAACTGCAAGTCACTATTGAAGATGCATTTGATCGACGTGCTGATATTACGCCACGTAATGTTGACTCTAATTTAAAAGAATCAATTACACAGGTTTTGAACAAACTAGATAGTGGTGAGCTGCGCGTGGCTGAAAAAGTTGATGGTGATTGGGTGACGCATCAGTGGCTTAAGAAGGCGGTGTTGTTGTCATTTCGTATTGAAGACAATAGTTTTATCAAAGGCGGTTTTTCTAATTATTTTGATAAAGTGCCGTCAAAATTTGCTGATTACAGCTCACGTGATTTTCGTGATGGGGGTTTCCGGGTGGTGCCGCCTGCTGCGGTGCGTAAAGGCTCGTTTATAGCCCATAACGTTGTGTTAATGCCATCGTATGTCAATATTGGCGCTTATGTTGATGAAGGTACCATGGTGGACACTTGGGCAACCGTTGGTTCCTGTGCGCAGATTGGTAAAAACGTGCATTTGTCGGGTGGTGTGGGTATCGGTGGCGTGCTGGAACCCTTGCAGGCAAATCCAACCATTATTGAAGACAACTGTTTTATTGGTGCACGATCTGAGGTTGTTGAGGGCGTTATTGTGGGCGAAAACTCTGTGATTTCAATGGGGGTTTATATTGGCCAGAGTACGAAGATATATAACCGTGAGACAAAGGAAATTAGCTATGGTCGTATTCCGCCGGGTTCTGTTGTTGTTTCCGGTAACCTGCCCTCCGCAAATAAAGAATACAGCCTTTACTGTGCGGTGATTGTGAAGCAGGTGGATGCCAAGACTCGTTCCAAGACAGGAATTAATGAATTGTTACGTGGGATTTAAGGACTGATTTAAAATTTCAGAAACTAACTATAAACCCCCGTTAATGTGGGGTTTATAGTTTTCTTAAAGCAGGGGCGCAATATACGCTCGTTATTCCAATTTACCTGATGGCTACTTGGTTGTCTACGTCTTTTACCCCATCGACAATCCATGTATGCATATTTAGGCGGGTCATTTGATCTCTATTATTAACTGTACCACTAAGTAGCACGGTGCCATCATTAACTTTTATATCAATATCAGTACCTTGTAAATCGGCATCACTTTGTATCGCATAGGTGATTCGCGCGTATATGGTTGAGTCATCAAAAACCATGCCTTCTGGCGGAGCAACCCACGATTCGTGAGTCCTTTCAGCGTAATTCTCACAACCGGTCAATATTAACGCGCCCATGAGTAGCATGACTAAGCTAAATAATTTATAACGATTAAGCATGATGTTCTATTCCTGTCATAGTTTTCTGATATTGGATCATAACGCTGCAAGCAGTGTATAGACAAGTCAAAATGCCAAGGGAAACGAAAATCAGTGCTAATCGTTATAAATGTGATGTTTAAAAACTAGTGCTTAGATTACTCGTCATCATGTGTTTCAGCATCATAGCCTTCAAAATCACCGGGTGCGTAAGCTGATGGCACTGGGTTGTCCATCAAGTGTCCATCAGGTGTTCTTCTCGGTTCACTACAGGCTGTCAGTGCCAGTGTTGCAACCGCAGCTGCTAAGAGTAAATATCTCATTTTACTACTTCTCCCTTTAAATATTGTCTGTTAGGAAAATGCTGATTAATTCAATGTATCAGTGTGCGAAACAGAATTCTTTATTTCTGCCACAATTAGTCAGTATTCCTAGTTAAAAATAAACCAATTTAGATTATACAAATTAGTAACACAAAAGGGTATCAGATTATCCAATTGATGGCGTTGGTATCTGTCGGTTTTGGAAAATCTATTTCAATACGGTTTGTAGATAAGCATGTATTTCGTTAAATAACATCTTGCTTAAACAGTCAAATTCTTGTTGTTCAGTATTTTTCATGCTGCGCAACCAGGTTAATTGCCTTTTTGCCAGTTGGCGTGTGGCGGCAATGCCCATATCATGCATTTCAGACCAATCAACCTGCTTGTCCAGATACAACCAAACTTGTCGATAACCCACGCAACGCATGGATGGTGATTCACTATTTACATCAAATTGTTTGCGGATAAACTGAACTTCATCAATTAACCCATTGGCGATCATATTGTTAAACCGCTGGGAAATACGTTCATGCAGTACACTGCGTTCACTGGGATGAATCGCCATGTTGATAACCTGAAAGGGGAGATTAGCGTGTGTGGGTTCTTTGTGTAATTCAGACATCGGTTTTTTGGTGAGATAACAAACCTCTAACGCACGTTGAATCCGCTGGCTATCCGTTGGTTTGATGCGCGTCGCAGTTTCTTGATCCAGCTCGCTGAGTTTTTGATGCATGGCTGGCCATCCAACTTCTTTCGCCATTTTATCGATGCAAAGCCGTAAATCTTTATCAGCAGGTGGTAAAACTGAAAGCCCTTGCAACAACGCGCGAAAATAAAGCATGGTGCCGCCAGTGAGTAATGGGATTTTGTTGCGTGCAGTGATCTCGTGCATTACGTTGAGTGCATCATTGCGAAATTGTGCTGCAGAATATCGCTCATTGGGATCAATTAAATTAATCAAATGGTGTGGGACCTGAGCCAATTGTTCCTGATCAGGCTTGGCTGTTCCAATACCCATGTGTCGGTAGACCTGCGCAGAATCAACGCTAATGATTTCAATAGGAAAGTGTTCGGCAATTTCCATTGCAATCTGGCTTTTCCCACTCGCAGTTGGTCCCATTAAAAGAATTGCAGGTGGTAAGTTTGATTGAGTCTGCATACTGGCTTTGAATTAGGGAAAATGATGCTAAAAATTTGATGTTGGTAGACTAAACCCGGACTATGCTATGCTCAGTTTTTTAGTTTAATTAGTCGTTGGATATTCGGCAAAACTCAGCTAAACTTCGCCAAACTTAACTTATAGCAGGGATAGATCATTGAAAATTTTAGCAGTAATATTATTTCTCGTCATATTATATAGCCTGGGATCGGCACTGTATTACATGTTTACAGATAAAGGCAATTCGACACGTATGGTTAAGTCCCTGAGTATACGTATTGGTGTATCTATTGCCCTATTTGTCATCATGATGTTGTATTCACGTTGGGAAATGATGTCAGGTTAATAATCCGGATCTGTTTGCGTGCTTAGCAACATGATGACATTAACGCATGATATCGTTGTGGTGGGTGCTGGAGCAGCAGGTATGATGTGCGCAATCGAGGCGGGTAAACGGGGGCGCTCTGTTTTAATTATTGATCATGCCAGCAAGTTGGCCGAGAAAATCCGTATTTCAGGTGGTGGGCGTTGTAACTTTACTAATCTACACACTAAACCGGAAAATTTTCTTTCCGCGAATTCTCATTTTTGTCGTTCTGCACTTGCGCGATATACCCCACAAGATTTTATCGCGCTATTAGACAAGCATGGCATTCGTTATCACGAAAAGAAATTAGGCCAGATGTTCTGTGATGACAGTGCACAACAAATTATTGACATGCTGCGCAATGAATGTAATGCGGCTGGTGTGGCATGGCAAATGCCGTCACAGGTTACACAAGTTGATTATAAAGCCAGCGATGATAGCGAAAACACGTATCGTTTTATCTTAAAGACCGAGCGGAATACGATTGCGACCCACGCATTAGTCATTGCCACAGGTGGATTATCTATTCCACAAATCGGTGCCAGTGCATTTGGTTATCAAGTCGCCAAACAATTTAATATCAATGTCACGACATTACGTCCTGCACTTGTCGGATTAACCTTCGCGCCAGAAGATTTCACTAATTTTAAGGCGATTTCAGGTGTGGCTGTTGATGCTGAGGTCAGTTGCGGTAATGCATCATTTCGTGAAAACGTGTTATTTACCCATCGTGGACTAAGTGGTCCGGCCATTTTGCAGATCTCATCCTATTGGCAACCGGGGAAATGCATACATATTAATCTGTTGCCCCAGCAAGACGCGCAAGAAATCTTTTCAATGCATAGGCAAAGCGCCACGTTATTGCCAAACCTGCTTGCACGTTATTTGCCCAAACGTTTTGTGCAAGCTTGGTGTGTAACAATTTTTCAACATCTTTCAAGTACAGCGAAACCGATGCATCAATATCATGATAGTGAATTACGCCAGATTGCCGCGCAACTTCACAATTGGCAGATTCTTCCTAGTGGTACAGTGGGTTATAAGAAGGCAGAAGTTACATTGGGTGGTGTCGATACACATGAACTATCATCCAAAACAATGGAATCCAAACACAACTCTGGGCTTTATTTTATAGGTGAGGTGGTCGATGTTACCGGTCAGCTGGGAGGTTTTAATTTTCAGTGGGCCTGGTCGTCGGGATATGCTGCGGGGCAGGTTGTTTGAATTTACCCGTACAAATAGCGGTTATACTTAGATGATTGCTGGAGCTGTCTGAAGTATATGAAAAGCTGTTTATTTTTTAAGACAGGGTTAATCGTTTCTCGCCTATTGCTTTAAGAATAGTTCGGATTGTAATAATTCCGAGGGGTTTCATTTCATGATCTGTGATTGGAATACATGAGATAGCATGTGTATTAAAAATTTTAATTGCATCATCAACAGTTGCATGCGGTTCCAACACAATTGGGTGGCGAGTCACTATTTGATGGATTCGTTTATTTAATGTCGAAGCATCTTTATAAGTTTCTGTCCTTGTTCCAACATTAGGACTCAATGCTTTGTATAAATCCCGGTCTGAAACCACACCAAAAACCTTTTTTTCTTCAACGACAACTAGATGGTGTATTTTGCTATGTTCAAATATTTCTTTTGCGACGGATAATTTGTCATCCAATCCAACCGTAACAAGTCTGGTGGTCATTAGATCACTAACTAACATACATTATGCTCCCAAATATAATTAGTTTTTCATGAGCTCTTCAACTTCACAAACCTTAAATAGAAATAAAGAAGATGTTTGTTATTAAGTGCAGTAGCTGTCAATGTAAAGTGCTCTTGTAAAACTGATCAAATCAAAATTGCGGCAGCAATATGTCTTCCTTCTTCGGCTAATATGTTATATGTGCGACAAGTGGCTTTGGTGTCCATCACTTCGATACCAATGCCCAGTTTTGTCACGTGACTCATAATGTTATGGTCAGGAAAATTGTGCTTGGCACCTGTTCCTAAAAGGATGATCTCAGGCCGGTAGGGGAAAATGCATTCAAAGTCTTCAATGTTTAATTGGGAAATGGTTGTTGCTGACCAGTTTTCAATAATATGGTCAGGTAAAACAATGACGTTTTTTTCATACCGTGTTTTGTTAATCATGACGTGATCATCGTCATAGCCGGTAAAAACCTTTTTTTCTGCAAAATCTGCAAGATGTAATTTCATTGTCTGCTCCTTAATCAAAACGAAAGGTGTAAAACATATCAACAGCACTGTCTAAACCTGCTTGAGTTACAACGGTTATTTTTGGTGTTAGGCTATAGGTTAGCTTGGTTACTCCGGCAGTTGTGTTCGTCAATCCTCTTTCATAGCTAATATAGGCACGTGATGAAAGTCTTTTGCCAATAGTGCCGATCTGGCTTCCTAATGGATTACCGGTTTCACCCTGTCTAAAAGAGATTTCATCTACACCTAAAGCATCACTAAGCTGTTGTGTGATGCCACCACTACTAGAACCAAAAATTGACCCAGCAGCTGTTAGTAACAAAGCAGAGTCTACACCACCTGCACCAAGTGGGCGACCTAGAACAACCCATGAAAGCTTTTCTGAATCAGGGACATTGGGTTCTGACAC
>JAJFJK010000004.1 GCA_021774075.1 Nitrosomonas sp. | reverse complement strand
TCTCTTAACTTGCTCATTTATAGTTGCTTTTAGATTGTCTTTGATGCCTCTACTTTACCATTTATGAGCAAGTTCTTTTCTTTCTTGGCTGTTCCAGCCACATAATTCCCTTTATTTTTATGAGTTTTGCAAGAGGCTCATTTGACATTAACCTGAATATTGCACCAACTTCTGGAATTTAAATGCCGAACTGTTTTGAGTATTGCCAATTGAATGTGACACAAGACGGAGCCAAAGCCAAACAAGATTGGGTTACAAATCATGCATAAGTAGTCGTTCAGAAGTTACTTAACACGCTTAATGTAACAAGTTTCGTCATTCCCGCGTGCTTCTGGCGGGAATCCAGACTGGCAATGGATTCCCGCTAAGAACATGCGGGAATGACGGATTAAGTGAGTTACTTATGTAGCACATAGTCGTCCAAAAGTTATTAATATTTCCAATGGCATAGCCCTGTAATAATCAGCGAGTTTTGTTAAAATATTTATGATCGCGTACTTACATCGCGAACAAAATAGGATCTATGCACTGATGCAAAATTCGGACAAGTACGATACTATTACTCACGTATTAATAATGCCCATTTCATCTTCCGAATTGATTGCAACATAAATGACTTCCAAATCCATCTACCAACATGGCTCGCCAAGCAAAACCGGCGTGCTGCTCATTAATCTCGGCACACCGGAAGCACCGACAGCCAAAGCATTGCGGCCTTATCTCAAGCAATTTCTTAGCGACCGCCGTGTGATCGAATTGCCTCGCCTGTTATGGCTGCCCATTTTGTATGGTTTCATTCTTCCCTTCAGGCCCAAGAAATCAGCGGAGAAGTATGCAAAGATTTGGATGCCGGAAGGTTCACCGCTCAAGGTTCACACTGAACGTCAAACTGAATTGTTACGAAAAGCATTACAAACGCAAATAAATTCCGAGCTTATTGTTGAGTATGCGATGAATATCGGCACACCTTCTATTGCTGACGTATTAGGAAAAATGCAGGAACAGGGTTGTGAGCGCATTCTGGTTATTCCACTTTTTCCGCAGTATGCATCCAGCAGTACGGCTTCAGCCAATGACAATGTTTTTGCGGTGTTAAAGAAAGTGCGCAACCTGCCGGAAATCCGCACAATCAAGCAATATCATGACCATCCGGGCTATATTGCTGCATTGGCAAAAAGTGTCCGTGATTACTGGGATAAGCATGGTCAACCTGACAAATTGATTATCAGTTTCCATGGTGTGCCGCGCAAGAACCTGGACAACGGTGATCCGTATCATTGTTTGTGCCAAAAAACCGGTCGTTTATTGGCTGCAGCACTGACATTAAATGCGGATCAATATCAAGTGTGTTTTCAATCACGTTTTGGCGGTGCAAAATGGTTAACACCGTATACCGATGTCACATTAAAACAGTTGGCCAAAGCAAACACACGACGCGTTGATGTGGTTTGCCCGGGCTTTGTGTCAGACTGTCTGGAGACGCTGGAAGAAATTGCCATTGAAGCAAAAGACACGTTTATACAAGCAGGTGGGCAGGAATTTCACTATATTCCCTGCCTTAATGAGCGCGATGACTGGATACAGGCGTTGACCGATATTGCCAATACGCATTTACAGGGCTGGCTTAACCCGCAACCATCAACAAAAAAATTGGAAGTAACCAGAGCCAGAGCATTGGATATGGGCGCTGAGGACTAAATCCGAAAGAGATTAACTATCGTCTGAGCGTGAGCGGCTTTGTTTCTTCTTTTTCCGGCTAACCTCAGTTTCCTCAACAATCTCTGCATCTTCAATAATAACCGTTTGATCATCGTCAGTCTGCCGTTCAGCTTCTTGGTCAGTTCCTTGCGTTGAATTTTGGAATTTCCGGCGTAACCACCAAAGTCTTATTGAAAACCCCACTGCAGCAATCGCAAACAATGCAAGAAAAGCTGCAAAAAAGACCACACCAAGCACTGCCATCAAGGCAACCACAGGAATGAGCAAAGCAATAACAAGCCAGCGATTTATCGGCTTGACAGGTATGCGTTCATGCTCTGAACTTGAAATCCTGGTGATTATAATTTTTCTATGCTCATCATCATTCATTGCATTATCCCCTCTATCTCAGTTATTTCTTTAGGCGCGGCGGCTGATAAAATCTCATTGCCGGTTTGGGTAATTGCGACATCATCTTCAATGCGTATGCCAATATTCCAAAAATGTTCCGGCACATTATCAGTCGGCCGGATATAACAACCCGGTTCGACAGTCAGCGTCATGCCCGGCTGCAATTGGCGCCATTCACCGTTCTGCTTGTATTCACCGGCATCATGCACGTCCATGCCCAGCCAATGGCCTGTTCGGTGCATATAGAAACGTTTATAGTCTTTAGATTCCAACACAGCCTCAACGCTGCCCTGACATAAATTCAAATCTATAAAACCTTGTACCAATACCTGCAATGCCGCCTGATGCGGGTCATTCCAGGTGTTCCCCGGTTTGGCTTTGGCTATGGCTGCTTGCTGTGCGGCCAGCACCAGTTGATAAATATCTTTCTGCGCGGCTGTAAATTTCCCATTCACCGGGAATGTGCGCGTAATGTCCGACGCATAACCATGCAATTCACATCCGGCGTCAATTAACAGCAAATCTCCCGCTTTCAACTCGGCATTGTTCTCAATATAATGCAGCACACAGGCATTCGCCCCTCCCGCCACGATAGACGTGTACGCAGGCGCTGGTGCACCATGTTTATGAAAAGTATAGAGCAATTCCGCTTCTATTTCATATTCAAACATGCCTGGACGCGTCGTCTGCATAGCCAGTCGATGTGCTTGTGTTGAGATCGTCGCAGCTTGGCGCATAATTTGTAACTCTTCCGCACCTTTAAATAAACGCATCTCGTCCAGCAACAAACTGCAATCCCGAATTTCTGTTGGTGCCTGCACACCACTACGTATTTGCGCACGCACCTTATTAATCCAACCTACAATGCGTTGATCCCATGCAGTATCCTGTCCTATTGCTGTATAAACAGCCGTTTGATCTGCCAATAGCTTGGGTAACAATTTATCCAGCTCTGATACCGCGTAGCTTTCATCCAAGCCAAAAACTTCCTTGGCTGCATCCGGGCCATAGCGAAAACCGTCCCATATTTCACGTTCAACATCTTTATCACGACAAAACAATATATGTTTTGCGGGTGTATCCTGTGTCCCGGCAACAATGACCAATATCGCTTCCGGCTCCTTAAAGCCGGTCAGATAGTAAAAATAGCTGTCAAAACGATAAGGGTAATGGGCGTCCCGATTGCGCAATCGCTCAGGTGCAGTGGGGATAATGGCGACCCCACCTTGCATTTTCGCGGCAAAAATCTCGCGACGTTTAGCAAAATGTTTAAAATCTTTCATAAAAATAATTTTTTGTTTTATGCACTTACCCTATCCAATTGATAACAAAATTTATCTGTAACGATCAACTACGCTCTTTAAGTTTAACTGTTTATCTAGCATCTCAAGTCTCTCCGGTGTGCCGACATCCACCCATGATCCTGCATAATATTCGCCGCTTACTTTTTCGTCTTGCATGGCTGCACGCAATATAGGCGCCAATTTAGTCGGTAAACCTGGCTGCACACCAGCAAAAAATTCAGGGCGGTAAATACCGATACCACTAAATGTCAATTTACGATTGCCATCCTGCGCAAGCAAACCATTATTTAATGCAAAATCACCGTCCGCATGATGCTCAGGATTATCTACCAACACCAAGTGTGCAAGCCTGCCATGGGGATCGGATTGCATGGCCTGTAACACGCGCAAATGCAAAGCATAATCCATCTCGCAATAGATATCCGCATTCACAACCAGAAATGGCTGATCCTGCGTTTCACCGTTTAACAATGGCAAGGCATTGACAATCCCGCCAGCCGTTTCCAGCACGACAGGTTCTGGCGAATAAGTAATATTAACACCATAGCGCGCACCATTGCCTAATGTGGCTTCAATCATTTCACCCAAGTAGGCATGATTAATCACAATATTCTTAAAACCGGCCTGCGCCAGATTTCTCAGATGATATTCGATCAACGCCTGACCGCCCACTTTTAGCAATGGCTTTGGCAATGTGTCCGTTAACGGGCGCATGCGTTCGCCACGCCCGGCGGCGAGTATCATCGCATTAAATGGAACCATGTCAGAACGTATAGCCAATTTTCTGTTCCGGATCGATATTATCTAGTTCGTCCAACAAATTGTGTAACAAATGAAGTTCATGATAGCGTTCACAGGTTTTACGCAAATATTGCATAACTAATGGCATTTCATTCAGATAAGAATCTTTACCGTCGCGATGATACAAGCGTGCGAATATGCCCAAAACCTTAAGATGGCGCTGCACTCCCATCCACTCAAAATCACGATAGAATGCTGAGAAATCATCCCCGACAGGCAGCCCCGCCTTGAGTGCCTTTTCCCAATAACGAATGCTCCAATCCAAAATATATTCTTCATCCCAACGGATATAAGCATCTTTGAATAACGAAACCAGATCATAGGTAATCGGGCCGTACACCGCATCCTGGAAATCAATAATGCCGGGATTAGGCGACGTGACCATTAAATTACGTGAATGATAATCCCGATGCACAAACACCTTAGGCTGAGCAAGATTATTTTGCAGGATTTGCTTAAATGTCAAGCTAATCACTTGTCGCTGATCTGCACTTAAATCTATGTTTAAATGTTTGGCGATATACCAGTCCGGAAACAAATTCAACTCATTCAACAGCAATGTTTCATCATAAGGTGGCAAATTTTCAACTTGTTGCGTTAATTGCATTCTAATCAGCGCATCTGTCGCGTCATGATACAAACTGTTCGCGCTATCAGGTTGTGCATTCAGCGCTTGTAAATACGTTGTATCACCCAGATCGGAGAGCAATAAAAACCCCTGCTCAAGATCCTTAGCCAGAATTCCCGGCGCATGCACACCCGCTTTTAACAAAATATCCGCAACTTGCAGAAAGGAAGTACAATCTTCCTGTTGTGGCGGTGCATCCATAACAATCAACGTTTTCTCATCCGTGGTTAAACGAAAATAACGCCGGAAACTGGCATCCGCTGAGGCGGGCGCTAAGGTAAATGCTTTTTCCGGAAATAATGTCTTAACCCAGCCTTCCAGTAAATTTAAACGTTCCATACTCATAATAAGATATTCGATAATTGTTAATTCAGAAAACCTGTACACCTTCAACTTGATATTTTAGGGTACAGTTAGCTTTTCAGTGTTACTGGCAAGGCAGGTCTTGCTGGCAATGGTCACTCCCTTGTCAAGAGACCTAACACCGCCAGTGACACTGAAAAGCTAACCCGCAGGGCGATCACAAGATGTCCCGTCACTGCGTAGTGAGCGCTGTACCCTAAAATATCAAATTGAAGGAGTACTAGAACCCCAATCAATAACAGTGGATAATTCGCATTGTCAAACTTGTTATACTCAGTATGTTTAATATAACTGTACCAATGTGATTTTATCACCTTGACGAAATACTAACTGACTAACCGAACAAAGATTAAGGAGAACAAACATGCTTAATAAAAATGTCATAGACGAGATCAATTCGAAAGTCAGTGAAATACTCCAACACAGCCCGGCGAAAGATATTGAAAAAAATGTAAAAGTTTTGTTATCGGGCGCATTCACAAAGCTTGATTTGGTAACACGTGATGAGTTTGATATCCAACAAGAAGTTTTACAACGCACCAGAGAAAAGCTGGTTTCGCTGGAGGCTAAAGTGGGCGAACTGGAAAGTCAATTAGGCTTGTCCGCAACCGAATCACCAATCACAGACGCAACCGACGTAACAGAAGAAGAAACAGAACAAGCGAAACAAACATAACATGACGATAAACATCAGGTGCAGATTGTGTTCATGATAAGCACTATCTGGCACCTGTTTGCAGCGCCATGCACAAATCAATAGCCGTGAGAGCAGAGCGCTTTTATGTCGCTTGCCGTTCTTTATAGCCGCGCACTTACAGGCATGCAAGCGCCACTGGTGACGGTGGAAACCCATATTGCCAATGGTCTACCCAGTTTTACCATTGTTGGTTTGCCTGAAACGGAAGTTAAAGAAAGTAAAGACCGTGTCAGGGCTGCCCTGCAAAACGCACAATTTAAAATCCCCGCCCAACGCATCACCATTAATCTGGCGCCCGCTGATCTGCCCAAAGAAAGCGGCCGCTTTGATCTGCCCATAGCGCTCGGCATTTTAGCCGCAACCGGGCAAATCCCGATGGACAAGCTGGATCAATACGAATGGGCCGGTGAACTGGCGTTAACCGGTGAATTGCGCCCAATCCACGGTGCACTGGCGATGACTTATAGCGCCTCACAATCGGGGCGCAGTTTTGTCCTACCGCAACAAAATGCGGCAGAAGCTGCTCTCGTTAAAGCCGCCACAATTTACGCCGCCGAATCATTGTTACAAATTTGCGCCCATTTATCGGGACATGAACCGCTAGAAATCTACGACAAATTACCGGCTGCTGACGCAGACAACGGCATTTCAGATTATCCGGACATGCAGGATGTTAAGGGGCAAGCGCACGCCAAGCGTGCGTTGGAAATTGCTGCAGCCGGTGCGCACAGTGTGTTAATGATTGGCCCGCCCGGCACAGGAAAATCAATGCTCGCGGCACGCTTTGCGGGTATCTTGCCGCCCATGACTGAAGAAGAAGCCTTGGAATCCGCAGCCATACAATCGCTCAGTCATGGACACTTCAATATTGCCAACTGGAAACGCAGACCGTACCGCTCACCACATCATACCGCTTCTGGTGTTGCGCTGGTCGGCGGTGGCAGCCATCCACGACCGGGAGAGATTTCTCTGGCTATGCATGGTGTTTTGTTCCTTGATGAACTGGCGGAATTTGATCGCAAAGTTCTGGAGGTTCTGCGTGAACCGTTGGAATCCGGGCACATCACAATTTCACGTGCCGCGAGGCAGGCGGAATTTCCTGCGCAATTCCAACTGGTTGCCGCCATGAACCCCTGCCCTTGCGGCTATCTTGGACACTACAATGGGAAATGCCGTTGTACGCCAGATCAAGTCGCGCGCTATCGCGGAAAAATTTCCGGCCCGCTACTTGATCGCATAGACATTCAAATTGAAGTGCCCGCAGTGCTGCAGGAAGATCTAATGCGCCAACGTGCCGACGGTGAAAAAAGCGACTTGATTCGTGAGCGCGTCAAAACAGCGCATCAACATCAACTGTCGCGCCAGAAAAAAGCCAATAACAAACTAACTGTCAAAGAAATCGAGCAGTTTTGCGTCCTTGATACAGCCTGTGAAAATTTGCTCAAACAAGCCATTACCCGCTTGAGCCTTTCTGCACGTGCTTATCATCGCATTCTAAAGGTTGCCCGAACCATTGCGGATTTAGCTGGCGCTAAAGCTATCAACAACAAACATATTGCTGAAGCGATTCAATACCGTAGACTAGATAAGAATTTCACATAAAATGTACTTTGCAATGTGTCCGGTTTTAAGAGCCACGCAGCGACAAGCTAAAAATCAATTTGAATAAAGCTGCCATCTGCACCTCTTTTCCAAGATTCTCCAGTAAATGCATCATAAATAGTTGCTGCATCCGTAGCAAAGCAATCAGATACTATCTGATTCGTAGTTGTGCCGACAAAAGCTATAGTAACCGGTGGATTAATCTCTAGTAGCGCTGCAAAAGGTGAAACCTGTTCAGTAATGTCCAAACAAATATCCGAACTTTCGATTTGGTCAATTGCTTCCGTAGATACATTTATCGTACAGTGGTTATTGTCGGCAAAAACGCTTGAATCCAGAACACCTGGGATTTCCATCGCGACTCCCTTTATTTCAGAGGAAGTAACATTAGCGTTTCTGAGTAAAGAAACACCAGTAGGCACTGATGGTGCTGGCAATACGCAAAAGTTGGTGTTATCGGGAAGAGGGATGCACTGACCATTTGTCGTGATATGGACAACGTTACTATTTTGGGTGAATTTCATGCCCGAAGGGCTATTAGCAGTATTACATCCTGGAATGCTGCTATTGCCTCCGGAAATTGCAATCTGAGTAATTAAGTTTGACACACTGTCTATAAATGTCGGATTTTGCCCCCATGGCCCACCTAGTACAAATATTTCGTTATCTTTTGCGCCAACATAAATTTCTGTTGATGGGTAATGCCTAAATGTCCAAGGTTCAATCACTTGAGTAGTTTGATGACTTGGAAATAACTCCGCAAAATTATTTTCTGCCCAGTTAAAAATAGTTTCAATTTCTGGATCTGCAGAAGCTAGATTAGCAGTTCCCAGAAATACAAACATACAAAAAGATAATGCCAGGGATTTTGTGCAGTTTCTCATGTTAATACCCTCAATAGAATTTGAAAAATTAATGTTTCCAATCAGGCTAAAAAGATACGGCAACTTTTTTCGTCTGGAATTATATGTAACTACCCTATATTTACTCATCACACTGTTCTTAACCACCAGCCATTACTTCAAGAAACCAACTAGTTAAATTAACTCACAATGTGATGATTGATGATCATAAATCAATCGACGTGTCTTCAATGAGTTAAATAGAAGGAACTTCTAGTCATTCTCATCTCATTGAAAATGACTTTGACATGTAAAAATACCCATCTGATACATGGCAGCTCCTGTCTAACCATCTGTTTAATACAAAACAATACATAAAAATAATATTACCTGATCCAATAACGGAAATATTAAGTGAATAAATTTTCTGCACAACTTACATATCCTGCATTTTTAATATTATTTTTAGCTCCTTTATCTGCGAATGCCGAGATAGATATCTATTCGATGGATTTAGGGCAATTATCAAATATCCAGGTTGTTTCAGTCAGCAAGAAATCTCAAACGCTATTGCAAACAGCTGCCGCTGTTCATGTTATTTCACAGGATGATATTCGACGCTCTGGCGCCACTTCGTTGCCAGAAGTACTACGTGGCGCCCCAGGCGTGCAGGTTGCCCAAGTTGACGGCAACAAATGGGCCGTTTCTATCCGTGGATTTAATGACCGCTTTGCCAACAAATTACTAGTTATGGTTGATGGGCGCAGTGTTTACTCACCGCTATTCTCCGGCGTGTTCTGGAATATGCAGGATATGATTTTAGAGGATATTGACCGTATTGAAATCATACGTGGCCCTGGTGGCACCATGTGGGGTGCCAATGCTGTTAATGGTGTAATCAACATTATCACCAAAACATCTGCTGAAACACAAGGAACCATGATTAATTTCACGGGTGGCTCCCTGGAGCGAAATATAAGTGCGCGTTATGGTGGCAAGATAAACGACCAGACCAGCTTCCGGCTATTTGCCAAAGGCAAACATACAGACAATTTTAATACCACGCCACAACACCAGTCACACATACACAATTCTGGTGGCGCGGCACAACACCAGGCACATGATCAATGGCGTAATTTTACAACCGGGTTTCGTATCGACGGCGATTTGGATGCCCGCAATCAATGGATGCTACAAGGTGGTTATGCCGTCGGAACAGCTAATCAGCTGGCGATCACTGATTTTGTCAGCCGCAATGCAATGAAAGATAGAACTGATAACCAGACAGGCAATATTTTGTTTCGCTGGGACAATCAACAGTCAGAAGACAATAAATGGCGCTTTCAGGCCTTTTATGATCACTTTAAACGCCATAGCCTAGGTGTTACCAATGAAGTGAATACCTTGGACTTTGAAATCCAAAATCAGTTGAAACCTTTAGAAAAACATGCTGTCATTTGGGGTCTCGGTTATCGCGGTATTTTTGACAAACTGGATACCAATGAAATTTTTTCTTTTAATCCACAACAACGCAATACAAATACCTTCAGTGCATTTGTTCAGGATGAAATCCAGTTAACCGAAACCGTACGCTTCACGCTGGGTTCAAAAGTTGAACATAATAGTTATACTGGGTTTGAGTTTCAACCAAATACCCGTCTACTGTGGGAAATCAACGATCGGAACAGTGTCTGGGGCGCTGCTTCACGTGCAGTACGCATACCCTCTCGAACAGAGAGTGATCTCCGACTCAATCTTGAAACGATACCAAGTAGAAATCCTTTCACTCCCCCTACTTTAATCAGTGCTATCGGCAATAAAAAACTTAATTCAGAAGAAGTTTATGCGCTTGAACTGGGCTATCGTAGCCAACTGACTGATACATTTACCCTAGATACGGCCTTATTTTATAATTACTATGAAGAGTTAGTTAATTTTAATACGAGTATTGTTGGCATTGAACAACAACCCGCACCGGCACATATATTAGTTGCCAACAGATTTGTTAATCAAATGACGGCATCAACTTATGGCGTAGAAATAACCACAAATTGGCAAGTCACCAACTTCTGGCAGTTAACCACCAGCTACAGCTGGTTTAAATTTGATGCGCAGGCAAAAAACACTGGCCTCACAGATGAGGTTTTCCTTAAAGAAAACTCAGATCCACGCCATCAATTTTCAGTTCGCTCAAATATACAATTACCTTACAACCTTGAATTCAACAGCTTGTTTTACTATACCGACCGACTACAAGCACACAATGTAACGGATCAGGCACGTCTTGATTTAAGACTGGCATGGTCACCAACACCTATGTTGGAATTGTCAGTCGTTGCACAAAATATCACAAATAAACAGCATAAAGAATTTACTGCACGGGATGTAAACCATAGCTATATCCCACGTAGTGCCTATGGAAGAATAATGTTTAGATTCTAAGCGTAACGAATACAATTATTTTCTTAAAATCTTCAAATTCTTTTATGCAAAATATTAATTTGAATCTTTTACTAACAGATATTCCGAGCACAAATAATTTTATGGTTAGTATGCCAGACTTTGCGTATGCCAGAGTTCATTTGATGCCGATTACTCTGGCTTGCCGTTGACGTGACAAAGAAACTAAAAAATTACGCTTGGCTTATATTACTCTGCGGGTCCATTCAGCTGAGCTATTCACCATGGGTACAGGCAGAGGGGCTGCCTGAACATCAATTAAAAGCAGCTTTTATCTATAATTTTGCAATTTACACCCATTGGCCTAATGAGATTGGTGATAGTTTTAGCCTATGTATCTATGGGGAACATTCTTTTGGAAGTGAATTAGATAAATTACAAGAAAAGAAGGTCAATCAACATTTTATTACAGTTAAATACACAAATCAAATTAATGAATTGTCTGATTGTCAGATGGTCTTCATCAGTTATCCATCTAAGTTCAATATTAAAGATATCCTCAACCCATTAAAGGGTAAACCCGTGTTAACTATAACGGATGACATCAATCAAGAAAGTACCGCGCTTAATTTTATTTTAGAGGATAAAAAAATTAAGTTTGACGTTAACTTGGCCATTGCCAAAAGCTCAGGATTAAGTTTCAGCTCACAATTACTACGTTTTGCTAGAGAGGTTCATGAATAATGCAAAATCACACTTCTGTTGCCATCACACTACGCAAAAAGCTACAACGAATCAATTTAATTACACTGAGCATGGCAGTGCTACTAATTACATTACTTATTATATTGAGCAGCCTTGTCTTTGGTTCGTATGCTTTAATTGAATCCAGCAAGTCGAAAGCAAAATTATTAACTGAGAATGCCGCACCAGCTTTGATGTTCCAGGACATCAACTCTGCCCAGGCACTTCTGCAATCTTTGAGTAATTCCAAAGAAGTACACGTTGCTGCAATCTACAACGAAGAAAAGCTTAAATTTGTGGATTATTCAGTAAATAATCAACCAGTTCCTGCATCTTTGACGTCTATGAAAGAGGCGCTTATTAAAGATATCCGACACTTCACTTTCATTCAACCCATTGTTTTTCAGGATCAGTTAGTGGGCGGTCTTTATTTAAAGATAAGTCTAATTCCTCTTTACTGGGAGCTATTATGGCAAGTTATTTTTACTATTTTAGCCGCAGGCATTTCCTTATGTGCTTCTTATTACATAGTACAACGTCTTAACAAAGCGGTCTTAAATCCACTCACTAACCTATCAGAGATTATGGAGCAGATATCCATTAAATCTGAATATTTAGCACGTGCCAAGTCCAGCAATATTATTGAGCTAAACGCGCTTGCTAATGGATTTAACAGAATGTTAGACGGTATCCAAGAGCGTGATACACAACTAGCCAATAACCTGAACCATCTCGAAGAAGAGGTAACAAAACGCACCCATGATCTGCAACTAAAGACCGATGAAGCCTATCAATTAGCCGAAAAAGCCCAAGCTGCTAGTAAAGCCAAAAGTGAATTTTTAGCGACAATGAGTCATGAGATCCGCACGCCTATGAATGGCGTGCTGGGCATGACAGAATTGTTATTGGCTACCGAATTGAATATCCGCCAACAGCGTCTGGCCGATATTGCTTATCGCTCGGCTGAATCCTTGCTGGGGATTATCAATAACATCCTGGATTTCTCCAAAATCGAATCGGGAAAATTTCAACTCATCACTAACGACTTTGATCTACGCGAGTTACTTGAAGACACAGCTGAAATCATGGCAACCCAAGCACACCATAAAGGTCTGGAATTAGTATTAAATGTACCAGTTAATTTGCACGGTATTGTCCGAGGTGATGCAGAACGGTTGCGGCAAGTATTAGTTAACCTGCTAGGTAACGCGATAAAGTTTACTATCCACGGCGAAATACAATTAAAAGTCAGTTGGCATAATAACCAAAGTGGTTCAGATAATCGCGTGCATTTACTGTTTGAAATCATCGATACGGGCCCTGGTATTGCCTCTGAACAACAAGAAAATATTTTTGAAAGCTTTACCCAGGCAGATGGCTCTATTACCCGCCGCCACGGAGGGACCGGGCTAGGGCTGAGTATTTCAAAACAACTAGTAGAAATGATGGGGGGCGATCTCAGATTAGACAGCACTTTCGGTCAAGGTGCCTGTTTTAGCTTTAGCCTCGATCTGGAACGTAGCGCACAATTATTATCCAAGAAGGCCGATATTTCAGCCTTACAAGGTATTAATATGCTGGTGGTGGATGATAACGCAACTAATCGCGAAATCTTATCCGAGCAACTCACCCACTGGGGCGTGAATTGTTATTGCGCAGCAAGTGGTGCGCAGGCGCTGAACCATTTACTGGACACTAAACAGAGCAACAAATCTTATCAAATTGCACTATTGGATTGGCATATGCCAGAGATGGATGGCATGACACTGGCCAAAGCGATCCATGATGAACCGTTGCTACAATCGTTACCGCTGGTGATGTTAAGTTCCGACAGCGTGACCTTCGATCATAACCAAAGTGAACGTTATGGAATTAATTATTTTCTAAACAAACCCGTCATCCAACAAAAGCTACTGGATTGTCTGCTGAATCTCATCGGTTCAATGAACAGCTCATCGCAAAATCAGGCAAAATCGGATCATGGTCAGATTTCTAAACTTCCGGGAAGAATTCTGCTAGCTGAGGACAACTTAGTTAATCAGGAAGTCGGTGTAGGGATGTTGCGCGCCATCGGATGTCAGGCCGATGTAGTTAGCAATGGCCTGGAAGCCATTGGTGCCGTAGCTGATAAATGCTACGATTTAATCCTAATGGACTGCCATATGCCAGAAATGGATGGTTTTCAAGCAGCCACCAAAATACGTGAGCGCGAAAATGCCCAAAACGAGAAAAATCGTATACCGATTATTGCATTAACTGCTGACGTCCAAAAAGGGATTGTTGAACAGTGTTTGGATGCAGGTATGGATGATTATCTCAGCAAACCATTTAACAAAAAACAGTTACAAGATTTGCTGCAAAAATGGTTGTCATTTAAACATGAAAAACCAGCAACACATTCGTTAACAAAAATCCCCTCAAGTGTCGAGCCTGGTTCCAATATCTTAAACTCAACTTCACTCGACAATTTACGTGAGATCACCACCGAAGCTGGCGAAAATTTGCTCACTAAAGCAATTGCCTTATTTGTACACTCTGCACCTAAAGAAATTGATGCGTTGCAGCATGCATTGGATCAGGAAGACAGCGTTGCTTTAACTAAGATTGCACATAGCTTTAAATCAGCTTGCTCTAATCTCGGCGCGCAATCATTAGCCGATTGCGCAGCGTCAATTGAAGCTATTGCAAAGCAAGGACAAACTTTTAGTGCCGATACGCTATTGAAGAAAATTAAGTCCGACCTCCCCGAAATTTTGTCAGCCTTAAACCAAGAAATTGACGAATCTCCAGCAGAAGTAATCACCCAACCCACAGTAAAAACGCAATTCTCAAGACAGAATAAACGTATTTTATTAGTAGACGATGACGCCAGCTATCGCATCATCACTAGCTCAGTATTAACGGCCTCGGCATTTATCGTCGATGAAGCAGAAAATGGCTTGCAAGCATTAGAAAAAATTAAGCAGCAGAAACCAGACCTAATCCTGCTCGATGCGCTTATGGATGAACTTGATGGTTTTGAAACCTGTCGATTACTGCGTGAAAATCAAGACATAAAGGATGTGCCAATCATCATGTCAACAGGTCTGGGTGATATTGATTCTATCAATCGCGCTTTTGAATCCGGAGCGACCGACTTCATGGTAAAGCCACTTAACTATCCTATTTTAATCCATCGCTTGTGGTTTATTCTAAGAGCAGATGAAAATGCTAGTGAACTTAGGAACAGCAAACTCCAACTTTCCGCTGCTCAACGTATAGCGCGTTTGGGCTATTGGGTTTGGGATGTAAAAAATAATCACTTTCAGATTTCAGAGCAATTAGCAGAGTTATGCGATATTAATCTACAGACATTCGATTCAAGTTTGGAAGGGTTTGTGCGTCTAATTGGTTCAGAAGACCAGGAAATGGTCAAAAACATGATTATGGCGGCACCCTATAATAAAACCATTCAGCATATAGACTATCGACTACAAATATCCGATTCCAAATTCATCTTTGTGCATCAAGAAATGGTCAAGATAATAGAAAATAATCAAGCAAAAATTACCGGAACGGTCCAGGATATTAGTCATAAAAAAGAAAGTGAGAAACAAATTCATCATCTTGCTTACTTTGACAATCTAACCGGAATCCCCAGCAGGAGCTATTATCAGGAACGTATCCAAACCATTATCCAGACGGCCAATTATCGTAACGAACAGTTTGCATTTTTATTTCTTGACTTAGATGGCTTTAAAGACATTAATGACAGCTTTGGCCACAATCTGGGTGACCAGCTGCTGAAAGTAATCGCGAAACGCGTACAAGAGGTAATACGAGATAAAGATTTTGCTGCGCGGTTAGGTGGCGATGAGTTTTGTATTATCTTAAACGATATTAAAGACATTGAATCTGTTAAAGAGGTAGCTAATCGTTGTTTGCAAAAAATAAATGCGCCTTTACTTCTAAACAATCACCAGATAAAACCACGTGCCAGTATTGGTATTGCTATTTTTCCACATGATGGGAATGATGAAGTTTCACTATTGAAAGCTGCCGATACAGCAATGTATGCTGCAAAGGAAGCAGGCAAACAACGTTATACTTTTTATTCACATGACATGGCCATTCAAGCTATATCCCGTTTAGAAAAAGAACAGATGTTGCGCGAAGCCTTTGAGAAAGAACAATTCATACTTCACTTTCAACCACAAATATCCTTGAGTACAGGGCGTATGATTGGTGTTGAAGCATTAGCACGATGGCTACACCCTGAAAAAGGCTTGATTCCTCCGAACGAGTTTATCCCGCTTATGGAACAATTAGGCCTGATCGTTGATTTTGGCAATTGGGTGCTTAAAACCGCATGCGAGCAAATTAAGCAATGGCATAATGCTGGCTTGCCTTATTTACAAGTGGCAGTCAATATTTCGCCATCACATTTTCAGGATGCTGCTTTAATCGACACAGTAAAAAGTTTGCTGGATAAAAATAATATTTCTGCGCAATATTTGGAATTAGAAGTCACCGAGAGCGCATTACAAACAGAAGGACATACTGAAATCTTTGAACAATTGAGAGAGATCGGAATAAGAATTTCTATTGATGACTTTGGAACGGGTTATTCTTGCTTGGCATCATTAAAACAATTACCTCTAGATTGCATTAAAATCGATAAAGTTTTTTTGGATGACGTGTTAACTAACTCTCACACTGCGTTGCTTTTGGGTGCAATCATTGGTTTAGCTAATGCGCTTAACTATAAGTTGGTTGCAGAAGGCGTTGAAACCAAAGATCAGTTATTAGTCATGCACGGCCTGGGCTGTCAAGTAATACAAGGCTATATTTTTAGTCGCCCTGTTCTTGCCGACAAAATTCCCGACTTGATGACAATTGACTTCACTCGTCAAATAGCTGACATACAACAATTGTAATGGAGATCATTGGATAATGGTTATCGAAAATACAAATTGCAACATGGCCCCTTTTCTACAACGGGCTGAGGGAAAAACAAATCTGCCTTCATTATCAAAAAACATAAATGAATTATTAAAAGCCATAACTGACGCTAATGTGAATTACCAACAATTAGCAGAAATAATTAAGCAGTTTCCAGAAATCTATACTCGTTTGATTTTTTTGGCAAATTCTGCATGGTGCGCGCCTGCCAAACCAATTAGCAGTATTGAACAAGCTTGTTCCATGCTGGGATACTCAATTGTAAAAAGTATTAGTTTTGGTGTTTCCATTTCTTCCTCTTTTGATTCAAATAAGTGTCCCAGCTTTAAAGCTAATCACTACTGGACGACCAGTATACTGGTTAGCAACGGAGTCAGCTTACTGGCATCTAGACTCCCAAACAAAATAAACTGTTTGGGTTTTGAGCAAACAGGGCAATCTGCTGGCATTTTACATAATATTGGACTGTTGTGGCTTGCTGATAATTTACCAAAAGAAACCGACAAAGCATTAAAAGCGATTGAAGCTGAGCCCTCATTAACAATTAATGAAGCCTTATTGCAATACACAGGAACAGACTATTGTGAAGTAGGTGGTTGGCTTAGCAGCCAATTGGGATTCCCTGAAGTGTTGACTATTGCAATAAGCCATCACCGTGACCGTGACTATCATGAGTCATTCTGGGAAACTGCGCTGTTAGTAGGATCAACTGCGGCGATGGTTACTGCATTGCACAAACAAAGCGATGAGGCGCCAGAGAATAACCAGCTTGAGACACTAGGCATAAGCTATTCTGCACAACAAATTGTTTTTAAACAACTCTCTAGTAATTATGTTAAGACACAAGAATTAGCAAATATAATGTTTGCGTAAGTACAAAAAAAGCAAAAAGCGTTCTTTGCGTTTACAATTGCATTCATATATTAGAACCTAGATAACCGCGCCCTGTGGGCGGGGGCACTAAAAGCTTTGCATAAGATCTGCTCAGGAGTATCTCCTGATTGAGTTGTTCCCGCAATTCAAAAAGGAAAAAACAAATGAGCAGATTTCAAAAATTATCACATGTGTTGTGGTATTGCCAGTACCACATAGTTTTTGTTCCGAAGTATAAGTATGGAGTATTGACTGGGGATATAAGGAAGTTTATTTAGGCTATGTCGCAATTAATTGTTGAAATTGCCTTGTTTTCCCAAGAGCTGATAAAAATCAGAAAGTTGGTGTAGTGTTTCGACCGAGACGATCAATCATTCGATGCCATCCCAGATAACTTCCGAGATAGCGTATCGCCACACCGTGAAACTTCGCCATCCATTGTTTGAATCAACTATCATAGGCATTGACGTTCTGAATATGATAAATATTGTTTATAACTCGCCAAGTCCCGCAGTAATGGGCCAACATACTGTCGTAAATTCTTATAAAGACTCTTTTTCCGATACTTTGGTATCCAAACAATATGATACTTACAATCCCAGGCCGTATGACTTAAATTTTGTCCATTCATTGGTTGTTTCCTCTTCTATTGAATTTTAGGCGGTTCACAGGTAGGAGACTTCCGATGAATCCCGGAATTGTCAAACTGCTATAGTCCACCGGCAAAGCCGGTGGTTTACCTTTTGCTAATTACCACTAATTTTTCCTATGCATCCACGCACCAAAGGCAATCTGGAAAATTTTCTATCGACCTTGGATCAAATATCACATTGGTCAGACCACAAGCTTACATGGCTTTTCTCAACCTGTGGAAAGACGCGGCACTGGTATTAACCGATAGTGGCGGTCTGCAAGAAGAAACCACGGCGCTAGGTCATACGCGAAAATACAGAACGCCCCATCACGGTTGATGAAGGCTCCAACGTATTGGTTGGCACCGATCCGATACGCATCGTCGACGAAGCGCATAAAATACTGGGCGAGCAAGGCAAGCCCTGTAGTCGCCCGGCGTTATGGGACGGCAAAGCATCTGATAGAATTGTGGCTATTTTAACCAAGGAATTGTCAGCAATTAATTAAGGGCGCTTCTAAAAATTCAGAGTTCGCCCAAATGCAAGGCGCAGAAAAAATTTTGCAGCGCAGCATATGTTTGATATGACAACAATAAATTTTTTCTGTAACACAGCAGTTGGGATGAAATCTGGATTTTTAGAAGTGCCCTTTATCCCTTTAGTCCTGCATGCGTTCATACATTACCTATTAATTGGAAGTCTCTATGCAATCATTTATCCCAGTAATTTTATCAGGTGGTTCCGGTACCAGATTATGGCCGCTTTCACGCGAGAAACATCCGAAACAACTGTTATCCTTAATTAATGAGGATTCCTTACTGCAAGCAACTGTACGCCGCATGGATGGATTGGAAAACGTTAATTTAAACGATCCCATTGTTGTGTGTAACGAGGAATACCGTTTTGTTATTGCGGAACAATTACGTTTAATTAATCGGCAGAGTACGATTCTGCTCGAACCTAACGGGCGCAATACAGCACCCGCACTGACATTGGCTGCATTAGCCGCCTCAACCGCTCCGCCGACTAACTCAGGTGAAAATGAAGATCCGATCTTATTGGTCATGCCATCGGATCATGTAATTGTTGACACCGTGATGTTTCAAAATGCCGTGCATAAGGCCTTTAAACTGGCTGTTGACGGCGCAATTGTTACATTCGGCATTACACCGGATGCACCTGAAACGGGCTATGGCTATATTCAATCCGGCGAGAAATTCGGACAAGAGGACGCCTACACGATTACACGTTTTGTAGAGAAGCCTGACAGCGCTACGGCGCAAACATATCTTGATGCGGGTTCCTATCTGTGGAACAGCGGTTTATTCATCATGCGAGCCTCGGTGTGGCTATCAGCCATCGGCTCCTGTCGGCCGGATATATTGACGGCTTGTCGCACAGCTTGGGATCAAGGCAGTGTTGACGGTGATTTCAGACGCGTTGATAAAACCACGTTTGAGCAATGCCCAAGTGACTCCATAGATTATGCCGTGATGGAACATCTTGCAGCGGATGAAAATAATCAATTGCCGGTCGGTGTAGTCATCCCATTGTCAGCAGGCTGGTCTGATGTCGGCGCATGGGATTCTTTATGGAAAGTTCTGCCCAAGGATGATGCCGGCAATGTCGCGCAGGGTGATGTCATATTACAAGACTGTAGCAATACACTGGCCATCTCGGACAGCCGTTTGGTCACTTGTGTGGGCCTTGAAGACATGGTAGTTGTGGAAACACCGGATGCCGTATTAGTCGCCCATATAAACAATACACAGGATGTCAAAAAAATTGTCGACAGCCTTAAACAGGAAGGCCGTTCCGAAGGTCATTTTCATCGCAAAGTATTCCGCCCATGGGGATGGTATGACGGCGTGGATGTTGGCGAACGTTTCCAGGTAAAACGCATTGTGGTTAAGCCGGGTGCCGCGCTTTCTTTACAAATGCACCATCACCGTACGGAACATTGGATAGTGGTGCGCGGCACCGCAAAAGTGACACGTGGCGATACCACTTATCTGGTGCCGGAGAATGAGTCCACCTTCATCCCGCTTGGCACGCGCCACCGTTTAGAAAACCCTGGTTGTGTGCCACTCGAAATGATTGAAGTGCAATCGGGTTCGTATCTGGGGGAAGATGATATTGTGCGATTTGAAGATGTGTACGGGCGTGATAATAACTAATTGAACTATTTTAGGGCGCTTCTAAAGATTTAGAGTTCGCCCAAATATAAGGCGCAGAAAAAATTTTGCAGCGCAGCATATGCTAGATATAACAGCAATAAATTTTTTCTGTAACACAGCAGTTGAAATGAAATCTGGGTTTTTAAAAGTGCCCTTTAGCCAACAACCTATTTGACTCAGGATTAATCAGTGATTCATAAGGTATAATATCTGGTTTTTCAATTCCGAATTGTTGGAGGCTCCAATGCCTATTTATGAATATGTTTGCAATTCATGCGGTGCCGAGCAAGAGCATTTTCAAAAAATGAGTGACGACCCCATTGCTGCCTGCCCAGCGTGCGGTAGTAATGATTATCAAAAAATGATTTCTGCAGCCGGTTTTCAGCTAAAAGGCAGCGGATGGTATGTAACTGATTTTAAGAATAATAACCAGCCCGCAAAATCAGATACCGCAAAGACCGGCCAGACTGATACGAAAACAAAATCAACAAAACCGGCTGCACCAGTTGCCGCCACAACATCAAATACCAAAACAGCATCAACACCAACGACGACAGCTGAATAATCCAATAAACAAAGCAATTTAAATTACACAGAGCCCCAGACTCTAAAATACTATGCGTACAAATTACTGTGGTGCAATTAATACACAATACCTCGATCAAACCATCACGCTTTATGGCTGGGTGCATCGTCGCCGCGATCATGGCGGCGTCATTTTCATTGATTTACGTGATCGTGAAGGCTTGGTGCAAGTAGTCTGTGATCCAGATAATGTCGAGACATTCCAGCTGGCAGAGAAAGTTCGTAATGAATTTGTTCTGAAAATAACCGGTAAAGTACGCCATCGCCCGGAAGGCACCGTGAATACCACTTTGTTTAGTGGTGAAATTGAAGTATTAATCGCTGAAATGGAGATTCTTAACGCTTCTCTAACCCCGCCATTCCTGATGGATGACGACAATATCAGTGAGTCCGTTCGTTTAGAACACCGTTATCTTGATTTACGCCGCCCGGTGATGCAATCCAATTTGCGCCTACGCCATAAAGTAGCCATGGCCGTTCGTGTGTTTCTTGATGAGCAGGGCTTTCTGGATGTGGAAACCCCGATCCTCACAAAATCCACGCCCGAAGGCGCCAGGGATTATCTGGTACCGTCACGCGTGAATGCGAGCCACTTCTTCGCCTTGCCGCAATCACCACAGTTATTCAAGCAATTGTTAATGGTGTCCGGATTTGACCGCTATTATCAAATCGCCCGCTGCTTCCGAGATGAAGACCTGCGTGCTGATCGGCAACCGGAATTTACCCAGATCGACATTGAGACTTCATTTCTTTCAGAAAATGAAATCATGTCGCTGATGGAAGAAATGATTCGCCATTTGTTCAAATCTGTCACCAATATTGAATTACCCAACCCATTCCCGCGCTTGACTTATGCAGATGCTATTTTTAAATATGGCACGGACAAACCCGATTTACGCATTGCACTGGAATTGACCGAACTAACCGATGTCATGCAGGAAGTACCGTTTAAGGTATTCCGCGAAGCGGCAGAAAAACCCAATGGACGTGTAGCCGCTTTACGCATACCCAAGGGTGGTCAACTTACGCGTAAAGAAATCGATGATTACACCAGTTTTGTTGCTATTTATGGTGCCAAAGGTCTTGCCTATATCAAGGTCAACAAACTGGATGATGGCCTGGAAGGCCTACAGTCCCCTATTCTAAAATTCTTAACGGAAGAAACAATTCAGGCCATTCTTACCCGTACCGCTGCACAAGATGGTGACCTCATATTTTTTGGCGCCGACAAAGCCAAAATTGTGAATGATGCGCTAGGTGCATTACGCATTAAAATCGGCCATGAACGTGGTCTTGCTAGTGACAGCTGGGAACCACTTTGGGTGGTTGATTTCCCCATGTTTGAACGGGATGAAGAAGAAAACCGCTGGCAAGCACTGCATCACCCCTTCACATCGCCTGCAGATGGTCATGAAGATTTATTGGAAACTGATCCAGGCAACGCATTATCCAAAGCCTATGACATGGTGCTGAACGGTTCAGAGATTGGTGGTGGCTCGGTACGTATTCACCGCCAGGATGTACAATCCAAAGTATTCCGCGCACTCAATATTTCAGATGAAGAGGCACAAGAAAAATTCAGCTTCCTGCTGGAAGCATTACAATATGGCGCACCACCCCACGGCGGCATTGCGTTTGGTCTGGATCGAATTATGACCATAATGACCGGCACCGACTCCATTCGGGATGTCATCGCATTCCCCAAAACACAACGCGCACAATGCTTACTGACCCATGCACCCGGCACGGTCGATGAGAAACAACTCAGAGAGTTAAACATCCGACTGCGTAAAACTGAGCTACCCACGGGCTAACACCATCAGCTGCTAGCTTTAAAATGTACAAAATACCTGTCTCCGTTCTGGTTATTATCCATACCCCGGAGCTACAGGTATTATTGCTGGAACGCGCTGACCACCCGGGTTATTGGCAATCGGTAACCGGCAGCCAGGAACCTGATGAATCACTAACACAAACAGCATTACGTGAAGTCACTGAAGAAACCGGTCTAGACCCCAGCCAATTTCCACTCATTGACTGGAAAATTCAAAATCAATACACCATTTATGAAGAATGGCGTTGGCGTTACGCCCCTGGCGTCACACAAAACACAGAACATGTTTTTGGTTTGTGTGTACCTGAACAAATGCCAATCTCTATTGCCACCAGAGAACACTTAGGTTACCTATGGCTACCCTGGCAACAAGCCGCTGATAAAGTCTTCTCAGAAAGTAATGCCGAAGCAATTCGCCTACTAGGAGTCTGTACGAGAATAGAATAATCTACTGCGGAAAAGCCATTTTGGCCATATTTCCCGATAATTTTCGTTAAATAGAACAACTATGCGCCTCAAATGATCAAAAAATCTGCCTCAAAATGGCTTTCCCTCGCTACGATTACTATTCTCGGGCAGCCTCCTAGCCACTACCCGCAGACAAATTGATTAAAATTTAAACAGAAAAACAAGGGACAAGTCGACTTTAGGGTGCTTCTAAAAATTCAGAGTTCGCCCAAATGCAAGGCGCAGAAAAAATTTTGCAGCGCAGCATATGTTTGATATGACAACAATAAATTTTTTCTGTAACACAGCAGTTGGGATGAAATCTGGATTTTTAGAAGTGCCTTTCAGATAGTATTTCTCCGTTCCGTCCTAAACTACTCTGCTTTTCAAAATTACTTTTTATATTACTAAGCTCGTATTATAGTTGAGCGCAATAAGTGTCTAAAGTCGATTTGACACCTTTTACATTACAACACCTAACGCCCTAAAATAAGGCAATAATTGAGTATTGTGGTCGAGTAGACTGGCACTCCAATATATTGGATTCGCACCCAATAAAAGTTGTAACCAAGCCCCTCTCAGAACCGTGCTGGCGCTATTTACGCACACGGCTCCTCGACAACACGCTTCACCTTTAAGTTGACAATAAATTCACCATAATTCGCGGTTTCGGCAAAGGGAACAGCTTGAGCAGTTTAAAGAACTTCTCCCAGGTGTAACAACCTCGCTTACCGCGTCGATTTAGCCATTTAAACAACGTTAGCATCACTTGATAGGCAAAATTGCGGATACATTTACTATTATCGCTTACACCATAATAAGCAAAATGACCGCGCAACTTTGCTGCTGTCGTTTTCAGAATCTCTGCTGTGGTCAATGTTCTGTTTGACCGCAACCATTCTTTATATCCAATTAGCTTAACTGTGAAACGCTTTCTAATAGTCTTTCGCTTCATCCGAAAACGCCTGCCATCTCGACTGCGTGAGCAGTAATGCGTAAACCCCAGAAAATCAAATGTTGCCGCCCGCTCTCCTCTGGCTTTTGCTTTTTGTTGCGCAAAAACTCCAAATTTAAGTAGCTTTGTCTTTTCTGGAGCGACTTCAAGATTAAACTGCTTTAGTCGTATTTCCATGACTTGCTTGAAATGCCGTGCATCTGACGCTTGTTGAAAACAGACAACATAGTCATCAGCGTAACGTATCAGTCTTGCAAAACCCTGACATTCACGCTTAACCCGCTTTTCAAACCAGAGATCAAGAGTATAGTGAAGGTAAACATTGGCAAGCAGTGGCGATATAACACCACCTTGCGGTGTGCCACTTTCGCTGGCCTTATATTTGCCATCCTCTTGTATCCCCGCTTTTAAAAACCGTTTGATGATTCTGAGTATCCGCTTATCCGCTATTCGATAACTGATGAATGCCATCAATTGTTCTTGATCAACATTATCAAAGAAGCCTTTTATATCCGCTTCTACGATGGCATTTATTGGTTTACCTTCAACGCTTTGACTCAATACACGTAGTGCATCATGACAACCGACTCCAGGTCTGGAACCATAGGAGTCGTCAATGAAGTCTTGCTCATAGATCGCTTGCAAGATCTTTACCAGACCTGCCTGCACCAGTTTGTCTTCTAACGTTGGGATACCCAGCGGTCGCTGTGTATGGCTACCCGGCTTTGGTATGTAAATCCTTAACACGGGTTGTGGCTTATATGTCATTTGATGAAGACGTGATACCAAGCTATCAAGGTTTGTGTCTAAATCAGCTGCATAGTGTGCCTTGGTGATATTGTCTATGCCTGACGCCGCATTTTCTTTCAGCTGCGTAAAACATTCCAGCAATAAGCTTTTATTCATCAGATGAAATAAACTGGTGAATTTAAATCGCTTATCTACGCTGGCCTTGTTGGCTATGCGTTGTAGTTTTGTTGCCACGGTTTGTTCGTTTCTGGGCACGATTCGTGTGTCCTTACAACGCCGTTGTTGTCGTGATGGCCTTTCCTCCTGATGCATTACACATCTATCAACGGTACTACGCCATCATCCGACTTCCTAAGTCGCTTCAGTTGTTCTTGCTTTATTATCACTTGTTCAACCTACTCTCTTATTTGAAAGACCACTCAGGATCTCCCGAGTTGCCGATTATTCCTAATGTCCAACATGCCATGCTTTACAACCCCGGAGCAGCAATATGATACTTGTCTCTCGCATCATAAAATA
>JAJFJK010000030.1 GCA_021774075.1 Nitrosomonas sp. | reverse complement strand
ACAATTCTACAAATCCTGAGCCTAACTTTTTTCTAGAAAACAACACTCGATCAATTACTTAAAAACATGAAGACACAAATGGCCACACAGCAAGACAATAACCAACTGAATCTATTTAACTAAATTGCCGGACACTACTGACTTTGTATGACGACATCCTTCTTATTTTCCTGCTGCAAGTGAATATTTGAGTTCTGGCCTATCTGCCACCATCCGACCATCGTGCAGTCCGCCTGAGAAACGATAACGCTATCGTCATTTAAGCCGGCTATCGGACGCATGCCAGGTTTTGTGTGACGGGCAAAAAACTCGTTAAAGGTAAGGTAACCACTTGGAGGCGCCATATATTCACCCCAGTTAAACCACGGGTCGTTTTTAAAGGTCTGGATCTCTTTAGCTGATTCCGGTGTATCAAGGTACGCTCCCCAAACGTTAGCACACTTGACTATCCACTTGGACAAGTTCGTTAGTTCATCATGCTTCTTGGGCTTATGTGGTGTGATCGGGCTCTGATATTGCCTGATCGACGGAAATTGCATAAAGAAGTAGAAGGCAACCAGATGATCATAGACGAGTCGTGGATCGCTACTTGTCTCTTTCGGTGTCCAGTGGATAAAACCGTCTAAGTAGTCGTAATATTCATCCAAATTCGTTATACCGCCGATTATGGGTAGATCAAGCTTATGAGCCTCATCTATAGCCATTTGAAAATCGTTCTCCCAACTGTTCTTTGCAATCAATGCTTTTAGATCTTTTACAATCTGTTCCATTTCTTCTCCTTACAGTTAAAAGCTTAACAGTTATAAGAATTCATGCCACAACATAATGAAAACAAATAGGGTTATCAAAACCAAGCGAAAACCAAAGAAGTCAGGTTATGATACTTACGATTCCAAGCCGTATGGCTTAAACTATGTCCATTCATTGGTTATTTCCTCTTCTATAGAACTTTAGGCGGTTTATAAATAAGGAGACTTCCGATGAATCCCGGAATTGACCCAGATGTGTGCGTGCATACAGATGTGCATATGGCGTGGGATTTTTGACTATGAATTTAATGCAATTCATAGTCAAAGCTCCTCACTCACTTTAAAAAAATCATCAATTGTCTCAACCTACTGAATCATACTCTGAACTTTAGCAGGCAAATCAGTAATCAGTGCCGGTATAGCAGGCGTAGCTGAAATATCCCAAACCTCTATAGCACTGCCTTCCCGTGCGGTACAAACGGCATATTCAACGTTCTTGATATGTAGCGTGACCCGTAAGCCATTATCTTCATCTTGCTCGCCGGTATCAAATGTATCGGCTATTCCGCGAATTGAGAAACGAACAAGATGGTCTAAATTAAGTGCGTCAAGTTCACTCGCATAGGTAGATTTGTCCAGAATAGTACAAAAACCTGGGGAGTTTGTAACATCGACGATGGGCAGTCCTGTTGCAGCATTAATATAGATGCCATCAAAGTTCTGATCCTGTTGCACGTCAAATACAGGAGCATTATTCCCGTTTTCTCCCAACAGACCAAAAATCAATACGTCCTGATCTCCGGGGCCACCATCAAAAAAATCACTGCCATCGCCCGGTGCCCATATAAAAGTATCGTTACCACTATTACCAAATGCGCGATCACGATTTTCAGGGTTAAAATCTTCGGTGCCACCGATAATGACATCGTCACCCCCGCCGCCCAGCAATACATCAGCACCCAATCCACCAATAAGGATGTCATCACCAAAACCACCTTCCAAAACATCACCAAAATTCAGGCTTTGATTGCGACCACCGCCAGCAAGCGCATCGTCTTGCGGCTGTACCAGTTGATTTTCTATTGAATTGGCATCGTTACCAATTATGATCTGACTCGTTACATCTTCAATTTGTTCTGCACTTTTCAGGACAAACCCATTAATTCCAGGTTGAAATTCAAGATCGGCTTTGAAAACACCTAACGCAGATGGTTCACCAAAAACTCGGGTTGTGACATTAACTTTAGGAATCGTCAATGAGCGACTGCTGATATCATATTCTGGAAAGTCGGCAAAAGTGTAGTTGCAGATTGTTAATGTTGCAACTGCAATTAATAAGTTTCTGATTTTCATTTTTTAAATCTCCATTTGAATTGATTGGTTCTAAATTTAAGGCTTTGTATTGCGTTACTTTATTTTGAGGCATGTTTCGTGTGGTACATAAGTGATTTCCTGGTGCGTGAAGAATGGTTCAAAAAAAAATCAAATTTTTTTTTGAACCCTTTTCTGACATAGGGGAAACTACAGATAACTAATCAATTTGATTCAGTAGGTTTTTGCGTGAACAGATTTGCAGGAAATTTATAATTTTTGTGTCTCCGGCTTGATAAAGTGGATAAAGTGACTGTGTTAGACTTTCAAATGAATAGTTGGAAAAATATAATTTAGCTAAGTTGGCATACACTATGCATCGAGATAACCGTGAGAATGACCAACTTTATGGATACATAAAAAAAATAGCGAACCAAGATCGAAATGCATTTGAACAGTTTTACTATGTGTTTAGTCCGCGTCTGGCAAATTTTTTATTTAAGTTTTTAAAGCAGAATGATTATGTAGAAGAGGCAGTGGGAGATGTAATGTTAGTTGTCTGGCAAAATGCTGCGCGTTACACACCTTCGTCAAAAGTGTCTACTTGGGTATTTGGAATAGCCTATAAAAAAGCCTTAAAAATTCTAGCGCGCGATCGAACATTACAAAATCGCTATGTCTCTTTTGAGGAAAAAGAGATGGATATAACAATCGAAGACTGTGAAAGACCGGATTTTTTAGCGCAGCACGCTGAACTGCATCATTCCATTGTCGGCGCGCTGGAGGTATTGTCAGCTTCACATCGGGCGGTTATTGAAATGGTGTTTTATGAAGGTTTTACCTATCCAGAAATTGCCGAGATTCTTGACTGTCCGGTGAATACTGTCAAAACAAGAGTGCATCACGCAAAGAAGCAACTCATGAACCATCTGAATGCACACCAATAGCAGGCGAATACAATGGATAAATCAATACAACCTGAGATATCTGAAGAAATGCATGTGCAAATTTTCACGTTACTACCGCCGTATGTAAACGGCACATTAACAGACGCAGAATGCCAACGTGTAAAAAAGCATCTTATACGGTGCATAGCGTGTAAACAAGAAGTTGAAACACTTCAAAAGTTGGAAGCGGCTATCCAACACCAGGGGATCAAAACCGACTGGCAACCGGGGCCGGTACATTTACAGTCAATTTTCAATAAAATTGACGCTATTGAGCAAACGTCACCGCAAGCAAACGAGAAGCCCGTCTCTATTTGGCAGGCTGTACGAAATGGTCTCGGCGTATTCATCAATGCCCCAGCCGCTTTGCGCTGGATGGTTGCTTCCCAGTCTGCTTTAGTCGTGATATTGAGTGTTGTCGTTGTTATATTGGTGCCCAATACTTCCACTATAAACTTCCAAACGTATTCTTCAGAAATAGCCCCAACAAATACAAACAACCCACATGTCCGCATTGTTTTCTCAGAAACGATGCAATTAAGTGAGCTATCTTCATTGTTGATAGGTGTATCTGCAACCCTTGTTGAGGGGCCATCTCCGCGCGGTGTATTCACAATTAGATTGGATTCAAATCACGCTGATTTAGCTAAAACACTAGGTACACTTCGAGAAAACAAGTACGTCGATTTTGCAGAAGTCGTAGATTAGGAGAAATAGACATATGAATGCCATAATTTTTGCAATTATTTCAATCACTATACTACTGACTTCTTGTGCAACGTCACCCCCAAATGGTCAACAGGCAGCGAATACAAAAGAGAAAGCTTCCCATTTGCCGAAGCAATTCATGGCACGACAAATACTTGTAACCCTTGCAGCAAAAGATAAAAGCCGTTGGTCATTCATCGAGCAGGAATTATTGCGTGATTATCCATTGACCAAAAGTGGCGCTTTCCCACTGGATTCGCTCGGTATTCAGTGTCTGGTTTTTATTATTTCCGAGCAATCTGACATGCCAAAACTGGTTGCGGAGCTTTTAAGTGATGCACGTGTTGAGTCGGTACAGAATAATTCCGTCTTCATTAGTCAGGCTGGGCAATACTCGGACCAATACGCTCAATTACAACACGGTGTTAAGCAGACTGGGGTTGACAAGGTTCATCATCAATTTACAGGAAAAGGCATCAAGATTGCGATAATTGATACGGGAATCGATACCAAACATCTCGATTTGGCCAACCAAGTTGTATTACAGGAAAATTTTGTTGAGAAAGGCGATGAGTCGTTCACTTCGGATAGGCATGGTACCGCTATAGCCGGCGTCATTGCTGCGATTGCGAATAACAATATTGGCATTTATGGTGTAGCGCCTGATGCTCAGTTACTGGGGTTGAAATCATGCTTCTATCAGGCTAAAGCTGATAACTATGCCATTTGCAGCAGTTGGTCATTAGCAAAAGCGCTTGATTTTGCGATTTTACAAGCAGTCGATATAGTCAATTTAAGCTTATCGGGCCCACAAGATAACTTGCTTACTCGCATAATTAATGAAGGTCAAAAAAGAGAAATAATATTTGTTGCCGCAACGGACGATCGCAATCATCAAGTAAACTTTCCCGCATCAATTCCCGGTGTCGTCGCAGTGGCATCTTCAGAAGACAAAGATAAACTTAGTCCAATGAAAAATAAAAATATACTGCTTGCCCCCGGAAAAGAAATTATCTCTACCGCACCACGTAATAAATATGATTTTTTCTCAGGCAGCTCACTCGCCACAGCAATTGTAAGTGGGAGTATTGCGTTATTAAAAGAGAAAAATCCAAATTTATCCGTCGATGAGGTTTTTCAGTTACTAGAGAACCCTGGGCCCATTAACGTTTGCCGTGCATTGATGACTACTTGCTGATTGACAGGAATCAGTGCTATGTCTACAGTTGTGAAATCAGTGAACTACGGAGCTGTTACTTAAAGAAAAACGAAGATCGAAGATCGGGGTCACGAAGAGTGGTTTGTCGGTCTGCATGTGTTTGTTATGTGGCGAATCTCATCGGTTAGTCTTCTGCTTATCCATTTTTTTCTACTTCAAAACACTCATTTCGGTGACATAGGTTATTAGCTGAGTCATGTCGTAATCTTCGCGCTCATCCGTATGTGGGTTCCACATGCTTCGATTAGAACGCTCGACCAGATCACCGCCGTAGACGTGGATTGCACTAGAAGTTTCTGACAATGGATTGGCAATAGCATGCACTGCTTCTATGCCGAGGACTGCCACGTCACCTTCTTTTAGCATACGTTCTCCTTTCTCGTGAAGTTCTCCTTCTTCGTACCTGTAAAATTTGTTGTGCTCCTGTCCGTCGTAAACCCCAATAACGGCCCACATTTTGTGATTGTGAGCCGGTGATCTCAATCCTGGTGGTGTTGTGACATCTGCAACAGACAAACTAGCATCGCGCCAGGCAAAGGTAATCGGCCCCTGGCGTTCAACGTTGTTAGCTTCTGCAAATGCCACCCTTACGGCATTCGGATCCGAAATAGCTTCTTTAACAAGAGCTTCAACCCGTTTAGCTGGTTTTGGATCATCCAGAGCCGATTGGCATTCCCTTACAAATTGTTGTAAATCGAACATTAACTTTCTCCTCATCAATTCATTGGGTAGAGTAACCGAAATTCACAAAGCGTTGATCACAAACACAACCAAAGCTCGGAATCTGCAGGAGCATTGTTACTTGCCACATAACGCCCACATTAAGCGGGCTAAAATTGTTTGCCAAACTTGTGAGGAACGAAAAATGACAAACAATTTTTGTTCCGTTTAAATTGTCTTGTTATATTTATTCTGACGTTATCCATTCAGATATTTCATCACCATCCTCAGAAAAAGATTCATAAGGCGACACATTATTATGAGGTTCAATCATATCTAATTTAAACGGTAGGTCATCCAAGAATAATATTTGTTCTCGAAATACAAGTTGATTATTTAGCACGTAACATGTCCAAGTCATTATGAAATTTGTATTATTTGGGTTTGTAATCGAAGTAATAAAAGAAACATTATTACCTAAAGATAATTGTTCTGATGCTTTTAACCAATGAACTTCATAATCATTTTTCGACCAAAAAGAAAAATTAGACTCAAATGATTCAATAAAGCCATCAATTTGAATTTGGCCTTTACCGTCATCTGTAAATTTAAATCTATACATACAAATCCAACTCCGAGATTTGGATAAATATAACGCCAGCAATAACCGGCAAACCGTAGCGGGGTTTGTTTTGTGCTAGGCTCTTTTAGCGCAAAATAAACACCGCGGAGATTTGTCCGAGTTAATTGCTTTTGTGTACGCCCAGCATGGGCATGAACTAATGAGGTGAAAGTCCTCTGTAGGAAGATCACCATCGACTGCGATTTATGTTGCTATTAGATGCTAACTACTAGCAAATGGCAAGGGCCAACTCGCGAGGGAAGGTCTGGAGG
>JAJFJK010000029.1 GCA_021774075.1 Nitrosomonas sp. | reverse complement strand
GCGACGATTCAAGATAAAATTGTTACCTATGATTTTGCAAGATTAATGGATGGGGCAGAAAAGGTTTCTTGCTCGGTATTTGGTGAAGCGCTTACAAAGCGTATGGGATAAAAACGGAAGTGCTAAGATGAGGAGATGTTATTTTGAAAAACAAATACCCCTTGCCAAGAATAAAGCTGGCAAGGGGTAAAATACTATATTACGGTCTGACTGTGTTGTAAGTCTACGCCAGTTTATGAACAAACAGTTAAGTGGATTGGATATTTGAGGCTTGTTTCCCTTTGGGTCCTTGAGTGACATCAAAGCTCACTTTTTGGCCTTCTTTGAGTGTTTTAAACCCAGACATGTTGATTGCTGAAAAGTGTGCAAATAAATCTTCGCTACCATCATCAGGAGTAATAAAACCAAAACCTTTGGAATCATTGAACCATTTTACTGTACCTGTTGCCATTTCTACTTCCTATATTAAGAAACTGGGCCGGAAACCCTAACACTATTTGAATTTCAAGACCATAAACGGATAGAACCGGTACCCGCAAAGTGCTTGAAGCCAAACGCCACATACTGTTTTACGCAAATCGGTTGTTAAAGTCAAGCGGTTACCTCATATTTGTAAATAAGAGTAATATGGATGTCTCAAGATACTTGAAAATTTTGTCGTAATCGTCAACTATATTGGTAGTAAAACATGATGGGTTTGTGTTAAAACTAACCAAAAAATTGGTAGAGGAAAGTGGTATGACGGGTGGTGATTTCGAAATCGTTATACTTACGCAGGGGAAAAACAAACTAAAACCCCCTCCTATGTATAAGATATTGTTATTGAATGATGATTTCACGCCTATGGAGTTTGTATTAGACGTGCTAAAAATATTTTTTTCTATGAGTCAAGAACAAGCAACAAGAATCATGCTAAAGGTGCATACGGAAGGTGTCGGTGTGTGTGGTGTTTACCCAAGTGATATTGCAAGTACCAAAGTCGATCAAGTCGTCAATTTTGCAAGAAAAAATCAACATCCACTTAAATGTGTGATGGAGGAGAACTGAAATGATTGCCCCAGATTTAGAAGTCAGTTTACATATGGCGTTTGTCGAGTCAAGGCAAAAACGCCATGAATTCATTACAGTAGAACACTTATTATTGGCAATGCTTGACAACGCTAGTGCTATAGAAGTATTAAATGCTTGTTTGGTGGATATTGAAGATTTACGCGCCACTTTATTGGACCATGTTTCCCGTCATACGCCTGTCATTAATGGAGATGGTGACGTTGACACGCAACCTACATTGGGTTTTCAGCGTGTTGTTCAACGGGCAATTTTGCATGTTCAGTCTTCAGGGAAAAAAGAAGTCAATGGAGCCAATGTTTTGGTGGCTATATTTGGCGAGAAGGATTCACATGCTGTCTATTTCCTGCAACAAAAAGGGGTAACACGCCTGGATGTGGTTAATTATATTTCCCACAATATTAAAAAAACACCGCAGGAAAATGAAGCCAAGCCGGCCAATGAAAATGATAGTGAGCAAGAGCAAAATGCGGGCGGTATGCTTGAGAACTACACTGTAAACCTCAACGCATTAGCGTTAAACAATAAAATTGATCCTTTAGTGGGGCGTGATAAGGAAGTAGAGCGGGTCATCCAAACATTATGCCGACGTCGTAAAAATAATCCCTTACTAGTGGGCGAGGCTGGTGTCGGCAAAACCGCGATTGCAGAGGGTTTAGCCAAACGTATTGTTGAAGAAGACGTACCTGAGTTGTTACTGAATCATCAGGTTTATTCACTGGACATGGGCGCGTTGTTAGCGGGCACCAAATATCGTGGTGATTTTGAGCAACGTTTAAAATCCGTATTAAAACAACTGGTAGAAAATTCTGAAACAATTCTGTTTATTGATGAAATCCACACATTAATTGGTGCCGGGGCTGCCTCAGGTGGTGTTCTGGATGCATCCAATCTTTTGAAACCGGTATTGAATACGGGCCAACTCAGGTGCATCGGTGCTACCACATATAGCGAGTATCGAGGTATTTTTGAAAAGGATCACGCACTTTCCAGGCGTTTCCAGAAGATTGATGTGAATGAACCAAGTGTCGGGGAAACGGTAGCTATTTTGCGTGGTTTGAAATCACGTTATGAGTTGCATCATAAAGTCAAATACACCATGAATGCGCTAACCTCCGCCGCTGAATTATCAGATCGATATATCAATGATCGGTATTTGCCCGATAAAGCAATTGATGTTATTGATGAAGCAGGCGCAGCACAGCGCATTTTGCCAAAATCAAAGAAACGCAAGGTGATTGGCAAAACTGAGATTGAAAATATTGTTGCCAAAATTGCGCGTATTCCACCACAGAGTATTTCATCCAATGATCGCAATAAGCTAAAAACACTGGATCGTGATATGAAGGCCGTTGTGTTTGGGCAAGATGCAGCTATTAATTCACTCGCGGCTGCAATCAAAATGTCCAGAAGCGGACTTGGCAACCCACAAAAGCCCGTAGGTTCGTTCCTTTTCTCCGGGCCGACAGGTGTTGGAAAAACTGAGGTGGCACGTCAATTAGCTTATGCACTGGGTGTTCACTTGCATCGCTTTGACATGTCAGAATATTTAGAGCGTCATGCCGTATCACGACTGATCGGTGCTCCTCCGGGTTACGTTGGGTACGATCAAGGCGGTTTGTTAACAGAGGCGGTTATCAAGCACCCTTATTCAGTTCTGCTATTAGATGAGATTGAGAAAGCGCACGCAGATATTTTTAATATTCTACTGCAGGTAATGGATTACGGCACGTTGACGGACAACAATGGACGTAAGGCTGATTTTCGCAATGTCATTATTATCATGACAACAAATGCAGGTGCCGAAGCACTTAGCAAATCATCTATTGGGTTCACGAATTCAAAGCAGGCGGGCGATGAAATGGCCGATATTAAACGGCTGTTTACGCCAGAGTTTCGTAATCGACTGGACGCACTGATTTCATTCTCACCATTGGATCAAGAAATCATTCTGCGTGTGACAGACAAATTCTTGATGCAACTTGAAACGCAGTTGCATGAAAAGAAAGTAGAAGCAACTTTTAGCGATAAACTGCGCAAGTATCTGTCTAAAAATGGATTTGATCCCCTCATGGGTGCGCGACCAATGGAGCGCCTCATACAAGACACCATTCGAAGCGCATTGGCTGGTGAACTATTATTTGGTTGTCTGGTGAACGGTGGCAAAGTGACCATCGATATAGATGATGATGACAAAGTAATCCTTCGATTCGAAGAAGAAGTCGCGGTTATTTAATTGATATGCAGTTATGAAAAGTACAAGCTGTCATGCATGCCCAATACGGTGATGTTTAACTTGTTAGTGTAAGACATGAAACATTTGCCGTTTATTCTTGTATTTTCGCTGTTACTTTTTTTATCTGTAATACAGGCCTCATCAGCGCAGTCCTATAAATGGCGACTGGCAATGTCCTGGCCAGAAGGCACCCCAATGCTGCACAATGCAGCCGCGCGTTTTGCTGGTAATGTAGAAAAAATGTCCGGTGGGCGCATGCAAATCATTGTTGATGCGCCGGGCAGGCATAAAGCACCGTTAGGTATTTTTGATATGGTTCGCTCCGGTGCTTACGAAATGGGCCATACGGCTTCCTACTATTACAAAGGCAAAGATCCCGCCACAACATTCTTCACCACCACCCCCTTTGGCATGAACCCAACCGAGATGAACGCTTGGTATTACTATGGCGGCGGCCTTGAATTGTTGAACAAAGTTTATGCGCGCCATAATATTGTTGCGTTTCCTGCAGGTAATACCCATATACAAATGGGCGGCTGGTTTCGCAAAGAAATAAACTCACTTGAGGATCTAAAAGGGTTAAAAATGCGCATTCCAGGGCATGCCGGTGAAGTAGTGGGTAAAGCCGGGATGAAACCGGTCAGTATTCCGCCCGGTGAGTTATATACGTCGCTTGAGCGTGGCACCATTGATGCCGTGGAATGGGTGGGGCCGGCAAATGATGTAAAAATGGGTTTTCAGAAAATTGCACCGTATTATTATACGGGCTGGCATGAACCCGGCGCTGAATTGCATGTATTTATCAATAAAAAAGAATTTGATGCATTGCCGGAAGATTTAAAGGCAATTATCACCATCGCAGCCAAAGAAGTGTCATTTGATATGTTGTCCGAATCTTTTTATCGCAATGTTATCGCATGGAAAAAAATGCGTGAAAAAAGTGATATCAAGATACGCTCATTCCCGAAAGATGTGTTGGATGCATTCAGAAAAGCGAATAAAGAATTGTTAATTCAAGCAGCCGGGAAGTCCCTGCTAGCCAAGGAAGTCATACAAAGTCAGCAAATTTTTCTTAATAAAGCAAAGCATTGGTCTCAAATTACAGATGCAGATTATTTGCAATTGAGATAGCAATGACCTGTTCAATAGAATGAAGGGCACCTCTAAAAATCCAGATTTCATCCCAACTGCTGCGTTGCGGGAAAAATTTCTTGCTGTCATATCAACCATATGCCGTACTGCAAAATTTTCCCCGCGCCTTGCATTTGGGCTAACTCTGAATTTTTAGAGGCGCCCTGAAATTTGGATTCAAATAGTCACACCGTTAAAAATTTAGTATTGGCATTGATTACTATGATAAAGTCACGTTTTTGCATTAATGAATAATTGAGAATCATGGATTATAGCTACGAATCAGAACATACAAAGTTTATGCGCGAATTACTTGAAAAGAATCCGCAATTAGAAGAAAAACGCCTGGCTGCACGAAGCATTTGGTGGGACAAAGAACTGGATAAAACAGAACAAATGCGTTTTAAAGAATCCAAAGTACCGATGAAACCCTATGTGTATTTTGGTGGATAATGAATTGGGCACCTCTAAAAATCCAGATTTCATCCTAACTGCTGCGTTGCAGGAAAAATTTCTTACTGTTATATCAACCATATGCTGCACTGCAAAATTTTTCCCGCGCCTTACATTTGGGCGAACTCTGAATTTTTAGAGGCGCCCTAATAGCACTTCGCTAATAAATAAGAAAAAAACCAGCTCGTTTTTCAACATTGTTGTGAAACCGGCTGGTTTTTTTGTGCGGCAGAATAATCAAGCAACCAAAACTTTGGTGAATCCAAGTTATGAAAAAATCAATAATTATTTTAACCCTACTCCTGTCAGCATGTGCGAATCTCAGCGGGCCAAAAGAGAAACCCCTGCTTTATGCAGCAAACCTACACGGTGACCATGCCGCCTTAGCGCACTGTGTCGTAAACAGGTTACATGCTGATAGCCGATGGTTTATGCGCATCCTGCATTACAAATTCTGGATCTACCCGGATGTAGAGACATCCGAAATTTACGCATATGACACGAGGTTCTTACCCGGCATCTATCCAAGCAACTCACCCACAAATCCTGACGCAGTGCTTGATTACGTCGACCCTTATCCCGAGATTGTGCCTTATGCGCATAAATCCGTTGACAGCGGCGGTACGGGGATGGGGACAGGCGCTGCGAAATTTGTATTAACATTAAAACAAACGGATGAAACAACCACCCACGCAACATTAAAAGGCGACAAATTTTTGGGTGGCATCACATTGGAATTTTTGCAGACATGCGTAACCTTAGGATGATGTCTAAGTGCGGATTTTACTGAGGAACCGCTCGCAAAGAAAATAATGGTCAACAGGATTAATCCTGTTGTTATTCCAGTTGGGCTAATCGGGCTGTAACCCAATCCAGATTTTTCTGGAACGCAACATAGCGTGGAGATTCGCGCACTAAGGCTTGCAGTAAGTCGATAGATTGCTCATAGTATTTTTTAGCAGTGACTTGATTGTCTGACTGTTCATAGTGCAAGCCTAATTTAATACATGAAATCGCCAGGCCGTTCTTGAATTCCACATTACTGGGGTAGGCATCATAGAGTTCTTGTTCAAGCTGATTGTATTTTTCATAGAACTGTAACGCCTCATTCAAATCACCCAAAGCGCTATATATATTTCCTCAGTAGTGTCCGGCAATTTAGTTAAATAGATTCAGTTGGTTATTGTCTTGCTGTGTGGCCATTTGTGTCTTCATGTTTTTAAGTAATTGATCGAGTGTTGTTTTCTAGAAAAAAGTTAGGCTCAGGATTTGTAGAATTGT